>NZ_CALMSV010000088.1 GCF_937872355.1 uncultured Sphingorhabdus sp. | reverse complement strand
TGATGACCTCGGCGTTGATCGGCCCGGCGATGGCGATGGCAACCGCTTGCGGGATCGGTTCATCGATCATCTCGTCAAACGCCTCCCATGCGGTCTGGAACGACGCATGTTCGGCGGTTTTCATGGTGACGGGTTCGCCAAGCGAGACCACCCTGCCCTCTGCAACCTCCGCTAAAGCAAAGCGCGCATGGGTGCCGCCGATGTCGACGGTGACGAGCCGGGTCACAGCCCGGCCTCCGCCAGCATCGCCGATCCACCCTTTTCGGCTTCGTCGGCGAAATGACGCATGATGGCAAAAAGCTCGCGGCCCACGCCCGGTTCGGCAGGTGGTTGTTTGGCAGGTTCGCGCGCATCCCATTCGGCGGCATCAACCAGCGCTTCAAGGCTGCCTTTGTTGGCGCAGAGTCGGACGATATCGCCGTCGCGCAATTTGCCCAACGGTCCGCCCTTCACGGCTTCGGGGCTGATATGGATTGCGGCAGGCACCTTGCCCGAAGCGCCCGACATGCGGCCATCTGTGACCAGCGCGACCTTAAAGCCCTTATCCTGCAACACGCCCAGCGCCGGGGTGAGCTTATGGAGTTCGGGCATGCCGTTGGCCGCTGGCCCCTGGAAGCGGACCACGACGACAACGTCTTGATCGAGTTCACCTGCCTTGAAGGCGGTCAGCACTTCGTTCTGATCGCCGAACACGCGTGCGGGCGCTTCGATGGTCCAGCGTGCCTCATCGACCGCGCTGGTCTTGAATGTGCCGCGCCCGAGATTGCCCTGTACCAACCGCATGCCGCCATCGGGGGAAAAGGGGTGTGCAACGCCGCGCAAAATGCTGTCATCGCCTGATTGCGCAGGCGCGGCATCCCAGACCAACTTCTCGCCATCCATCCGCGGTTCTTGTGCGCCAGCCGACAGTCCGCCACCGTAGACGGTCATGATGTCGTCATGCGCGAGGCCTGCCTCGACCAGTTCGCGGATTACGAACGGCACCCCGCCCGCCGCTGCGAAATAGTTCACATCGCCCGCGCCATTCGGATAGACGCGCGCAATCAAAGGTACGACCGACGACAGCTCGTCCATATCCTGCCAGTCGACGATAATGCCTGCTGCCCGTGCTATCGCGGGGAGGTGCAGCACATGGTTGGTCGATCCACCGGTTGCCAGCAAGCCGACGACCGCATTCACAATCGCCTTTTCATCAACGCACTGACCGAATGGGCGGTAATCCTGGCCTTCCCAGCCGATCTCGGTAATCCGATGCGTGGCTGCACGGGTCAGTTCCTGCCGCAACTTGGTTCCGGGATTGCAGAAGCTGGAGCCGGGCATATGGAGCCCCATCATCTCCATCATCATCTGGTTCGAATTGGCGGTGCCATAAAAGGTGCAGGTGCCCGCGCCATGATAGGAAGCGGCCTCGGCCTCGAGCAGTTCTTCACGTCCGACTTTGCCCTCTGCATAAAGCTGACGAACGCGCTGTTTTTCCTTGTTGGCAAGGCCCGACGGCATCGGCCCGGCCGGTATCAGGATCATCGGCAGATGGCCGAAACGCAGCGCACCGATCAGCAGGCCGGGAACAATCTTGTCGCATAGACCCAAGAGCAATGCGCCCTCGAACATGCCATGGCTGAGGCCGATGGCTGCGCCCATTGCGATATTGTCGCGGCTGAACAGCGACAATTCCATCGAAAGCTGACCTTGCGTCACCCCGTCGCACATCGCCGGAACACCGCCTGCGACCTGAGCGGTCGCGCCTTTCTCGCGCGCCCACAATTTGATCTGTTCGGGGTAACGCCCGTAAGGCTGATGCGCCGACAACATGTCATTATAGGCGGTGATGATGCCGATATTCATCGCCTTGCCGCCACGGATCGCGGCTTTGTCATCACCGCTAGCCGCGAAGCCATGCGCCAGATTTCCGCAAGACAGCACATCACGATTGACCCCGGCATCTCGGGCGCGGGCAATCAAATCAAGATAGGCGGTGCGGCCGGGTTTAGAGCGTTCAATGATACGGTTGGTAACCGCCTCGACGACCGGATGAAGCTTATTCATGCCAGCTCACTCCATCGCGTTCGGCGAGTGCGATCGCAGCACTCGGTCCCCAGCTTCCCGCACCGTAGCTTTTGGGCTTAAGGCCGGTATCGGCCCATAGCTTTCGTATGGCATCGACCCATGTCCATTGCGCCTCAACCTCATCGCGGCGGACGAACAAGGTCTGGTCGCCTTCGATAAGGTCAAGCAGCAACCGTTCATAGGCGATGCGGCGGCGCGATCCTGCAAAGGCAGTGGTCAGCGACAGGTCGAGCGGAACCTCTCGCAACGTCACCCCGCCCCGATCAAGCCCCGGCTCCTTCGCCATCACCAGCAGGCGGACATATTCTTCGGGCTGCAGGCGAATGATCAACGCGTTCGCCTCCAACCTACCGCCGCGATCTTTGAAGATGTTATGCGGGACCGGCTTGAACTGGATCACAATCTCGCTGCGCCGCTCGGCCAGGCGTTTGCCGGTCCGCAGATAGAAAGGCACGCCTTGCCAGCGCCAATTATCGACAAAGGCCTTGATCGCGACAAAGGTTTCGGTGTCCGAAGGCTTGCCCAGATCGCTGTCATAGCTTTCGACCGGGGCACCCTTGACCGCACCTTCGCCATATTGGCCCGTAACGACATCGCCCTCCTGAACCGCGCGCAATGCGCGGAGAACCTTAACCTTTTCGTCACGGATTGCCGTTGAATCGAGATTGGCGGGCGGCTCCATCGCGGTGAGCGCCACCAGTTGCAGCATATGATTCTGCACCATATCGCGCAGCGCGCCTGTATCATCGTAGAAACCCGCACGCCCTTCAAGGCCGACGGTCTCGCTGACCGTAATCTGCACATGCTCGATCGCATTGGCGTTCCAAAGCGGCTCGAACAGCATATTGCCGAAACGCAACGCCATCAGGTTCTGTACCGTTTCCTTGCCGAGATAATGGTCGATGCGGAAGGTGCGGCTTTCGGGGAATACCGCGTTGACGGCATCGTTGATTGAGCGGCTGGAGGCCAGATCGTTACCCAGCGGCTTTTCTAAGCCGATGCGGACATTGTCCCCGGCAAGACCCGCCGCGTGCAGCCCCTTGATTGTCGGCTCGAAAAGGAAAGGCGCGGTCGACAGAAAGATCGAAAGCCCGCCTGAAATGTCGCCGATCTTTTCGGCGAGTGCCGCAAAGCCCTCGGGCTTGGAAGCATCGAGCGCCTGATAGTGCAGCCGCATGAGGAAGGCATCAATCTTGCCTTCATCCTTCCGGTCGTCTGGCAAGAATTCGCACAAGGCTTCCTTGGCAAAGCTGCGGAAACTTTCGTCATCATGCTCGCTGCGGGCAGTACCGAAGATGCGCAGATTGGACGCAATCAGCTCGTCAGAGTGCAGCGCGTAAAGCGAAGGCAGCAGCATCCGCCGCGACAGATCGCCGGTCGCGCCGAACAGCAAAAGGGTCTCGCTATGCTGGCTCATTTCAGTCCTTCTCCCAGCCGCATGGTCGCGCGCCTTCGACAACCATATAGCAGCGATGTCAAATGGCTAGGAGGGCCGCAATGCGTTTATTCGTATGTAACGCGATGCCCTAGGCAGTCACCACGCCGCGCTGGTCGGCCATGCCCATCGAAACAAGGATGGGGTCCGATGCCTGTCGTTCTTGAAATTCGGCCTTGCCCTTCAGTCCGCGCCAGCCGCAGGCGATCAGCGCCTGCGCAACCGGGGCACCCAAAGTGGTGCCGGGGCCGAGCACGGCGATACGATCAGGGCAAAATTCGCGCGCAGCAACCTGCACCGCGCGGGTGAAATCATAGGTTCGGTTGATCTGCGCGCCCAACGTATAATTGTAGATCGCCTCCGCATCGAACGCCTTGGGCGACCAGATCTTGCCGGTACCGTCGATGGCCGGAATCGCACCCTCGCCAAAATCCGCGACCGGGTTCGCCGCGTGGGCGAGCGGGACAATATGGTCGAGCAAAGGCGAATGGAAAGCCGCATGATAGTTGAGCTTCATCGGGAAACGGTCATCCTTGGGCAACCGCTCCATCAACCATTTCATGCCGGTATCGTCCGCAGCAAAGACGATCATTGCGCCTAGCCGGATCGAAACATGCACCGCGCGACCATCTTGTGTGGCTTCGGCGAGTATCGCATCAGCCTCAGCAGCCTTGGCCAGGTCGATACGCCAGTCGGCGTCGGCCAGCGACCAGACAACCTGGCCGCCCCGCCCCTTTTCGTGCATCAGGCCGCCCATGGTGTTGACCAGCCGCGAACCAGCGTCAAAATCGACCACCCCTGCGCAACTGAGCGCGAGATACCAGCCCATCGAGTTGCCGGTGACCGCGACGACCTCAAACCGGTCGCGATCAATCGCGGCAAAGTCTGCCAGCGCGCAGGCATAGATCAGCAGCGAAGCATTATCGCCGGGCATGTGCAGCGATGGGCTATATTTCTCAGCACCATCGAGCGCCGAAATCGTCTGCTGGCCAATACCAGCGCGATAGGCGTCGAGTTGCGCCACCTGCGCGCCGCCACCTGCATGATGGCGTTTCAGATAGCCAAGTTCGGTTGCATTATAGGTTCCGCGCCCGGGGCAGACGACAAGCAGTTTTTCCTTCATTTGCCTACCGCCTTCAGCGCCGCTTCGACAATCGATGCCTTGCTGGGCAAGGTCAGTTCCGCCGCCGGGCCCAATGCGATGAAACAGTCATCCGCAGTTAGACGGCTGCTGTCATTGCCACGCCCTGCCTCGGCAAAAATGGTCATCAACTTTTCCGACGGGCTACCTGCACGACGGCATTCGTCGACCACCAGAATTTTTTCCGCCGATGCCACCGCCTCCACGATGCCCGCTTCGTTAAGCGGGTGGAGCCATCGCAGATCGATGATGCGCAGGTCGACACCCTTGGCCCGCAATTCCGTTTCGGCCTGCCGCGACAGGAAATAGCCATTACCATAAGTGATTATGGCGAGGTCCTTGCCCGCGCCATGAACGCCCAGTTCGCCAAGCTGGATCGGTGTCGCGTCGGAAGGCGTGACATAGTTCGCGGTCCAGCCGCCATCGCCCGCCTCGGCCAGATCGGTGGTGTGATAGAGAGCAATCGGCTCGACAAAGACGATAACGCGGCCATCTTCATGGGCCAGCCGCACACATTCACGCAGCATGGCAGGCGCATCAGCGGCGCAGCTCGGCACAGCGACGATGATGCCCGGAATGTCTGTCAAAACCGCCAGGCTGTTGTCGTTGTGGAAGTGCCCGCCAAACCCCTTTTGATAGGGTAAGCCGGCGATGCGCACGACCATCGGGTTGCGATATTGCTGGTTGGAGAAAAAGCTGAGCGTTGCGGCCTCGCCGCGTATCTGGTCCTCGGCATTGTGCAAATAGGCAAGGAACTGGATTTCGGGGATCGGAACAAAACCATTATGCCCCATACCAATTGCAAGGCCCAAGATCGTCTGTTCGTCGAGCAGGGTATCGAACACCCGCGCTGCGCCGAATTTGTCCTGCAACCCTTGGGTCACGCCATAGACGCCACCCTTGCGCGCCACGTCCTCACCGAAGAGCGAGACGTTGGGATAGCGTTGCATCACATCCGCCAGCGCGAAGTTGATCGATTTCGCCAGCGTCACCGGCTTGGCAAGATTGCGGGCATCCTTGGCGAACAGGGCATCGCGCGCCTCTGCCGACGGCAATGCCGGCGAAGCCTTGCCTCCCACCTTGGGCGCAATCGGCGCCATGATAGCGTCATTTGTCGACAGGCGCGGTTTGGTCAGCGCCTCGGCGGCGACCCGTTCTACCCGCTGGCGCATCTCTTCATAACGTCCGACAATCTCCTCACGGCTCAGCCCACCATGCTGCAGGAGAATGCGTGCGCTGTGGAGCAGCGGATCCTGCGCCTCATTGGCCTCGATTGCCTCCAATGCCGAATAGCTCGCCTCTACGTCTGCCCCCGCATGCCCCATCAAACGCACCGTGCGCATGTGCAGGAAAACCGGCTTGCGACGGCTGCGCGCATAGGTAACCGCCTCCTCGCATCCTCGCAGCGCATCGAGCATGTCGACCCCGTCGCACTGGATATAATGCAGCGCAGGCCGATGCGCGAAATTCGCCTCCACCCAGCCACCAGGGGTGCGCACGGAAATGCCGATGCCATTATCCTCGCAGAGGAAAATCAGCGGCATGGGCAGATGCTGATAGGCGGCCCAGCAGGCCGAGTTGATCGCACCCTGTGAAGTCGAATGGTTGGCCGAAGCATCGCCGAACGAGCAGAGGATAACGGCGTCGTGGGGCAGCGCGGCATCGTCGAGTTTCAGCCGCTGCGCCATGCCAATGCTATGCGCCGCGCCGACGGCCTTTGGCAAATGCGAAGCGATGGTGCTGGTCTGCGGGGGAACAAAGGTTTGCGCACAACCCAGCACCTTGTGCCGCCCGCCCGAAATCGGGTCTTCAGCCGACGCTGCAAAGCTGAGCGCCATATCGTAAAGCGGGGTCAGCCCGCCCGCCTGCTTCTTGCGCTGGATTAGGAAGGCGGCGTCGCGATAGTGCAAGAAAGCCATATCGGTCTGGCGCGTGGTTGCCGCCATCGCAGCCGTGCCTTCATGGCCCGAGCTGCCGATCGAATAGAATGTCTTTCCTTTTGAACGCCTTGCCCAAAGGTCGAGATGTCGCGACATGATTTGGCTATCGAACAGGTCGACCAGTTGGTGCGCCGAGGGAACATGGAAATTCTGGTTGCTGCGTGATGTTGGCAAGTCGCCTGAGAGCACGCGCTTGGAGAAGCCTTCATCGATAATCGTGGGTCGGTCAAACATAGGCAAAAGCGTTTAGGCCGGTAACCCTGCCCTGACAATGGCAGGGTTTAAATGCTGCACCTATGCTGCAAAATTGCAACAGGCTGAAACTATTCTTAACCAGACGGTTAATAAGCTGGATCCCGCTATTTTGCGATTAATATTGCCCCGTTTCCCGATAACCCCAGGAGAATATCCCAGTACGGAAGCCACATAAAGCCCAGACCAGAAAATGGCGGGCCATTACGACACGCAAAAGGAGAGGTACATGCGTCGATTGAACAAGTTCGCGACCGCTGCGCTCAGCAGCACGATGCTCGCGACATTTGCCATTACTCCGGCCTATGCGCAGGATGCGCAGGCGGAGGAAGAAACCTACGAAAACGAACCCATCGTTGTCACAGCAACACTTCGCGAAGCCGATGTGCAGGATATTCCGATCGCGGTGACGGCGGTTGCGCCCGAGGCACTCGAGCGCCAGGGCATTGCCGACATCAAGACGCTGTCTTCAATCACGCCTAGCTTCAACATCCAGTCTTCGCAGACCGAAACGCAGGGTACCTCAATCAAGATCCGCGGCGTCGGTACAACCGGCAACAATACCGGCCTTGAAAGCTCGGTCGGTGTATTCATCGATGGCGTCTATCAATCACGCCCCGGCGTTGCCCTTGGAGACCTTGTCGACCTTGAGCGTCTCGAAGTTCTGCGTGGTCCACAGGGTACGCTGTTCGGCCGCAACACATCGGCTGGTGCCCTCAACATCACCACCAAACGCCCGAGCCTCTCGAAATTCGAAGGCTTTGCGAATGCTTCATATGGCAACTATGACTTCATGAACCTGCAGGCAGGCGTCAGCGCGCCGATCGCACAGGATGTTGCAGCAGTTCGTCTTTCGGGCACCTGGCGCAAGCGTGACGGCTATCTCAAGAGCTCGACCGGTGCGACCAGCAATGATCGTGATCGTTGGATGCTTCGCGGACAGCTCTATGCTGAGCCCAGCTCAGACATCAGCATCCGCATCCTCGCCGACTATTCAAAGGTCGATGAAAAATGCTGCGACGCAGTCATCCTTCGTGAAACCGAATTGCAGCCCTTCTTCGCTTTCCATGGCTTGACCAACGATGGCGTTGACCAGTCGGGCTTCAGCGCACTCAACAACCTGTCTACCAATGGCCAGCAGTTCCTGAACAGCGCCAAGCAATGGGGCGTTTCTGGCGAACTTAAATGGGATTTTGGCGGAGCGAAGCTGACCTCGATCACTTCCTATCGCGATTTCTCGTCTGAATCGAGCCAGGATGATTTTGTCTCGGTTCTGAATTACTCGGTTGGACGTCGCGGCGTCACCGCGCTACCGGGCTTGCCGAAAAACGGTGACAATATCCAAACCTTTACGCAGGAAATCCGCCTGCAGGGTACAGCTTTTGACGACAAGTTCGACTGGCTGATCGGTGGTTTCTACGGCAAGGAAGATATCACCGCGCAAGGCGTTATGACGCTGGGCAGTGATTTCCAGCGTGCAGTCAGCGCCGGTAACTTCGGTAGCGTAGCAGGTGTTAACCCGCTTTTCACTTTGACCGCCCTTGGTAATGGCGGGATTCCCGTCAACGCAGCGGGAGCCAATGCGGTTAATCTCTTTGATCAGGAAGCAACGACATTCTCGGTATTTACCCACAATGTCATCAGCTTTACAGATCAGTTCAGCCTCACACTCGGTGCACGCTATGTCGATGAGAAAAAGGTTGCCAGCTTTGACCAGCTTTCGGGTACCAATGGCGCGTGTCAAGCAAGCGTAAATGGCGTTTTGGGCGGGCTCGTCCCCTCTGCTTTGCGTGCCGGTCTTGTTGGCTTGAACTGTTTCCCGTTCGTGGCACCGGTAACCTTGACGGCACCGGCAGCGCTTGGTGGAGGATTGGCCAGCCGCCTGCTACCGCTGCCGCGTGAGTGGGCGGACACGTTCAAGGATGATGAGCTGACCTATACGGCGCAGCTTACCTTCAAGCCGAATGATGACTTGATGCTCTATGGCAGCTTCAGCCATGGCTTCAAATCAGGTGGTTTCAATCTCGATCCGACTGCAGCCAACCTCATCAACTCGGCGGCGGTTCTCGCCAGCCTCGGGACAGCAACACCGGTAGCTCCGATTTACGCCGATCCTCGCTTTGCATCGGAAAAGGTCGACGCATACGAAATTGGTGCGAAGGCTACCTTCGGTCGTATCAACGCGAACATCGCTTTGTTCCAGATGGATATGAGCGACTTCCAGGTGCTGGAATTCACCGGCGTACAGTTCACCACGTTCAACGTCGCGGGTGCCCGCTCGAGGGGCTTCGAAGTCGAAGTGTTCGGTCGCTTGCACGACTATATCAGTGTCAATGCGTCGGTTACCCATGCCAAGGCGCGGTATGACCAGAATTGTGGTGCTGGCGTAGCTGCAGCGAATCTGCCCTCGGTCTCGCTGCTTTGCGGACAGGACCTGACCAACGCACCGCGTTGGGCTGGGGTGACCGGTTTGACCTACGATGGCCCCCTCAATAGCTCGGGTTGGGGCCTCGTCGCCAATATGAATGTAAGCTATTCAGGTAGCCGCCGTACATCGACGCAGCATCTGGAACGCTTGTCTTCTGGCGCACTCGTACCTCTGCCTTTCGATCGTCAGGAAGATTACTTCAAGATCAACGCCCGCCTCGGCTTCACCGATCCAAGCGAGCGTTTCACCTTTGAAGTCTGGGGTACCAACCTTTCGAACGAAATCACGCGCGGCATCACCTCCAACACCCCACTGCGTGGTGGTGGTGGCACACGTTCGCGCATCGCGTTCGTCGAAGAACCCCGCATGTATGGTATCACCGTCCGCACCAAATTCTGATCCGGACGATAGTCAAAAGAAAGGGCCGGTCTCCATATGGAGGCCGGCCCTTCTTCTTATGCGGTTTGGAAATCAGCCGGTAACTACGGCTCCTCTCGAAACCAGAGTTTCTATGTCGGCTGCTGCCAGCCCGGCTTCTGCCAAGACGTCGGTATAATCGCCGCCGCGCGAAGCAATGGTGAAGCTGTCGGCCCGCGTTTGACTCGACAGGCGCGGGGCGATTTGCGGGTGCAGCCATTTGCCGTCCTTCACCACTGCCTTACGTTCGGCATTGGCCGGGTGCGAGGCGGCCTCGACATAATCGAGCACCGGCGTAACGCAGGCGTCGGTCAGCGCAAAAATCGCCTCCCATTCATCACGGGTCTTTGAGGCAAATACATCCTCTAGCATCTTGTGCTGTTGCGCCCATTTTGACTGGTCGTGCTGGCCGCCATAGGCTTCCTTGTCGATCGGCAGGCGCTCCATCATCGCCGCAAAGAATTGCGGTTCGATGCAGCCAACCGCCATAAACTTGCCATCGCTCGTTCCATAGCAACGATAGAAGGGTGCCCCGCCGTCGAGAAGGTTGCCTTCGCGGTTGGTGCGCCATTGGCCGAGCCCGGCCATGCCATGGACAAAGCTCATCAGGCTGTGCGTTCCGTCGATGATTGCCGCATCGACGATATTGCCCTTGCCGGTCGTCGCACGCTCGACCAGTGCTGCGAGAATACCTGTGACGAGGAACATCGTCCCGCCGCCGAAATCGCCCACCATGTTGAGCGGTGGCACCGGTGGCTGGCCCGCCTTGCCGATGGTGTTCAACACACCGGTCATGCTGATATAGTTGATGTCATGGCCGGCCATCTGGCTCCATGGGCCGGTCTGGCCCCATCCGGTCATGCGACCATATATCAGCTTTGGATTGACGGCGTGGCAGGCTTCGGGGCCTACACCCATCCGCTCGGTAACGCCTGGACGCAGACCTTCGATCAGCACATCGGCGCTCGCCACCATCTTGAGCAGCGCTTCGACCGCTTCGGGCTTTTTGAGATCAAGCATGATCGAGCGCTTGCCGCGACCATCCACCGCCTTCGGCAAAGCCGGGCCGGGACGATCGACAACGATCACATCCGCACCCATGTCTGCCAGCAATTGCCCAGCATAGGGGCCGGGACCAATCCCAGCCAGTTCAATAACCTTGATGCCGTTCAGCGGCCCTTTGCGAGTGGACATGCTATCTCTCCGTTTAATCGTTCGATTAAACAGCCATAACCTCAACGCAGCCAGCCGGCAAGCAGCCAGTTTGGGTTATCGGCTTTTGCGCCCCTCGATCAGGCTATCGACCACGCTGGGGTCGGCCAAGGTTGACGTATCCCCCAATGCGCCGAAGTCGTTTTCGGCAATCTTGCGCAAAA
>NZ_CALMSV010000087.1 GCF_937872355.1 uncultured Sphingorhabdus sp. | reverse complement strand
GTCTGGCTGTGCTGCGACAGGCGCGCGAGCAGATCGTTCATCTTGCCGACCGAACCTTTGAGTGTCTCGATCATGTCCGCCTGGAAATCAGGATTGCTCGCATGTTTTTCTGCATTGCGCGCGAGCAAGCTCAGCTGGCTGACGAGGTTTTTGATGTCATGCATCACAAAGGCAAAGCGCCTGTTAAACTGTTCGAATTGCCGGCTTTCAGTCAGTTGCTCCTGGCTGGTCGCTTCGGCCAGATAGCTGGCAAGCTGGCGACCGACCACACGCATCATGTCCAGATCTTCCCAATCGAGCGACCGCTTGATTGGGGGTTTGGCAAGCACCGCAATGCCGGCAAGACGCCCGAAATGCACCAGCGGGATTACCGCCCACGCACGTGTTTCGTCATACAACCATTGGGGAATTGCCGATTGATCAACCCGGTCATCGGCGCCCTCGCGCACCTCATCCATCAACAATATATGTCCAGTGCGTTCGAAGAAGGGCACTGTCTGCGAATTGCCTGCATAGGTCGGGATTTCGGCCGTTGGCCAGTTCCAGCGTGCCTGCAACACCAACCGCGATTCGCTGTCGCGGGTAAGCAATAGGCCAGCAGGTGATTCAAAAATGTCGGCCAGAGACTTGATAACCCGTTCGTGAAAGGGGGCGGCATCGCTCGGAAACCCGATTGTTTCTGCAAAGCGCATCCATTCAGCCCGATAATCATAACGGTGCTGGAAAAAATTCTTGGCGATGACGACATTAAGCCAGGCGCGGAACTTGCCCGAAGGGAGGATCAACATTGCTGCAAGCGACATGGCAAAGATCAGGGTGATCTGGGCCATCCTTACATAGCTGCCGCCCACAAGCTGCAACCCTGTCGCGAGCAAAACCATACCAAACAGATAGGCGCCGATTGCTAGCAAAGAGACTGACTGAAACGTTACCGACCGAGAAAGACGAATCCGCCAGTTGCTGTTGCGCCGCGTCCCCATTGCGAACACCGGCACCAGAATTGTCATGATCAGCCCACGCATGGCGATGAATTCGGCGGGCCAGTCACCCGAAAGATAGCCGATGGTGTAGAGGTTCAAGTCGTACATCCAGGTCGCGGCAAGCGCGGCCATAGGTAGGCTGATGCCCCAACGGGCCTCGGGTGCGGATACGGTGTAAAGATTATGGACCAGCACAATCGCGCCGATCGCGAAAATCATGCGCAACAGCTGGACTGATTTGGCTGCTGCAGCGCTCGCCTGTGCATTGTCCGGGTAGGTTGCGAGCAAGGCAAAATCGATCACAGGCTGCAGCAACAGCGCCAGAAACAAGGCGCCATAAAGTATCTTGATTGTGCGCGGGTGCGAGTTGCCCTCACCGTTGAGAAGCAACGCGTAGAGGAAACCCAGCCAGCCAAGATTGCGCAGCGTCTCACCGCTTGATGCCAGCAGGCCACCCGGCCCGCCCAGGATCGTCGCTATGCCCCAAAATGCAGTAACCGAAAGCGCCGCGATAAGTGCAATTTGCTGTCGGCTTTTGCCACCAAATTGTTGGAAAACCCAAATGGCCAGCGCGGCATATAAAAAGCCAACCGCTGCATGGCCCCAAAAGCCGACCCAGGCAAGCGCTCCGCCCATATTAGCGCGCTCCTTCTGGCCAGATGACCACTCGGATCGTCTGAAGCAGGATCAAAAGGTCGAGGAACGGCGTATAATTTTTGGCGTAATAAAGATCATATTCCAGCTTTTGGCGGCTGTCGTCGATTGACGCGCCATAGGGAAAATTGACCTGTGCCCAGCCGGTGATGCCCGGCTTTACCATGTGCCTTTCGGCAAAATAGGGCAACTGCTGTTCAAGGTCGGCGACGAATTCGGGCCGTTCCGGTCGCGGGCCGACAAAGCTCATATCGCCCTTCAAAACACACCATGTCTGCGGCAGTTCGTCGATGCGAACCTTGCGGATGAACTTTCCTATCCGGGTAACGCGGTCGTCATTTTTGGCCGCCCAGATCGCCTTGCCATCTGCCTCGGCATCGGCACGCATGGAACGCAATTTGATGAGGTCAAAAGGAACGCCA
Organism: uncultured Sphingorhabdus sp.; assembly: GCF_937872355.1. Classification (GTDB taxonomy): domain Bacteria; phylum Pseudomonadota; class Alphaproteobacteria; order Sphingomonadales; family Sphingomonadaceae; genus Sphingorhabdus_B. The sequence continues at coordinate 2,430 of NZ_CALMSV010000087.1, read as the reverse complement.
TAACGGCCAACACGTCGCTGGCGGTAAAAGGCCGGACCTTTGCTTTCCAGCTTCACCAGCATTGCAAACAGCAGGATCACGGGCAGAGTGAGCGCCACAAGGATCGCACTGGCTGTAATATCGAAGAGCCGCTTGGCAATTCCAGACAAACGTCGGCCCGATGAGAAGCCATCGGAGAAAATGAGCCAGCTTGGGTTGACGCTATCCAGATCGACGCGCCCGGTTTCACGCTCCAGAAAGCTGGAGATATCGTTTACATGGACACCCGTGGTCTTGATCCGCAGCAGATCCTGTAACGGCAGCGCGTTACGCCTTTCTTCAAGCGCCAGCACCACCTCACTCGCCCCAAGTTTCACGACAAAATCGGCGAGATTATAGATTGCCGAACGGTTGATCGCCTCGGGGATGATCCGCTTTGCTTCGTCCATTGCGATGAAGCCGACAACAACAAAGCCGGAACCGCGCCGCGATTCAAGGTCCTTGATCCGCTGCGCCCGCTTCCCTGCCCCGAGCACTAGCAGACGGCGCTTAAAGCTCTCTCCGCCGATCAGGCTCCCCAATATCATGCGGCTGAGCGCGAGATAGGCGAAGGACAATATCATCGCATAGAGCGAGTTGGAGCGCCACAAGGTCATCCCTGGCAGCGCAAAGGCCATGATCGCCATGAAAATCACGCCAAGCGATACGGCGACGATCAAGCGCGCAACGGCAAAGCGCAGCGACTGCAAGGCTTCGGCGCTATAGACGCCCACGGCCATTGCGGCGAGTTGCACGGCGGCGGCAAAAGTAACGAGCGGCCAGATGCGATTGCCGATATAGTCGACATGCATGCCGATCTGGTTGGCGCGGATAACCCATGCGGTTTCTGCGGCAACCAGCAACAGGCACAAGTCCACCAACGCCAAAAACAACACGGCGTAAGGGACATAATGCTTGAACAACCTGATCATATCTGGGCGCGACCTGCCATAATCTTGCACGATAGATAGCGGGCAAAAGTAAAGTGTCGCTTAATTTTACACTTTGTTATAAAATGACGCAAAGTCAGTAATTTGGTGCCACGCCCAGCTGTCAAATTCCACGACAGTCAATAATTGCGGAAATGGCTGCTATCGAATAGGCAGCAGTTATGAAGATAACCCCTGTCATCCTCTCCGGCGGAGGCGGCACGCGGCTTTGGCCGATGTCGACCCCTGAATGCCCCAAGCAGTTCCTGAAACTCGCTGGCGATGCGACGATGTTCCAAATGACACTGGCGCGGGTGATGGACCGGGATTTCTTCGCAGCCCCGCTGTTCGTCGGCAATACCGCGCATGCCACATTGATCGAAACACAGGCCCGCGAAGCAGGCGTGCCGGACGCTCTCACCATCCTCGAACCCTGCGCCCGCAACACCGCGCCCGCCATCGCACTCGCCGCGCTAGCGGTGGACGACGCCAAGGCCCCAATGCTTGTAATGCCAAGCGATCATTTGATTACGGACGTCCCCGCCTTCCACACCGCGATCATGGCCGCGTTGCCGCTTGTCGAGGAAGGCTGGCTCGTTACCTTCGGTATCACCCCCACCTCGCCCGAAACCGGTTATGGCTATATCCGCATCGGGGAGGAACTGACCGCGGCGGTATCGCGCGTCGAACGCTTTGTTGAAAAGCCCGATGCCGCGACCGCACAGGCAATGATCGACGCGGGCAACCATGCGTGGAATGGCGGCATCTTCCTGTTCCGTGCCGACATCTATCTTGGCTGGCTGGCGAGCCTCGCGCCGGATATGCTGCACGCCGCCCAAGCCGCAATGGACGACGCCGAGCGGCAAGGCGCGTTGATCCGCCCTCAGGAGGCCGCCTTCGCCACCTCCCCCGCCAACAGCATCGACTATGCCGTTATGGAAAAGGCAGACCGCGTCGCCGTCGCCCCGGTCAGCATGGGTTGGTCCGATGTCGGCAGCTGGGACAGCCTGTACGAGATCAGCGCAAAGGACGCAGACGGTAACAGCATCCAGGGCGACGCCCGCCTGCTGGAAAGCGCGGGCAATCTGGTCCGCAGCGATGGCCTGCGCATCAACCTGATCGGCGCGCACGACCTGATCGTCGTCGCGCATGGCAATGAAGTGCTGATCCTGCCACGCGGCCAAAGTCAGGATGTGAAGAAGTTTAGCAGCTAGGTCGCCGGAAACAACCGCTTGCCCACAAAATGCGCCGCCAGAGCCCCGGCCAGTTGCGCTACAATAAAGCCTGGAACATCTGCCGGTGCTATCCCTGCAAAGCTGTCGCTCAGGCTACGCGCTATCGTGATTGCAGGGTTAGCGAAGCTGGTCGAAGAGGTGAACCAATAAGCGGCGGTGATATAAAGCGCGACGCTCACGGGCACCGCATCGGGCCTGTGTTTCGATGTGCCTATGATCGTCAGCAACAATCCAAAGGTCGCGATAAA
>NZ_CALMSV010000086.1 GCF_937872355.1 uncultured Sphingorhabdus sp. | reverse complement strand
GCCGAAGTTGCGGATCGCGATGGGCAGCAGGAACAGCCCATAATGCTCGCGCTCAAGCGGCCCCACCGGTGGCAGGATGAAATGCGCGCGGCGGCTGGTGGCGTTGCGGTACATGTCGTTCGACACCATCAGTTCCAGGCCTTCCAGAGCGGCATCGAGCCGTCTGCCATTGGGCGTTGACAGCACCGGATTGCCGGCAACAACGAACAGCGCCTTGATTTGCCCTTCGCCCGGCGTTTCGATTTCCTCTGCCAGCGTCGCCGCCGGAAATTCGCCCATCACCAGCGGATGGCCAGACACGCGTGAATGACGACGACCGATTGATCCGGGGCCCGCCATTGCGACGGTATCGACCAAAGGTGTCGGGAAGAGCAGCCCGCCCTCGCGGTCCAACTGGCCCGAGGCGATGTTGATGAGTGCGATCAACCAAGCGTTCAATGTGCCAAAGCTCTGCGTGGCTGCGCCGATGCGTCCGTAAAGTGCCGCAGGCCCGTTCACCATGCGATCGGCCAGCCACTCGATGTCGCCAAGCGCCACACCTGTCTGCGCCGCACAAATGGCGCTATCAAAACCCGATAGCGCATCGGAGACCGCATCCAGATTATCGATATAATCAGGAAGTGCAGGGCGGGCCGGATGGGCGAGCACAGCCTTCAGCAGGGCGACCAGCAGCAAGCCATCGGTGGCCGGCCGGATGAACAGATGCCGGTCGGCGATTTTTGCGGTCTCTGTCCGCCGCGGATCGATCACCACCAACTGGCCTCCACGCTTTTGCAACGCCTTTGCCCGGTTGCGGAAGTCGGGCACAGTCCAGACGCTGCCATTCGACGCCATCGGGTTGCCGCCCAAGATGATCATCGTTCCGGTGCGGTCGATATCGGGCACGCCCCACAGCCCCGAATGGCCGAAAAGCGCAAGGTTCGCGACCATATGCGGCATCTGGTCAACGGTGCTCGCGGAATAAATGTTCTTGAGACCCAATGCCTTTTTGAGTTCGCCCGAAACCAGCGAATTGGCATAGCTGTGCGCATTGGGGTTGCCGATATACATTGCCGCTCCACTGGCATCGCGCGCCAATATGTCGCGGGTGCGTTCACCGATTTCGGAAAATGCCTGATCCCAGCTGATTTCCTCCCAACTGTCGCCATTGCGCTTCAGCGGACTGCGCAGCCGGTCGGGATCGTTTTGGAGATCGGCCAACGCGGTTGCCTTGGGGCAGATATGTCCACGCGACAGAGCATTATCGGGATCGCCTTTGATCGAGATGATGTCGCGCCCTTCGGTGGTGACGATGATCCCGCAATTGGCTTCGCATATGCTGCAGGTGCGATGATGGGTTATCGGCATGTTCGACTCTCTCCTCAACAGGCAGGCTATAGGGTTTACGTACGGATGCAAGCTTCGGTGCGGTGCTTGACGGCTGCACTGGCATCCCGCAAATCCGTCTCAAAGGGAGAGATTCATGACCGACCATATCCTCGTCATCGACGAAGGGACTACGTCCACCCGTGCAATGCTGTTTGCAAAAGATGGCACGTGCCTCGGCAGCGCCCAGCGCCCGTTGACGCAGCATTATCCGGCGCCTGGATTGGTCGAGCACGACGCCGCCGAGATATGGGGCCTCACCCTCGAATGTGCGCGCGAGATGGTCGCGCAGGCGGGCGGGGCGCATGCCATTGCCGGTATCGGCATTACCAACCAGCGCGAAACCGTGGTCTTTTGGGACAGGCGCACCGGCGAGCCGCTGGCGCGCGCGATTGTCTGGCAGGACAGGCGTACAGCGGAGAATTGCGAGGCGCTGAAGGCGGCGGGCCATGAGGCTGATGTGCAGGCGAAGACCGGGCTGTTGCTCGACCCCTACTTCTCCGGCTCGAAGATCGGTTGGGCGCTTAAGAATTGGCCGCAATTGCAAGAGGCGGGTGAGCATCTCGCGGTCGGGACGATCGAAAGCTACCTCGTCTTTCGTCTGACCGGCGGCAAGGTGCACGTCTCCGACGCCAGCAATGCCAGCCGAACCGCGCTGATGGCGATTGGCAGTGGTGATTGGGACGATGGCCTGCTCAACCTGTTCGGCGTGCCGCGTGCTATCCTGCCGGAAATTTGCGACAGTGCAGGCCAAATGGGGATGACCGACGCCAGCCTGTTCGGCGCGCCGATAGCCATCACCGGCATGGCGGGGGGCCAGCAGGGGGCACTGATCGGGCAGAGCTGCCTCGAACCCGGCCAGACCAAAGCGACCTTTGGCACCGGAGCGTTCGTGCTCACGCAGACCGGACGCACCCTGCCCAAATCGACCAACCGGCTACTTGCGACTGTTGCGTGGCAATTGGGTGGGGAGCGGCATTATGCGCTTGAAGGCTCGGTCTTTGTCGCCGGCAGCCTGATCCAGTGGCTGCGCGACGATCTGGGGCTAATTGACGCCTCACCTGATACCGAGCCGTTAGCGCGCAGTGTCGAGGATAATGGCGGGGTCTATCTGGTTCCCGCGCTGTCGGGTCTTGGAGCGCCGCACTGGCAGCCCTCCGCGCGCGCCGCGATCCATGGCCTGACATTCGCCGCGAAAAAGGCGCATGTCGCGCGCGCCGCTCTGGAGGCGATGGCGCACCAGACCCACGATCTCAAAACCGCCTTCGCTGCAGATGGTGCCGACTGGGCCGAACTGCGCGTAGATGGCGGCATGGTCTCCAACGGCTGGATGGTGCAGGACCTTGCAGACATTTTGGCGGTCGAGGTTGAACGGCCCGATTTCGTAGAGACTACGGCATTGGGGGCAGCGATGCTGGCAGGCGTCGGGGCAGGTCTTTACGGCTCGCTCGCCGAAGCTTCGGTGATGCGCGGCAAGGTTGGCCGGTTCAGCCCTGCAATGGATGGCGTTGCGCGAGAGGCGCGGCTAACAGGGTGGAAGGATGCGCTCGGGCGGGTTCTCGCCTAACGCCCCATCTTTTTCGCCCGACGCCGTTGCACGCTCGAGCCGATCCCCATCGCCTCGCGATATTTAGCGACGGTTCGCCTGGCGATGTCGAAGCCTTTTTCCTTGAGCATGTCGACCAGCGTGTCATCGGACAAAATGTCATCGGGGGCTTCGGCATCGATCAGCGTCTTGATCGCGGCCTTCACCGCCTCTGCCGAGGCACCGTCGCCATCGGCTGACGCCACCCCGCTGGAGAAGAAATATTTGAGATCAAACAGCCCGCGTGAACAGTGGAGATATTTATTACTGGTGACGCGGCTGACCGTGGATTCGTGCATGTCGATTTCCTCAGCCACCTGACGCAGCGTCAGCGGTTTCAGCCGGGATACGCCCTCACGAAAAAATCCTTCCTGCTGCTTCACGATTTCCTGCGCGACCTTCATGATCGTGCGCTGGCGCTGGTCCATTGCCTTGATCAGCCAATTGGCGTCGGCCAAGGCTTCGTTGAGCCAGTTGTTCGCCGCCTTGTTATCCCCGCCACCGCCCATTTCGGCATAATAGCTGCGGTTGACGAGCAGGCGGGGCAGGTTGGCACTGTTGAGTTCGATCGCCCATCCCTTGCCCTGTGCGGTCACGAATATGTCGGGAGTAACCGCCACCGCGGCATCGTCGCTGTCAAAACGGAGACCTGGCTTGGGATCATAGCTGCGCAATTCGACCAGCATGTCGCGCAAATCTTCGTCATCGACGCGGCACAGCCGCTTGAGTTGGTCGAAACTGCCGCGCGCAACCAGATCGAGATTGTCGATCAGTCGCGCCATGCAGGGATCGTATCGATCTGCCTCTTTTGCCTGAAGTGCAATGCATTCGGCCAAGTCGCGTGCGCCAACGCCTGTGGGATCGAATGTCTGGAGCAGCTTAAGCGCCTCCTCTATTTCTGCGAGCGGCACGCCAAGACGATAGGCCAAACCCATCAGGTCGACGCCCAGCCAACCCGAAGGTTCAATATGCTCGATCAACTGTTCCAGCAGCAGCAATTGCCGGCCCGAAGCGCAAGCCCCCGCCTGCTGCATCAGATGTTCGCGCAACGATATATCCGGCGCTGCAAAGGCATCGAAATCTGGCCCTTCCCCGAAGTCGGAGCCGCGCACATCGATGCCGTTCATCCCCAGCATACCATCGGCGCCCGCACCGCCGCCTTCGCCGGGTTCGAAGGCTTCATGGGAAAAGTCGGTATCGAGTGCTTCGCTGCCCGTGCCGAAATCACCTTCGTTCATCAACTGGTCGCTGCCCAGGCTTTCGGCAGCGAGGGGCGCATCAGATATTTCAGGCGCTTCCGCTTCGCCGGGTGCATCGCTGGAGGCGATTTCGAGCAGCGGGTTGCGCTCCAGTTCCTCGGCAATGAAGGCGTCGATTTCCAGCGAAGACAGTGCAAGCAGTTTGATCGCCTGCTGCAACTGCGGCGTCATTACCAGCGACTGAGTCTGCCGAAGATCGAGGCGGGGGGCTAGGGCCATTTCCGGGTCAGCCGATAGGGGATGCAGTCACACGCGCCACCAGCGCTAACTCACATCTCAAACCCTTCGCCAAGATACAGCCTGCGCACATTGGCATCCTTGACCAGATCTTCGGGCGATCCGGCGAACAATACCTGGCCGCCATAAATGATGCAGGCCCGGTCCACGATATCGAGCGTTTCGCGCACATTATGATCGGTGATCAGCACGCCGATACCACGCTTTTTCAGGTCTTTCACCAGATCGCGAATATCATTGATCGAGATCGGGTCGATCCCGGCAAAAGGTTCATCGAGAAGGATAATTGACGGGTTCGCCGCGAGCGCGCGCGCAATTTCACAGCGTCGCCGTTCGCCACCCGACAGCGCCATAGCAGAGGCCGCGCGCAACCGCGTGAGGCCGAACTCGTCGAGCAGCTGTTCAAGTCGCGCTTCACGCGCTGCTTTATCGGGCTCGGCGAGTTCCAGCACTGCCATGATATTCTGTTCAACCGAAAGCCCGCGAAAGATTGAGGTCTCTTGAGGCAGATAGCCCAGTCCCAAAATCGCGCGGCGATACATGGGCAGGCGGGTGATATCCTCACCGTTGAGCATGATGCGGCCCGAGTCCGGTTTTACTAGCCCCATCACCGAGTAGAAACAGGTGGTTTTTCCTGCACCATTAGGGCCGAGCAGGCCGACCACTTCGCCCTTCGCGACCGACAGCGAAACATCGGTCAATACCGCGCGCTTGTCATAGCTTTTGGCGATCGACACAACGGCAAGGCCCGATGCCAGACCTTCTTCGGTCAAAGCGCTGGCAGGCGTTTCGTGCCGGTGCATATCATCGCCCATGGGCTGTTCGAGGCTCATCCCGTTACGGTCCTTTTTGTGTCCGAGCTGTGCTTATACCGCAAAAAGCATCAAGAAAAGCGCACAATGCCCGCAATTGGCAGGATTTGTGCATGGCGCTCTGCCGGATTGCTCCGGAACGGTTCAGTTTTTGCGTTGCGGTACAGTGAATGTGCCAGTCACGCGGCCATTTTTGCCTGTCGTGCCGGGTGCAGACGCTCCGCCCGTGATAGTCGAACGGCCAGCATTCAAATCGATCACTATTCGTCCACCGCTCAAACGGTTTGTGCCTTGAGTCAGGCGGACATTGCCTATCAGCGTGATAAGGTTGGAGCCCAAATCATATATTGCCGCATCGCTGGTGGCACGCAGATCATCCTTGGTGATTGTTCCCCCGCCTACAGCGTCCAGCCGGTTCACATCAATGCCGCCATTGCTGGTATAGGCGGCTGTCACGCGCGATGCGCGCATGGTCAGGCCAGCCTGTGTAGCGGTGACGCCGCCTGTCAGGATCACGCGATCAGCCCTGTCCTGCAACTCAATTGCGCCCGCATCAAAATCGACCGGTGCGTTGCTGTTGTGGTTGCGGATGACCTGTGCGGGCGCTGCGACCGACAACAGGGCCGCAGTTCCCAATGCGCTGGTCAGCAAGATCGGCAGGAAAGTTTTTGACATGGTCGCCCTATCTAATCGCATTCTGGTTGATGCGCAAATGCGCGCCGCCTTCAAGCCGGACAATACGCGCATCAACATCGGCCCTTAACTTGCCTGCACTGAAAGTGCCGACCTTCATCACGCCATTGACTGGCCCGAAGCTCTCTATCTGCCGGGTCTTCATCGCGAATTCGACATTGTTTGCGGTAAGGCTGAATCCGTCTCCACTGGTGTAGGACATCGGCCCTTCAACGCGAACTTTCTCGGTTTCGAGATTATAATAGCCTTGGCCAGCCACCAGTCGCGCGGGGCCGCCTGCCATCAAGATTTGGCCTGACAGGTCGGTCAGTCGGATTATCGGTTCGGATGAGCTTTTTTGCACCGCACTGCCGCCTCGAAGCGTGAAGGGGCGTCCGCGACTATCTTCGCCACGATACATGGCGTTGGTCAGCCGCAAGCGCTCTTTCGCCATATTCACTTCATCCTTTGCCAGCACGAAGCTCATTTCCTGCGTATTTGAAAAAGGGCTGACCACCAGCATCGCAACCAGCACGCCGATGATGCTGGGCAATGCGACGCGAAGAATCCGCACCAGCCGGTCATGTCGACCGCCGGGAGCGGCAAAAAACTGCCGCAACGTGCGTTCTCGGTCTGCCTGTTCGGACATAGGCGGTTTTATAGTCTCCGGTCGATGAACATGGTTTAGCTGTGGGCGAAAATATCGTCTTCGGGCCAGCCCATCAGGTCGAGTCGCGCCCGGTGCGGCAGAAAATCGAAACAGGCCTGCGCCATTTCGGTGCGGCCTTCGCGTTCGAGCCGGATAACGAATTCGGCATGCAGGCGATGCAAGAAGCGCACATCGCTGGCTGCATAATCCTTTTGCGCCTCGCTCAGCACTGGCCCACCCCAGTCGCTCGATTGCTGTTGCTTCGAAATGTCGGTAGACAACAGCTCCTTCACCAATTCTTTCAGGCCATGGCGATCGGTAAAGGTACGGGTGAGACGCGAGGCAATTTTCGTGCAGAACAGCGGGGCCGCGGTCACCTTCAGATAATATTCAATTGCCGCCAAATCGAAGCGAGCAAAGTGAAACAATTTCAATCGGTTGGGATCGCCTAAAATCGCTTTCAGATTAGGCGCGGCATAGTTGCTGCCGGGAGCAAAACGGATCAGATGCTCATCGCCGCTACCATCGGATATCTGCAGCAAGCACAACCGGTCGCGCAATGTGTTCAAACCCATGGTTTCGGTATCGACCGCAAGGGCAGAGCTGCCTTGCAGTACGCCATCAGGCAGGTCTTCTTCATGAAGGAAAACGCTCATCCGCGCTCAAGCTTTCTCTAATCGGTTAATATGCCAATCCCTCTGCCCCAGCCGCGTCGTCAAGGCAAGTTTTACGGCTTTTACGCCGATTTAGGATTGGTGCATTATTTGCTATCGCGCTTTTCGTGCATAGGGTATAGCCTGCCATTGCGGGGCCAGTGGCATGTCGCGGGAAATGCGGGGTATTCGTCCTATTCTGCATGGATGGAAATTGGCGGGCGACGGGAAAGTATTAGTTCGAACATGAGTTTCAATGACAAGCGTCGTGGCCGTGGCCGTGACAAGCGCGATCGTTTTGGTGACGACAATTTCGGTTTTGACGCCCCCTCATTCCCTGGTGAATTGAGAGGTGGTGAGCGCCCCAGCGGCGGCTTTGGCGGTCCTCGCGGCGGCGGCGGTGGCTTCGGTGGCGGAGGCGGCGGTGGTTTCCGCGGCGGCGCTCCCCGGGCTCCTTCTATGCCCGCCCAGGTGGTTGGCGAAGGCAAGGGCATTGTCAAATTCTTCAATAATCAGAAGGGTTTCGGCTTCATTCAGGTCGACGATCGTCCCGATGACGTATTCGTGCACATCAGCGCTGTCGAGCAAGCCGGCCTGACTGGCTTGGCCGAAGGGCAACCGCTCGAATTCACGCTTGTTGATCGTGGCGGCAAAGTATCGGCAACCGATCTTGTGATTGACGGCGATCCACTTCCGGTTCCAGAGCGCGCTCCGCGTCCTGAGCGTAGCGGATTTGATCGTGATCGCGGTGGCGATCGTGGTGGCTTCCAGCGCGGCGGCGATCGCGATGGTGGCTTCCAGCGTGGTCCGATGCGCGAATCGACCGGCGAACGCGCCAATGGCACCGTCAAATTCTTCAACGACATGAAGGGATTCGGCTTCATCCAGCGTGACGATGGCGGCGAAGATGTGTTCGTGCACATTTCCGCGCTTGAGCGTTCGGGTGTTGGCCAAGTCACTCAGAATGACCGTTTGGCATTCGACATCGAAGTCGATCGTCGCGGCAAATATTCGGCCACCAATGTAGAGCGTCTCGCTGAGTAATCGGTCGACATCACTGACAAACAAAAAAGGGCCTCTTTCGAGGCCCTTTTGCATTTTGGCTTTATAAAATCACCGCGTCGGCACCGGAACGTCACCGGTATAATCATAGAAACCGCGCTTGGTCTTGCGGCCCAGCCAACCTGCTTCGACATATTTCACCAACAGCGGCGCAGGGCGGTATTTTGAATCGCCGGTGGTGTCGTGCAGCACCTTGATGATCTCGAAGCAGGTATCGAGCCCGATAAAGTCGGCGAGCGTCAACGGGCCCATCGGGTGATTCAGGCCAATCTGGCAGGCCATGTCGATATCGCGGATCGATGCCACGCCCTCACCCAAGGAAAAGCACGCTTCGTTGAGCATCGGCATCAATATGCGGTTGACGATAAAGCCGGGTACATCCTCGGCAAACACCATCGATTTGCCGAGGGCATCGCCGAACATTTTAACTTTTTCAACGGTCTGTTCTGATGTCGCAAGCCCGCGAATGACCTCTATCAGGCCCATCACAGGAACCGGATTGAAGAAGTGCACACCGATAAAGCGCGCCGGATCGGGTGACGACTGCGCCATGCGGGTAATGGGAATGGACGAGGTATTGGTAGCGAGAACCGCCTGATGGCCGAGCACCTTGCCTACTTCGTCGAAAATCTTGCGCTTGATGTCCTCACGCTCGGTTGCAGCTTCAATCACCAATCCAGCGGAAGCCATGGGCTCGTAGCTGGCTACAGGTTCGATACGCGCGATGATCTGCTCGGCTTCGGCAGCGCCGATCTTTTCACGCTCAACAAGGCGATGGATCGCTTTTGCGATGCCATCTTTGCCTGCCTTAGCACGGTCCATATCTATGTCGGAAAGCAGCACATGATAACCCGCTGCCGCGCTGACCTGTGCGATGCCCGCACCCATCTGACCTGCCCCGATAACTGCAACTGACCGCATGTTGACGACCCTTTCGAATATGTTTGGGCCCCCCTAGCGCAGCCGAGCGGTTCACGATAGACTGTTTGCCATGAGCTTGCCGTTCGCAAAATTCATCGCTGTCGCTTCGGTGCTTGCTGCTTCATCACATGCCGCGCCAATCGTACCGGGCAAGCAGTTCTTCCACAAAGACTGGGCCGCAGCCTGCGACAATGTCTATTCGTGCGAAGCGCTGTCGCTAGCGCCCGAAGTTGACGGTGGCGACACCGCCCCAGCCATCCTGATCAGTCGGGAATCGCCCAATGAAGCGGTCACGGTGAAAATCTCGCTCGTGGCCCCCTCTGGGAACAGTTACCGCATCTTGATCGACGGACGTGAAGTTGACCGTGGCGCACTTGCGCAAGGCGAATGGGCCATTGTCGGTTCGGCTGCCAATTCGCTCAAACTGGCACGCGCAATCGGTCGCGGGCGCAACATCATCATTCGCGGAAGTGATGGCGGCGTGTTGGGCAAACGTACACTCAAAGGTTCTGCTGCCGCGCTGATCCATATCGATTTAATGCAAAACCGGGCGCGCACATGGAATGCGCTGTTCCTCGTCGGCCGGCGTGCGCTGCCTGCACGATCGGTTGCCCTGCCGGTGATCACCGCCACTCGCATCGGCAAACAATCGGCGGTTCCTGATGCAGGAACGATCATCGATGTGGTCGAAAATTCGAAATGCTCGACCGACAGTTCAACGGTAACCGAAAACAGCGCCGTCAGCCTTGGAAAGAAAGATGGCCAGCACAGGGTGCTGCTTCAGGTCAGTTGCGGCACTGGAGCCTATAACATGGCGGCTGCCCCCTATTCGGGCAGCC
>NZ_CALMSV010000085.1 GCF_937872355.1 uncultured Sphingorhabdus sp. | reverse complement strand
TATGGCGGCGGTGGTACTGCTGGCGGAAAGTTCGTGGATGCGCGCATCCCTTTTCCTTTTGTTGATACCGCTGCTGCTCGCGTTCAATGCCTTCGAATGGCGCGTATACCGGCATGGCTGTGATGGCACGCAGCTTTATGCCCGCCACGGATGGTGGCGCCAGCGCCTGACCATATTGCCCCAGGTGCGGGTGCAGAGCGTCGAGATTGCGCAAAGTCCACTTGCACGCTTGGCAGGGCTGGTGTCGCTGCGCTTTGGCGTTGCAGGAGGCAAGCTGGAAATGATCGCCCTGCCCCGTGAAACCGCCGAGGCCATTCGCGACCGTGTGCTTGCGGTTGCCGCCCCTGTCGACTTTTCGGAGATCAACCGAAGGGGTTGATGACCTGCTCCTCGATGATGCTGCCGTCATCCTTGCGCAGCGACATTTTGACAGTCTTCGCATCCCAATCGATGTCGATCTGCCCGAAATTGGGTATCGACCAGAAGCCGCCCGTGCGCGCCGGATCAGGCTCCCGATCCCTGCTGTCGCCCTTGCCGAACGACATGTTCAGCGATGAAGAGGTGAAATCCCAAAGCGGCTTTGATAGACCCTTCACATCGCTTTTGTAGAATCCGGCGGAGTGGCGGTCGCCTGAAAGGACCAGCGCGTTATTCACGCCCTTTTCGGAAAGCAGACGGTACAGCTTATCGCGTTCGCGCGGGAAATTGGTCCAGCCTTCGAAATTATGCGCATTGGTAATAACCTGCGTCGAAGAGACGATGATCCGCACATCGGCAGGTTTTGATAGCTCACCCGCCAACCATTGCCATTGCGCCTCACCCAGCAACGTCGCGTTCCTGTCTTCGTTAGGCAGATACCAGCCAAGCGTCGGGCCCGGATCGCGATAGGGCATACGCACCAGATCCGAGCGGAAATAACGCGTGTCGAGCAGGATGAACTGCACCCGCTTGCCCTCTGGCCCGATGATGCGGCTCTCATATACGCCAGGACGGGATTTCACCGCGTCGGAGGATCCCCAATAAGTTTCGTAAACCGTCTCGGCATATTCCTTGAACGCAAAGCTCCCGCCAGCATCATTGGCTCCGAAATCATGATCATCCCATGTCGTCATCATCGGAATCGAGCGGCGGAAGCGATCCCATTCCTGCCGCGTCGAAAGTTTACGATAGCTGGCGGTGAGCGTTGGCATATCGGCGCTCCACTGCGATCCGGTATCGCCATATACATTGTCGCCGATCAGCAGAAAAGCCTGCGGCTTTTGCGCGGCAATCACATCCCAATAAGCCATCGACCGGTTTTCGTTCTGGCATGATCCAAAGGCGATACGGGTCAGGATGGTGTCATCTGCCAGTACCGGATTGGGAGCGGCCACAGGCAATTTCGATTGCAGCCCGGCATAATAGGGCCGCAGTGCCTCTTGCGCCGTAGTCGACGCCGATAACCCAGTTGTTTCCTTCGCCGGACCGGTCGCGCATCCGGACAAGGCTAGCAATGCAGTGGTGGCGAATATCCAATTGCGAATGCGCATCGACTTTTCCTTTGTCCGTTGTACCGGTTCATGCGCTGCCAGCAGATGATGTCAAGCCTGTGACATTGTGCCGAACATCTCAGCCCGCTAGAAGCAAATGAAAATCGGGAGGTTATTCATGCGTAAAATACTGTTCGCCACGTTGCTGCTCGGTGCAGCATTGCCCGCCCATGCCGATGACGGAGCGAAGGTAAAATCACTGGTCGACGAATATTGGGCAATGGTGATGAAGGAATCACCGATTTACGCCAGTTCGCTGGGTATCGACGACTATGCGAACGACGTTGGCGATTACAGCCTGGCTGGGCGTGACCGTTTCACCAATGCCAGCGCAGCCATCCTGAAAAAGCTCGAAGCCGTTGATGCTGGCCAGCTAAGTCCACCCGACAAGATCGAATATGGCATTTTGAAACGCACGCTCGAAGAAAATGTCGAAGCCAACCGCTATGGCCAGCGGACGATCAATTTCTCCACTTACTCAGGCTGGCACCAGAGCTTTGCAGGCATGGCGGACAATCTGCCTTTCCGCAACAAGGCCGATTATGAAAGCTACAATGCGCGGCTGAAGCAATATGCGCGGGCCAATGATCAATCTCTAGCCGTGGCCAACGCGGCGCTGAAGGGCAAATATGTGCTGCCCTGCGTGGTATTGAAC
>NZ_CALMSV010000084.1 GCF_937872355.1 uncultured Sphingorhabdus sp. | reverse complement strand
TAGCGCGAAGCGCGCAGGTTCAGATCGTGGCCGAGTGCCAATATCGCGACGCCCACCATCGTATAGACGATCTCTGTCCCGCCATGCGGCAGGGTGAGCGCGCCGGACATCACGCCGATGCCGAGCGAACCGATCGCCGCGGGCATCATGAAACCATGTTCGAACAAGCCCTTAACCAGCGCCACGATCCCAAAAACGATCGCCAGCGCTAGGCCGACTTCGTGCACAAGCGGCGAAAAGAGGAAACCACCAGCCGAAGCCAGCAAAGCAAGCATCACCGACGTGGCCAGGCAGTGGACAAGGCACAGGCCGGCAAGGCTCAGACCGAGCCCGTCCCAACGCTTTTCGCGCCAATATGCCTGCAATGCGATCACAAATGTGCCTTCCTGAGTCGCTATATGGCAAATCTCGTCCGACGTTACAACATATCATTTGAGAAGGGCGGCCGGATAACGCGTTTGCAGTCGGCGCATATTTGCATTATGTTAAGACCTTCTCGGGGGAGAACTGAAATGAACAGCGAAAACAAAACACCAGTCGGATTCTGGATCATCAGCGGACTGTCGCTGTTGTGGAACGCCTTTGGCGCCGTCGATTATGTGATGTCGCAGACAAAGAACGCCGCCTATCTGGCTCAGATGACAGCCGAACAGCGCGCCTATCTCGACAGCTTTCCAACCTGGATGGAGGCATTCTGGGCTTTGGGCGTTTGGGGCTCGGTATTAGGTTCGGTGCTGCTTCTGATGCGCAACCGCCATGCCGTGGCCGCCTTTGGTGCGTCATTATTGGGATTGGCGGTCAGCACTCTATGGCATTTCGGCCTGTCTGGTGTCGACTTTGCAAAGCTGTTTGGTGCCGGACAGATCGCGATGATGGCCTTCATCTGGATCGTATTAATCGCACTGTTCGTCTATGCCCGCAAAAAAAGGGCGCAGGGGTTGCTGCGCTGACAACCAATCGGCAGTGCAATTCTTGCACCGCCGTTAACCATATGACTTAGCCACGATTTGACCATGGCGGGGCTAACAGCCCTGCCATGCGGACCAGATTCATCCTCCCTGCCCTGCTCGCGATCGGCCTGGCCAACGCGCCCGCCAATGCGCTCTATGAAGGGTTGCAATGCGTGCCCTTTGCCCGCGCGCTGACCGGCGTGACCATCTTCGGCGACGCCCATACCTGGTGGGATCAGGCGGAGGGCCGCTACCAACGCGGCGAAACGCCCAAGGTCGGTGCGGTGATGGCATTCCGCCCGCACGGCAATATGCGGCTCGGCCATGTTGCGGCGGTACGCAAAATACTCGACAAGGGTACGCTACTCATCAGCCATGCCAATTGGTCGGCGATTGACGGGCTCCGCGGGGCTATTGAGGGAAAAGGCCGCGTGATCCATGGGTCCGAAGACAACGACTGGAGCCGGGTGCGCGTCTGGTACACCCCCAATAGCGCGCTGGGCGGCAATGAATGGCCGCTGCACGGCTTCATCTATCCCGAGAAGGCTCGCAAGGAGAAAGAGGCCCGCGCCGCGCTCGCCGCCGTGCTCGCCAAAACGCCTCCGTCACGCCCTTCTGCCAAGCCGGCAATTCTGGAACCCGCCAAGCCCGAACGCCCATCTCTGCGCATCGCATCAGCTGCGGCTGCTAAGAACACCGTCAAACCCGCCGGTTTCTCATTGTCATCCGGGCTGCTCGCGGAAATCGACAAGACCGCGAAGAAAGAAGCGAAGCGCAGCCGGAAAAGCTGAATTCTTGGGCGGTCCTATTTCGGCTTTTTGAACTTGTACACGAAACGGTCGGTCTTACCGCGCAGCGCCGGGTCGAAGACGTTTTTCGCATAATCGTCCCCCGGCATGCGCAGATGCTGGCTTTCGCCGACCAGCTTGAACCCCGCCCGGGCGAAATCGGCTTTGACCGTTTCAGGATCAATCCGGTGCACTGCATCGACAGTCGCGCGGGTATCACCCTTGGAGCCGACATGATCGACCACGCCTACAATCCCGCCGGGTTTCATAGCCTTGTACAACCGCTTGAGCACGGCATCGGGATCGGTCTTCGGCACGTTGAAGCGTTCGGATTGCCAATAGAGGTCATGATAGACCAGATGGAACAGCGCGAAATCATAGCTGTTAGCGGGCGCCTCCCAACTGTCGAACGCGCCTGTGGCATAGCCGATCGCCGGTGCGCGCACAGCGATATCGGCCCATTTCGCCTTCACCGGATCGCTGCCTGCAAAGCCTGAAGGATTCCAAGCGGTCACCTTGCCCTTGGGGCCGACGGCCTTGGCCATGATTTCGGCATAATAGCCGCCGCCCGTCATGTAATCGAGCGCGGCCATGCCCTTTTTGAGGCCAAGAAACTGCAGCGTCTCAACCGGCTTTCGGCCCTCATCCTGCTTGATGTCCGCCGCTGCGCGGCCTTCTATGGCTAGCCAGTTGGGCTGGCCCTTGGCAGCGAGTGTGACCGGCATGGCGACAAGTGCGGCGGCGATGATCCATTTGCGCATAAGGATGCTCCCTCTTCCTGATCGCATAATGATGCGCCTGTTGGGGCGCGAAGACAATCGCTCCGGTCGAAACCGTCACGGCGTTGGTCGATTTGACCGCGGTCAATGACAATCCGTCGCAGTCTGCCATCATGGCGCAAACAGCAGCCTAGGAGGCAGACATGCTCAAGGTCGAAAAGGACGTGAAGGCCGGATATCTAGAACTCACCGTCGACGGGGTGGTTCACAAGGATGAATATCAGCAGGCGGTCGATGCCGTCGACGAACTGCTGAAGACGCACGAGCAACTGAACGTGGTCGAGGTCGTCCGCGATA
This sequence comes from uncultured Sphingorhabdus sp., assembly GCF_937872355.1. Classification (GTDB taxonomy): domain Bacteria; phylum Pseudomonadota; class Alphaproteobacteria; order Sphingomonadales; family Sphingomonadaceae; genus Sphingorhabdus_B. Next base: position 15,739 of record NZ_CALMSV010000084.1, on the reverse strand, counting down.
TCGGTTGGGTCGACGCGCAGGTGTGGTGGAAGGATCTGCTCTTCCACCTCTCACACCGCAACTTCATCCACCGCGCCGCTGTGGTCAGCGACAATGGCTGGATCGGCCCGATGACGCGTATGTTCGCGCCTTTCTATCCGGCAGCCATCCGGACATTTGGGCTGGATCAACTCGAATATGCCCGCACCTGGGCAAAGATAGGCGATGTAGGGAAGGCAGCGGATTAGGCGGCGCGCTTTCGATAAAGGCAAAACAGTATCACCGCCACCAGAAGCGGGACGGCCGCGCTGACATAGGGTGCAAAAGCCGCCGCCATTCCGGCGTCAACTCCGCTGGTATCCATCGCCAGGATCAAATTATTCCCGGATTCCCCGCTGATTGTTCTCCCGCATACGACGCCGAAATGAACCCCGAATGGCAAAGCCAGGCTGCGGGAGACATAAGCGGCGGCACCAAACAACACCGCGCTGGGCAAAACGCCGAGAAGGACTGTTTCCAGCGGCCAGCCATAGCCAATGTGCAACAGGGCAAAAGCCAGAGCCACCAAGAGTTGACCACCGATACCACCCAGCACCGCAATGCTGTTCCAGAACGCAAAGCTTCGGAAAGCGAGTTCTTCCATGAGGACGGTTGCTGCCAGCCCGCCAAAAAAGATCAAAGCCGCCGACATATCGGGCTCTGCCGCCACGGCAAAACGGATGGGGCCAAAAAGCAAGGCATTGGTACCCAATGTTACCCCATAGGTTGCTACGCCAATCGCCAATCCTGCACCCAGCCGGGCGATGGTCCGCCTGTCGTGCCGTAACCCCGCGTCTGGTACCGCCAATGTGCGGCGCAAGGCAAACCAGCGGGCAAGTGCATATAGCGCCAGCGATGCGGGTAACCCCCAGGCCAATGATTTATAGGCGGAGGGAACGACGCTGGAAGCCATGGCTGATAGCAGCAGGATGACCAGCGCCGCCAGCCAGAATAGGAATGTGGAAACCAAGGGCGCTCGCCAGATTGCAGCTAATGTCCGCATATTGGCTGCGCTAACATATCCGGCGTCTTCTTGCCATCGACTGCTGTGACTACCGCCCAAATTTCCGCTGCGTTTTCCCAAAGCGCAACTTCCGCGTCCCCGGTTTGCCCTCGCTCGCGCGGCCCTTCGGCGCGGTGACACGCTGTTCGTGCGGCAGGCCCAATTCCTCTGCCTCCAGCGCGCGGATTTCGTCGCGCAGGCGCCCGGCTTCTTCGAATTCCAGATCGGCGGCGGCGGCGCGCATTTTCTTTTCGAGCTCCTCGATATAGGCGCGCAGATTGTGGCCGACGAGGTTGTTGGCGCCCTCCGCGTCGATCTCCACCAGCACGCCGTCACGTGACGCTGTATCCGCCACAATATTGTGGATGTTGCGCTTGATCGTGGTCGGGGTGATGCCGTGCAGCTCATTATAGGCGCGCTGCTTCTCGCGCCTCCGGTCGGTTTCGCGCATCGCGCGCTCCATGCTGCCGGTGACGCGGTCGGCATAGAGGATCACCCGCCCGTCGACATTGCGCGCGGCGCGGCCGATCGTCTGGATCAGCGAGGTTTCTGACCGCAGGAACCCTTCCTTGTCGGCATCCAATATGGCCACCAGCCCGCATTCGGGGATGTCCAGCCCCTCGCGCAGCAGGTTGATGCCAACCAGCACATCATAGACGCCCAACCGCAAATCGCGGATCAGCTCGATACGCTCGAGCGTCTCCACATCCGAGTGCATATAGCGGACGCGCAGCCCCGCCTCGTGCATGAACTCGGTCAGATCCTCGGCCATCCGCTTGGTCAGCGTGGTGACGAGCGTGCGGTATCCGGCTTCCGCCGTCTTTCGGCATTCGTTGATGCAATCCTGCACCTGATCCTCGACCGGCTTGATCTCGACCGGCGGGTCGATGAGGCCGGTGGGGCGGATCACCTGTTCGGCGAAGACCCCGCCCGTCTGTTCCATTTCCCAATTGCCGGGGGTTGCCGATACGCAGACAGTCTGCGGGCGCATCGCATCCCATTCGTTGAAGCGCAAAGGCCGGTTGTCGATGCAGCTCGGCAGGCGAAAGCCATATTCGGCGAGGGTCAGCTTGCGCCGATGGTCCCCGCGCGCCATTGCGCCGATTTGCGGCACCGTCTGGTGGCTTTCATCGACAAAGAGCAGGGCGTTATCGGGCAGATATTCAAACAGCGTCGGCGGCGGCTCGCCGGGCAGGCGGCCGGTGAGGAAGCGCGAATAATTCTCGATCCCCGCGCAACTGCCCGTCGCTGCGATCATCTCCAGGTCAAAATTGGTCCGCTGCTCCAGCCGCTGCGCCTCTAGCAGGCGGCCCTCGGCGACCAGCTCCTCCAGCCTATGCGCAAGTTCGAATTTGATCGCCTCGGTCGCCTGCTTCATCGTCGGCCCGGGGGTGACATAGTGGCTGTTGGCATAGACGCGGATCGCGTTCAGCTTTGCCCCCGCCTTGCCGGTGAGCGGATCGAATTCGACAATCTCCTCCACCTCGTCGCCAAACATCGAAATGCGCCAGGCCATGTCTTCATAATGGCTGGGGAAGAGCTCCAGATTATCGCCGCGCACGCGGAAATTGCCGCGCGCAAAGGCGGCGTCGTTGCGTTTATATTGGAGTGCGACGAGCTTGCGGATCAGTTCGCGCTGATCAACGCTTTCGCCGACTTTCAGATCAAAGATCATCGCCGAATAGGTTTCGACCGATCCGATACCGTAAAGGCAGGAAACCGAGGCGACGATCAGCACATCGTCGCGTTCGAGCAAGCTGCGCGTGGCCGAATGGCGCATCCGGTCAATCGCCTCGTTTACCGAGCTTTCCTTCTCGATATAGGTGTCGCTGCGCGGCACATAGGCCTCTGGCTGGTAATAGTCATAGTAACTGACGAAATATTCGACCGCGTTTTCGGGAAAGAAGCTTTTGAACTCGCCATAAAGCTGCGCCGCGAGGATCTTGTTGGGCGCGAGCACCAAAGCGGGGCGCTGCAGCGCCTCCACCACCTTGGCCATCGTAAAGGTCTTGCCCGATCCGGTGACGCCGAGCAGCACCTGATCCTTCTCCCCCGCCAGCGCGGTTTCAACGAGTTCCTTGATTGCCGTAGGCTGATCCCCCGCAGGCTGATAATCCGAAACCAGCTTGAACGGCTTCCCCCCCTCCACCTTGGGCGGCCGCGCCGGCCGATGCGGCGTGAAACTGCCGTCGGTTTCGGGTTCCTCAAGGCCCCGGCGGATGATGAGGTTTGACATGTTCGCTATATGTACGCGATTGGGGCGGGGGGCAAGGGGGTGTCGAAACTTGCCATTTTCTAAGCCTTTGCCCATGATGGCAATCATGACAGGCTTGCCCAGCCCTCATGCCGCTGCTGCGATGCTGCTTGCCTTTGCAATGTTCTATGGCTTTGTCAGGGGCAAAGTCGCAGTCGAGATCGTCTCGCTTCTTACCATCGGCGCAATTGCGCTGGGGCTCTATTTCTTTCCACTACCTAGCGGAACCGCGCGTGACGGGCTGGTGCTGGCATTCGAAGGCTTCGGCCATCATGCCCTAGTCACAATTTGCGCGCTCATGATCATGGGGCGCGGGCTGGTGGTCACTGGTGCGTTGGATCCAGCCGCCCGGGCGCTCAACCGCATCTGGCTTTTCAACCGGCAAGGCGGTTTGCTGGTGACCTTGCTGGCAGCGTTTGGCTTTAGTATGATCATTAACGATACGCCTGTGCTGGTGCTGCTACTGCCTATCCTCGTCCAGTTGGCCACAAAAGGGGGAATGCCTGCATCCAAAACACTGATACCGGTCAACAGCGCGATCCTGATTGGCGGTATGGCGACGACTATCGGCACTTCGACCAACCTGCTTGTGGTGTCGATCGCCACAGATCTGGGCATGCCACCCATCAGTGTGTTCCACTACACCCCGATCGTACTAGCTGCCTCTTTGGTGGCGCTGCCATATATCTGGCTGGTGATGCCTCGCTTGCTGCCTGACAATTCGGTTGTCGACGGACGCGACCCCCGCCCGTTCCATGCTACACTACGTTTTTCTGCAGGTTCAGCGTCAATTGGCAAGGCCGTAGGTCAGTTGCGCGCAATGCTACCGGTCAGCATAGTGTTGGCTGGCGATTCTGAAAGATTGGTCGATACCGATACCCGGTTAGCGCTCTGCGGCCCGCAGGAAGCGCTTGAGGAAGCCGCACAACTGACTGGTGGGGCGCTCGCTCCTGTATGGTTGCTGACCCGATTGCAACGTGAATCCGCCAGACTGAGAGACGATCTGATGATGGTCGAAATGGCCATCACGCCTGATTCGCGACTGATTGGCAACACGTTGCAAACCGCAGGAATCGAAGATGTAGCCATCTTAGGCGTACATCACGCGCGGAGGCTGTTGGGTGAGACCCGAATAGACAGCGCGGATGCTCCGATGGGCGAAGGCGACCTGCTGCTGGCATTAGGTACGCAGAATGCATTGCAGGGCTTTGCTCAGGATGCCGGCCTGCTGATAGTCGAAGGCGGGCGCGACATGCCGCGATCAAGCAAAGCAGCCCTCGCATTGACTATCATGATTGGGGCAGTGGCGTTAGCCAGCTTTGGGTTGATGCCCATCGCGATTTCCGCCCTGGGCGGGGCTGTGCTGATGTTCCTGACGGGTTGCGTCAAGTTCGAGCGGGTGGGTCGAGCCCTGTCAGCTAAGGTCATCGTGCTGGTTGCTTCCAGCATCGCGCTTGGCAAATTTGTGCTGGTATCCGGGGCGGCGGCATGGCTGGGCGACTTGCTTGCTGCAGGCCTACAATATCTTCCTCCTGCCGGAATATTGGCAGCGATCATGCTTTTCGTAACCGCACTTACCAACTTCGCCTCAAACGCAACTGCGGCTGCCGTGGGCACACCTATTGCGTACAGCCTCGCCCAAAGCCTCGGACTGCCGCCGGAGCCATTGGTGCTGGCCGTCCTGTTCGGCTGCAATCTCTGCTATGCCACTCCGGTAGCGTATCAGACGAACATGATGATCATGTCTGAAGGCAATTACAATTTCGGCGACTATGTACGAACCGGCGTACCGCTTGTGGTTTTGATGGTCGTGACTCTGTCGATTCTGTTGGCGTTGCGATACGGTATGTAGAACTATTTCTTGAACAGCACCCGATCCTCTGGCCCAAAGCCCCAGCGCCAGATCACCCACAGATATACGCCAAGGATCGCGGGCACGCCCAGTGCCAGCTCAGCCCATTCGGGCAGGCGCGTCGCGCCGATGCCGATCAGGATCGCGGCGGCCACCGCTGGCAGCAGGCTCCAGCGCCAGATCGAGAGCGGCTCACCCAACAACCGTGCCAGCAGCACCGCCTTTGCCAGCGAGGCCGCGCCCAGCGCGAGCATCAGCGCGCAGGCGACCGCGGCGGCTTGGGCGAGGCCGGTATATTCAGGCTTCAGCCCGAGCAGCGGGACTAGCTCGATCAGGATCAGGCTGAGCACCACCTGCAAGGCGAGCATGCCGAGCGAGAGCAGGAGGTTCCTGTGCCGCGCCATATAGACCAGCGCGCTTTCGCTGACGACAGCGGTCGCCGCGGCAACCTCCGCCGCGAGCAGAAAGGCCATAGCCGCGGTGCCGCCGACAAATTCCGGCCCGACCAGCCCCATCACCGCCTCACCCGGTATGCCGAGCGCGAGCGCGATGCCCGCCTGTGCAGCGATGATCCAGAAGCCAACCTGGCCGACCTGCCGTGCAATCTCCCCATAATTTTTCGCCTGCAGATTGCGGGTGATGACGGGGCCGAGGATCGGATCGAAGCTCGATTTCAGTTTCTGCGGCAGGCTGGCGACCTGTTGCGCGACATAGTAAATCCCGACCACGGCGGGGGTGGCAAAGAGGCCGAGGGTGGCGGGGTCAAAACGCCTGCCGCCCCCTTCGATCGCCTCCCCCCCCGCCAAAAGCAGGGTGCGGCGCGCGAGCAGGTAGAGCTCGACGGGGCGCGGTCGCCAGCCCTGCGGCGTGCCATAGCTGCGCCAGAGCGGCCACAAAGCGGTGAGCATCGCCGCCAGCATCGAGGCGACATAGCTGAGGATCAGGCCGTCGCGGGTCGAATAGAAAACCAAAAGGCCCGCCGCGATGCTGATCGTCCACGGCTCGACAATCGCCCGCGCGCGCACCGTGGAGGCGACGTCGAAGCGATAAGCCAGTGCGGCCAAGGCAATATCGGTCCAGACAATCGCGAAAATCGTGATTGGCAGGAAACGGTCAAGGCCATTGAGTTCGCTGTTCGGGAACATCAGCCAGGGCAAAGCGATCAGCACCGCCGCGCCCAATGCCGAGGCAATCGTCCCCACCAGCATCGCGTCGCCGACGACATGGGTATCGGGCCGGTCCTGCCGCGACAGCGCCTCGGCCAGCCCGCGCCGCAGGCCCAGCGTCGCCAGTTGGGCGACAAATTCGACGATCAGCACGGCATAGGCGAAGCGCCCGAGCACCTCCGGCCCGTAGAACCGCCCGGCGATGAACAGGAACGGCAAGCGTGCCAGCAGCCGCAGGACAAAGCCGAACACATTGGTCCGCCCGCCCTTGGCAAGCGCCTTCAGATCGGCTTCGTTCTGGTCAGGCACCGTTGCCGTCAAACTCCCCTCCGTTTGCGGGCAATAGGTTTGAACATATACCGCAGTCCTGAGCCTGTCGAAGGACGCCTCAAGGTTTGCGCCAAGGCTGACAAACGTCCTTCGACAAGCTCAGGACTGCGGTGTGAAACTAGATGGTAGGGCAATGAAAGCGCCTTGTCACCTTTCGGCCTTTAACGGACGGGAAAGCAGCGCTTCGACCACCTGGCCGACGTTGGCGCTGCCATCGAGCAATGCACAAACCGCCGCGACAATCGGCATCTCTACGTCCAGCGATTGCGCCGATTGCAGCAGGACGGGTGCGGTGAACGCGCCCTCCGCCACGGTGCGCCGGTCGGCCATCAGATCGGCCGCGGCCTTGCCCTGCCCGAGCCCACGACCCAAAGAGAAATTGCGGCTGTTTTCGGAAGAGCAGGTGAGCACCAGATCGCCCAGCCCTGAAAGCCCGGCCAGCGTTTCCGCCTGCGCCCCGCGGGCGAGGCCATATCGCTGCATCTCGGCAAAGCCGCGCGCGATCAGGGCGGCGCGCGCGTTGAGCCCCAGCCCCGCGCCATCGACAACGCCGCAACCAATGGCGAGCACATTCTTCCCCGCCCCGCCTATCTCCGCGCCCACGACATCGTCGGACCAATATGGCCGGAAGGCAGGCGTTGCGACCAGCCGCATCAACAGCTTGCCCATCGCCTCGCTCTCGCAGGCGAGCGTAATCGCGGTCGGTTTTCCTGCCGCCACTTCATGCGCAAAGGTGGGTCCGGAGAGCACGGCGAGCGGATTGTTCGGGCGCAGTTCGGCGACGACTTCAGAAACCAGCATCTGCGTGCCCGCCTCAATCCCCTTTGCGCAGAGCAGCAAGGGTGCATCGGTTTCAGGCAGACGCTCGAGCGTGCCGCGCAAATGCTGCGCGGGCGTCACCAGCAACAGCGCCGAACAGGCGGCCATGTCGGCCAAGTTGCCGGTGGCGCGGATCTGCGGCGGCAGCGCGAGATTGGGGAGGTAGAGCGGATTGCCCTCCCCCGCATTCACCGCCTCGACCACCTCGGGCTCAAGTGCCCAAAGCAGCACCTCTGCATGGTTCTGCGCCATCACGCTGGCAAGCGCAGTGCCCCATGCGCCTGCACCGATGATGCCGATGGGCTGTCCGCTCATGCCTTCACTCCTGCGCCGCGCACGGCCTCTGCATCCGGGTCGAGCGGCCAGCGGGGACGTGCAGCGACATCGAGTGGGTCGGTCAATCCGGCGGCAAAGCGTTCCGCGCCCGCCCAGGCGATCATCGCGCCATTATCGGTGCACAGCCAATGCGGCGGCGCGACAAAGCGCATGCCGTACCGCTCCGCTACGCGCTGCAGCATCGCACGGATCGCATCGTTCGCTGCTACCCCGCCGGCGACCACCAGCGCGCCGAGCGGATCAATCCGCGACAGGCTGTATTCGAGGCGGTCTTCGAGGCAATCAACCACAGCCTGCTGGAAGGAGGCGGCAATATCTTCGGGATTGTGCGTGCCTGCCTCATGCGCGCGCAGAACCGCGCTTTTAAGACCGGCAAAGCTGAAATGCGGCTCGTCCGCGCCCTTCAACGGCCTTGGCAGCGGGACGGCCTTCGCATCGCCCAGCTTGGCGGCCTTTTCGACCGCAGGGCCGCCGGGAAAGCCGAGACCCAAAATCTTGGCGCTTTTGTCAAACGCCTCGCCCACGGCGTCGTCGATGGTGGTCGCCAGCCGGTCATAATCGCCGACGCCATTGACCCGCAGCAACTGGCAATGTCCGCCCGAAACAAGGAGGAGCAGATAAGGAAATTCCAGCTCAGGATCGATCAGGCGCGGTGAAAGCGCGTGGCCTTCGAGGTGATTGACCGCAATCAGCGGCTTGTTCGCCGCCATCGCCAATGCCTTGGCTGTCACCAGCCCAACCATGACCCCACCGATCAGCCCCGGCCCTGCAGTCGCGGCGATCGCATCGACATCCCTCAACGTCATCCCGGCATCGGCAAGCGCGGTTTCGACCAAAGGCGTCATCAGCTCGGCATGGGCACGTGCGGCAATCTCTGGCACCACCCCGCCAAAGGCCCGGTGATGATCCTCCTGCCCTGCCAGCGCATGGCTCAATATCGTGCGATCCGAACGCACCAGCGCGGCTGCGGTTTCATCGCAACTCGATTCAAGGCCCAAAATCACTGCCATCGGCTTCCCCTTAGGGATGTGCCCCGCTATGGACAAGCCGCATGACCCTAAGCGCCACCAATCCGTTACGCATCGGCACCCGTTCTTCCCCGCTCGCTTTGGCGCAGGCGGAGATGACCAAGGCCGCCCTGATCGCGGCACATGGCTGGGATGAAGCCGCTGTCCTCCTTGTCCCGATGCTGTCGAGCGGGGACAAGGTGCAGGACCGCCCGCTTGCTGAAATTGGTGGCAAGGCGTTGTGGACCAAGGAACTGGAACGCGCACTGATTGAGCACGAAATCGACATTGCAGTGCATTCGATGAAGGATGTCGAAACCGTCCGTGCCGGCATTTTTCGCATTGCCGCAATGCTACCGCGTGCCGATGTGCGCGACCGGCTGATAGGGGCGGATAGCATCGCCGCGCTCCCCCAAGGGGCCAAGGTTGGCACCTCCAGCCCAAGACGTGCGGCGCAGCTGAAAGCTCTCCGTCCCGATATCGTCACCGACAGCATCAGGGGCAATGTGGCGACGCGATTATCCAAAGTTGTGAACGGCGAATTTCAGGCGACCTTGCTCGCGGCGGCAGGGCTCGCCCGCTTGGGTCAGGGCAATATCGGAAACGCTATCGAGACGTCGGAAATGCTGCCCGCCGCATCGCAAGGTGCGATCGGTATCGATTGCCTCGTCGAACGTACCGAAATTGCGGCCTTGATGGTGCCTATCAACGACCTGCCAACGTTCACGTCCGTGATGGCCGAGCGCGCCTTCCTTGAAGCGCTGGGCGGCACATGCCATTCGCCGGTCGCGGCGCAAGCCATCTGGCAAGGCGACATACTGACGCTCAAGGGCGAGATACTGCGCGAGGATGGCAGTGAGCGACGGGAGGGAGCAATTGCCTTCAATCCCGATGATGTGGAAGCTCCCGCCAGGCTGGCCCGCCAACTGCTCGACGCAGCCTCGCCCGAATTGCGCGCGTTGTTCGAGGGATGAAGCTGCTCATCATCCGCCCGCAGCCGGGCAATGATGCAAGCGCAAGTCGCGCGCGCGATGCCGGATTCGACCCAATCCAGCTGCCCTTTTTCGAGGTTCGCCCCCGTGTATGGCAAGCCTCCGACCCTGCGCAATTCGACGCATTACTGATTACCAGCGCCAATGCGGTGCGCCATGCAGGCGCCGGACTGTTGGCCTATCAGGGCTTGCCGGTACATAGTGTCGGCCAGAACACTGCTGATGCGGTCGCTGCATCGGGTCTGAAGCTTGCTTCAGTTGGTCAGCACGGCGTCAAAGAGGCGTTGCGGGCTGCAAATACTGCGGGCCATCACCGGCTGCTTTGGCTGGCGGGCGAGGATCAGACCGATTTCGATACACCACCGGGCATGCAACTCGAGACGCAGATCACTTATTCTTCCGAACCTGTCGAACTACCCGTCGATACAGCCGATATCATTGCCGGTGTGGGTATTGTTGTGCTCCATTCGGCTCGCGCAGCACGCCGGTTCGCTGAATTTGTCGATAGCAGTCGACTGTCCCGCGAAGACATTACGGTCGCCGCTTTTTCTATCGCAATTACCGAAGCCGCCGGGGCGGGCTGGCGCGGAATTGCCATTGCCGAACGCCCCGATGACCAAGCCCTGTTGTCGGCGGCGCACGCCCTTGTTAAGCAGGGCGCATAATCAGGGTCGCAAGGGGACAGGGTTTGAACTGGCGAGCAGGCGTTGCACTGTCGATATTGGCGTTTGTCGGTGGCGGATTGGCAGTTAGTTGGCTGTCTTCATCAGGGCTTTCGCCATGGGGGGACGTTGCGTATTCGGCTCCGGAAGCGCCCGTTGCGCCAATGCCCGAGGTTGCACCGCCAGCGGTTAACCCGATGCTGGCAGCACCCGTCGCCCCCCAAATCCTTCAACCAATCGCCGACTCGGCCCGTACCGAAGCCATGCTGGTTGCTATGGCAGCGCGTAGGGCGATTGGGGCTGGTGCTCCACTTGGCGAGATCGAGCCGCGGCTTGATGCAGCCTTTGGGCAAAGCCAGCCACAAGCGCTGGCGCGTATCCGTGCGGCGACGAAAGATGGATTGACGCCCGTCAAGCTTGCCACCGAATTTGATGCCGTTGCACCAAGCCTGAACCGCGATCCCGAAATGTCATGGACGCGGATCCGGCACGAGCTTTCGACCATGTTCGTGCTCCACATGTCTGACGCTCCGCCACCATTGGCCGATGCCCAGATTGCCCGGACGCGCGACCTGATCCTCACCGGAAATGTGGAATCGGCCATGCGACTGGTTTCGGCCATGCCGGGGGCGGCGAATGCACAAGACTGGCTGGCCAAGGCGCGACGCTATGTCGAAACACAGCGGGCGCTCGATAGCCTTGAAAAGGCCGCTCTTGCCATGCCGATGGTTGCGCAACAGCCCATGATTGCTCCAGCGCCCGATACAATTGCGCCATCCGGCGCAACGCAGCCTGAGATTGAATCCCCTGCAACCTGATCGTTTTCGCAAAAAGCGGCCAGTGGGTTGTGTCATAAATCTTTCATAAATCTCCAATCGGCTTAAACCGTCGCCATGGCGACGCCCCCGCTCTCGATTCTGGCCGCATATGAAGACCGCATAGCGCCACCTCCCCTGCCGCTGCTGGTGCGCGAGGTTGTGGGCTTTGCTTCAACGCGCATTCGCGCCACCTTCGCGCCACCGGTGCCGCTGGAAGTCGATGGGCAGGGCCAGCATGTTTTTGTCATTCCCGGTTTTCTGGCCTCTGACCGGACCACCGCCCGTTTGCGCCGCTCGCTAGATGGCGCGGGGTTCCGGGCGCATGGCTGGGGTCTCGGACGCAATGGCGGTGTCTCCGCTGAATTGTTCGAGCAGATCGACCGACAGTTTGACCAGCGTGGAATCGACCATCCGGCAGCTTTGGTGGGCTGGAGCTTGGGCGGTATCATTGCCCGCGAATATGCCAAGCGCGCACCGCATCGTGTCTCGCGCGTCATCACGCTCGGCAGCCCCTTTTCAGCGCATCCGCGCGCGAACAATGCCTGGCGGGTCTATGAATTTGTCGCCGGCCACGCGGTCGACAATCCGCCTGTCGAGGCGGTGCTGCATGAAAAACCGCCCGTGCCGACCTTCGCCTTCTGGTCGGAACGAGACGGTGTTGTAGCACCCGATGCCGCGCGCGGTCGGATCGGAGAGTCGGATCAATCGACCGAGCTCGATTGCTCACATATGGCGTTCATCGCCGATCCGGAAGCCATCCGCGCTGTTGCGCGTGCGATAGTCGCCTGATCAGCGCGCCGCTGCAACCGCCTCTGCCACATTGTCGCTAAAAAAGCCGTCGATTCCAGTGGCGAGGAAGGCTTTGATCTCAGCCACCAGATCGCCATGGCCTGCCGGATTGAGCCCGCTTCGCTGGCCGAGGGGCAGGAAGTAATTTTCGCGCCGGAAGGTCCAGATATGGACGTCGAGACTTGCCGCATGCGCATCGGCGACAAGCGAGGTCGGTTCGCCCAGATTGCCGAGCAACGTACGCGGAATGACCATCGCCTTTTCAACGCCGATACCGTCAGCATAGGCCGCGACCGCCTTAAGCCCGTCGGGCGTGTCCATCGACGCATATTTGGTCGCTGGATCGTCCGCCGGTCCGTCATCCTTTGACATCAACTGGATCAGCCGCAGCTTTGTCTTGCCGCGCAGCGCCTTCAGATTGCCGACCTCGAAACTCTGGATGAACAGCGGATCGTCTTTCTGCGTATAGCCATGCTTCTGCAGCATCGCGAGCAGGGGTGCCTCATGGGGCAAGCCGATAGCGGAAAAATAACTGGGATGTTTGGTCTCGGGATAGATGCCGATGCGGCGGCCTGTTTCCTTTTCTTTGGCTTTGGCGAGCAGGATGATCTCTTCAAAGGTCGGGATTTCGAACTGGCCATCAAATGCCATGTTGGCCTTGCGCAGCATCGGCAGCCGTTCCTTGGCGCGCAGCGTCTTCAACTCGGCGAGCGTGAAATCCTCGGTAAACCAGCCGGTCATCTTTGCGCCATCAATGGTCTTGGTTGCTTTGCGGTCGGCAAATTCGGGTCTGTCGGCAACGTCGGTGGTTTCGGAAATCTCGTTCTCGTGCCGCGCCACGAGCACGCCATCCTTGGTCAAAACCAGATCGGGCTCGATATAGTCCGCGCCTTGCTCGATCGCGAGCGTGTAACTGGCGACTGTGTGCTCGGGGCGTTCACCGCTGGCGCCGCGATGGGCAATAATGATCGGGTCCTTGGCCATGGCAGACTTTCCTTCATTGGCGGTGCCGCTGGTGCAGGCAGACAAGGCCAGCGCGACGCAGAGTAGCAATTTGAATTTCATGCACGCTCCTAAACAGAAACCGGGGTGCGCGCTTCATCCAACTGGATTGTTACATCCGCGCGACCGGGCATCTCTTCCATGATCCAGCGCGTCAGTCGTTCATAATGGGCGATGAAGCGGGCGACCTGTTCGTCGGTCATCGCGGCAGCGGCACGCTGCGCCCCGTCCTGCGCCTGATAGCCATGTTCCTGCTCGCAGCGCCATTTATGTACGACCTCAAACGAGGGCGGGCGCAGATAGGCCAGCCGGTCGATGCGGGCGAACAGCTGGGCTGTTTCGCTAGCGAGATGTGCGTTCCAAAAGCTGCGCCAGACGCCCTCCGGGTCATCGTCGCGCTCGAGATCGTTCACCGGTTGGGCAAGCAGATCGTGCGGCACCGGCTTGGCCCCGACACACCAGCCTTCAAACAACAACAGGGCACAAGGCCCATCAAGCAGCGGCCATTCGCGCGAGGACAAGGGCTCGTCGGCCCGCTTGTCAAACCGCGGCAGCATTACCGAACGACCTGCCTTTACGGCATCAAGCGTCGCGATGCCGATAGCAGTATCGTGCGTCCCCGGCGGCCCGCGCGTTGCAAATAGCGGATGTATCTGCTCCGCCAGTCCTGCCCGCACGGTGCGCCCGAGATAGAGATCGTCGAGCGACAAGGTGCCGACCCGCAACCCCTGACCGGTGAAATGCTCGGCCAATTGCGCACAAGCCGTCGACTTACCCGAGGCCTGCGTCCCGCACAGCCCGACGATCAGCGGCTCACCCGGAGTCAGCCAACTTTCGATCTTTCCGGCAAGTGCAGTCGCAATCGGGTTCATGCCCCAAACGCCGCCTCCCATTCAGGCTGTTTGAATCCGACCAGCAGCCCGCCCGGATATTCGAGCACCGGGCGTTTGATCATGCTAGGCTGCTCTAGCATCAGCGCAATGGCCTTGGCCTCATCCAGCCCAGCTTTCGCGTCATCGGGCAGCTTCTTGAAGGTCGTGCCCGCTCGGTTGAGGATCGTCTCCCACCCCTTTTCCGTGCACCAGCTTTTCAGCTTACCGGCATCCGCGCCCGCTTTTTTGTAGTCATGAAAGGCATAGGCGATGCCTTTCCCGTCTAGCCAGACGCGCGCCTTTTTCACCGTGTCGCAATTGGGGATGCCGTAAAAAATGATGCTCATTTGCTATTCCTCACTATTGTGACACGCTCTAGCGGATAGAGAAGGGGAGGCAAGTATGAGGGTACATGTCGGTTGGGCTTTGGTGCTGGCCTCTTTGGCGGCAGCAGGTGGTTATGCGGCGGCAAAACCGGCGCAAGCTCCCAAGGGCTATATTGTCGCCGAAGTTCAGGTGACTGATGCCGAAGCTTATAAGGCCTATGTGCCGGTAGCAGGTGCGGCGGTAGCCAAATTTGGCGGGAAGTATCTGGCACGCGGCGGGCGCGTCGAACAGTTGGAGGGGCCGCCACCTGCCGGACGTTTTGTGATCGTCGAATATCCCAGTTTCGAGGCGGCGCGCGCCTTTTACCATTCAACCGATTACCAGGCAGTCGCGCCAATTCGGCAGAAAGCGTCCATCTCGCGCTTCTGGGTTGCGGAAGGCTTGCCTTCCAAATGACTGACTAACGCTCAGCGCCCGTCTTGCATTTGGCAACCGTTCCAACCGGAAGGGGCGCTGGCTGTCTGCCTTTCAATTCATCAATCTGCGCCTGCCGCCGCCACAGATAATAATCGCGGGTCGCGGCATAGGGATCCGCCGTTTCTTCGTTAAGCGCCCGCAATTCGCAATCATTGGCAATTCTCGAATTGAGCGAGCTCAACGTGCCTGCCGGCAAGGTGTAATGCAATTGGGTGAACGGCTTTCCGATCACCGTCGGATAGACCAGCCCGTCAATCCCGCCGCCAATCATGTCGCGCAGCGTGGTGGGCCCGATCAGAGGCAGGAAGAAATAGGGCCCCGGCTTTACCCCGTAAAAGCCCAATGTATTGGCAAAGCCATTGGGGCGTCGCGGCAGGTTGAACGGCTTGGTCTTGGCGACATCGACAAGCCCGCCGACCCCGAATGTCGTGTTGATGGCGAAACGCCCCAGCGTTTCTGCCGCCTTCCCCGGTTTGAGCTGGAGCAGGAAGTTGAGCGCGACAACCGGTTCGAGCAAATTGTTGAGGAAGTTGCCAATGCCCTGGCGCACCGGGCTCGGCACCGCCTCTTCATAAGCTTCGGCAACCGGTGCGACCAAAGCGGCATCGGCACCCTGCACCAGCTGGAATGCCTCGACATTGATCGCCTCCACCGGATCGCGGGGATCGGCGGTGCGTGCGGTGACGACAATTTCATCGGCTATCGGTTCGGGGGGCGTTGTCGGCGGCAGTGGCTCAAGCTTTGAGAGGTCGAAGGGAGGTTCATTGTCCGTCTGTATACCGACCGGGGCCGATGCCTCTGTCCCGACGGGCTCCGCTGTCGGAGCGGGAACCGCTTCTCCGGTTGGAACGGCCACAAATAATATGGCTGTTGCTAGCGAGGCTCCCATCTTGCGTCCCTTTTATCCGCGCCCCCGCTGTTCAAATCTATAAGAGAGTTTTCCCCTCGGGTGCAAGGCCAAGATGGCCGAAGCCATGCACTATCCGGCCTTTCACCGCGGCCCCGCTTCGGCTAT
>NZ_CALMSV010000083.1 GCF_937872355.1 uncultured Sphingorhabdus sp. | reverse complement strand
CCAGGATCATCGGATGATCGACCAGCCGAAATCACCACCCAATCCTTTGCGCGGAGGCGGGCAAACTGCTGGCGGTCGCCGGTGAAAGATTCTGCCGCTGACAACTCGCGGCCATGGAGGGCCTCCCAAGCATCAGGATACCAATCTTGCAACGACCTGTCTGCCGTTACCTGTTCGCGGTAGGTGAACAGGTCCGGGTAACCTGCGGCGACGAGCGCCCATTCGGCGTCTTCTTCATACCAGCCGCCAGATAGTCGCAACGCGGGATCCATTCCGGCATTGCGTGCCCGGTCGAGCTTGAAGCCGCCATGACCGGCAGTGGAATGAAAGACGATCCCCTCAGCGTAGATGGTTGCCGATTGAGACATGCCCCAAGGCGTGGAAACGCGCAGGATCGTATCGACGCGGCTGAGGGCGTTGCGCTGGCGGACATGCAGCACGATGTCGGCAATATAGGCGCGGAACGAGACTTCATCAGCCACGGCACCTTCGGCGCAATAAACATCTGACCGGGACCATTCGCCAATCGGCCGGTTGAGCTTCCAGCCGGACACGATCGAGAAGCCTTCCTTGAGCGGAATGGCGATATAGGCGAGCCCATCGACCCGTGCGGCCATAAGGCCGTCACTCGTCGTGCCATGTTCGACGATGATGTCGCTCATGCCGCCCTCCAGAGTTCAGAGGGCAGAACGGCCAGATCAGCGTCGGTCACAATCTCGGCGCGCATCCCTGAATAGGGATTGTCGCGCATCCATGCTTCTGCCGATGCCATGTCAGCTGCGAGGTGGCGCAATTCGTCCTTGCCCCGAAACGTGGTCAAGACGCGGACTTGACCAGGCTTTGGCGTGTCGACGATCTCGAAATTGAGCGGGCTTTCGACGCTGTAGGCGCGGCGCACGGTCATGACGATGACGCCCTGACTGCCGTAGGTTGCCAGATGGAGCATGAAATGCGCCGGCGAACGGTAGTTGTCCGTAACCTGGCCGGGGTAGCGTTCAACGAGCCGGCCGGTGCCGTTGTCGTTGTTCCAAGCGGCAAGTTTGCGGCGAAAACGCTCGGGCGGGCGCTGCTCGCCATTCGAATAGCGGATGAGGCTGCCCAATGGGGCGGTGGCGTAGATGTATTGCGCTGACATTTTCAGGTCTCCTTAGAACGCGAAAGCCCGGCTCAACGGCCGGGCTTCGCGGGGTGATTGGATAGGAAATTTCAGGTGGAGGGCGGTGGCTCGCCCAAACGCCCGAGTACCTCTTCGATGTAGGACGCGGTGGACATCGAATGGACGTCGTCAGCCGTTATGACGGTCGCCATCCCGCCGAAGCCGTCGGGCCGCATCTTCGTGCAGGTCCACGCCGCGATGATCTGCACATGATCAAGGTCAGGCGATCGCCGGACAATGTCCTGGAAGATCAGATCGTAGCCGATCATCGAGAAATCGAGCTCAAACTCGTCTTCGCCAAGATCACCCTTGGCAATTTCCGCGCGCACCACGTCAGCGATGCGACTGACCATGCCGGTGTCCTGGTCGAGCAATTCGACCAGCTCAGCGGTCGCGATCCAAGCCGTATCGGCGACATTATCGCTAGCGAAAAAGTAGACTGCTTGGTCATTGCCTTCATGCTCGAACAGTTCGCACAGCAAACGGCGTTCGAGCGGAGTCATCGCCGCGACTGGTATGTCCGGTTGCAC
Source organism: uncultured Sphingorhabdus sp. (assembly GCF_937872355.1). GTDB lineage: Bacteria > Pseudomonadota > Alphaproteobacteria > Sphingomonadales > Sphingomonadaceae > Sphingorhabdus_B. The sequence continues at coordinate 4,047 of NZ_CALMSV010000083.1, read as the reverse complement.
GACCGTTGGTGAATGATAGTCAGCCATGGCGTCCTCCCCAGCAGGGCACGGGAGCACTGGTTTTCGGCATGTGAGGTCTCCTCAAAAAGAGGCGGCCCGGCGTGGTGGCCGGGCCTGAGTGACGGAAAATCAGTCGGGATGTTGGACCCGCGCGGTTCGGATCATTCGGCGGCGATCGCGTAAGCCGCCTCGTCATCATCAAGGAACGCGGGTAATTCGAGCCCTTCACGATCAACGTCAGGCGTAGCGCCATGACGATCGTCGGCGTCGGGCGTGCGCAGCGGCTCGGGAAGCCAGTGGGCATCTTCCAACAGCCGTTCCGCTTCGCGGGCCCTGTCGCCCTTTTTCAGGTGATCAATCATGCCAGCGAACTGCTCCCCGCGCGCTTCGGTCACATCGGCAAGGATGCGCGGTTTGGTCACGCTGCGGAAATAGCCATCGACAGTGGGCTTCCAGCCTGCCGCGACGACATCAAGACCAACGGCATGCGCCAGCACGTGGCTGTGAGCGATGCGGCGTGCAACGCTATGCGTCGACACCCGGCCATTGTCGTATTTGGGGACGATCTCGGCCTGAGCATTCACCGCCAGCGATGTGCAATGGGCAAACAGACTGGCCTGTTCATCGGCGTCGAAGGCCAGAAGCGCGTCCCAAAGTTCCTTGTCGGACTCCGGCAGTCGATCCTCCCAGCGCTTCATGCGCTCGGCGATGGCCCGCGCGGGGGCACTATCGCGCAGACCTGCAGGTGGATTGGCAAAGGACACCCGGTTCAGCGACAGTTGCAGACAGCTCTCGCGGCTGTAGCTGTAGAAGGTGTCGAGCACGAGCGCGTGCAGCACCGTCGCGAAGGCTGTGGCGGGGCTTTGCGCAAAGGCATCCTGCAACGCGAGTGTGCGCCAGGCGGTCAGGTCGGCAACCAGCCGGTCGGGCAACGGCTTGAGGATGTCGTCGTCGGCATCTTCTTCTTCAGTTCCGGTGGGCGCCGAACCGCTGGCGCTTGGTGCGGTCCCGTTGTGGTTTGCGCCAGGTATTGGTTCGCCCGAAACGGGATCGACCCCGGAGCCATCGTCTTCGCCGCTCACTTCCACCACCGGTTCGTCTTCGGCTCGGACATAGCCACGCTCAATGCAAAGCGAACCATCCGCCTCGATCGTCACAAAGGCACCGGCGATTGCCATTTCGGCAGGATCGAAAATCATGGGCCGGTCGACCAGCTGGCCGATTTCCGTTTCAAGCCCTTCGATCCGCGCATAGACGTCCTGCGGCACGTTGGGGTCGTCGGCCCATTCGGTCTCGATCTGCTCGATTTCAGCCTGAAGTGCCGTGAGCCTTGCCTGCTCATCCTCAGTCATGGGCAATTCTGCACCAACGATCTCACGGTGTCCGTTGGTCGCATTCCATGGCAGATCGACGGCAGTCACCACCCATTTCCAGCCTTCAGTGCCAATGCGGTTGCCCTCGGCTGCAAGTTTCGCGTCGACCAAGCGGTCGAGCAGTGCAGGATCGGTGAGCCAGCCCCCGTCATCGTCCTCGAACAGATCGCGCACCACGCCGCCCCCTGCCGCGACATAGGCATCGACGGTCACGAACCGCACCCGCTTGTCGGCAACCCGGACGCTGTTTTCCGTCAGGCGCTGGCGGATGTAGGCGGCCGACTTGTTGAAGCTGTGGGTGAGCATTTCCCATACCTGCTCCTGGCGCTCATGATCTTCGGACACGGTGAACGCCATCAACTGGTCCAGCGACATGCCGTCTTCGGCGTAAATGTCGTGGAGTTTGGGCGAGACCGACGCCAGTTTGAGACGCTGGCGCACGACGGCGGGCGTGGTCATGAAATGCGCGGCGATGTCTTCGGCAGCGCTGCCCTTGTCGACCATGGCCTGCATTGCCCGGAATTGGTCGAGCGGATGCAACTGCTCCCGGTGCGCGTTTTCGGCATAGCTGTCTTCTTCCGCCGAGACGTCATTGTCCGCCGCCTTGACGATGCAGGGAATGGGAGCAGTACGCGCCAGGCGCTTCTGTTTCACCAAATGTTCAAGGGCACGGTAGCGTCGGCCACCGGCCGGAACTTCGAAGATGCCGGTCTCCTGACCTTCGGCATCAAGTACCGGGCGCACGTTGAGGCTCTGAAGCAAAGTCCGGCGCGCGATATCCTCAGCAAGCTCGGGGATCGACACGCCGGCCTTCACGCGGCGGACATTGGATTGTGACAGGATCAGATGGTCGAAGGGAATGTCGCGCGACGGGCTGAGGGTGATTTTTGCAGGCTGTCTGGCCATGGCAGGTCTCCATGACGGGCCGCCGCGAGACACTCTCTCGGCTTCCAAGCCCGTCACGAAGGCCTTGGCCTTCCTCTTTCTCTAAGGCCGCCGCAGGCGGACCAACCCGCGATCTGGCAGGCCGGCAGGCTACCAGATTTCAGCCATCCCCTGCTGGCATGGCGCGTTCCCTCAGCAGCTTTTCAGCTCCCAGGATCGAACCCGCCTGACGGGCTGCCGCGACGTAGGCCGATATGGGCAACGCGGTGTCGAAAAGGATATCCCGCTCGATACCGAGGCCGAACGGCAGGCGCAGCGACTGCAATTCCCGCAATGAGAAGCTGCCAAGTTCAGGGCAGCCAAGGCCAAGATCGGCAAGGCCGAACAAGATGCCGTCCTCGTCGAGTTCGGTGGCAAGCCAAGTGGCCGCGCCAAGCGGATTGAAGAACCGGGCAACGGGAACGGGATCAGGCTCCCGTTTGCCCTGTGCCTGCGCATTGCGGCGCGCGTGCATGTTCGCGAGCAAGGCCGCGCGGATTTCGGGGGTGAGGAGGTTCATGCCGCCAGCCTCCCTTCTAGCTTGAAGCCGTCGACTTCGTCCTCACCAGCGACATCGAGACCTGTCGATGCATTGTCGCGACAGGCGAGGATGTAATCTGCCGCCTTGGAGGCAGCGCGGGCGGCGCGCAGGATGGCGCGATTGTCTTCCCGGATAATCTGGAGCCACGAGCCGATGTAATCAGCGTGGCGAACGCTTGGGACAATCCCGAGCGCTGCGCAGATGAAGGCTCCGGCCATTTCCGCGACCAATTCTTCGCGGCCATAGTCCTTGGAGCCGAAGCTGCCGTTCTGATCGCGGCCAAGTCGGTTGGCATGGCCAGTCCAATGGCCAAGTTCGTGAAAAGCCGTGCGATGCCAGTTGATCGGCTCATGGAAATCGTCGGGCCGCGGCACGGCGACATAGTCATGCCCCGGGCTGTAATAAGCGGACGGGCCACCGATGCGAAAATCGGCGCCCGTCGCGGCAATCAGTTCCTCGGCGTGCGGCAGGATCAGGCCATCCGGGATGGGCGGCGGCGGGAGACAGATATGTTCGGGCAGGTCGTCACACTGGTCGGCCGAGAACCCCGTGAAATGCTTGAGGACCGGAATCCCGCCGCTGGTTGCGGTGCCTTCGGTATCCGCTCGGCGACGTTCGCTGCTGGGCACAAAGCGGCGGGTGTAGATGATACCGACACCGCGTTCGCCGCGACGCACCGAGCCCCCCAAGGCCGCAGCCTGCCGGAACGTCAGGAACGCATGGTTTGAGAAGCCTCGGGACACGACGGCATGCCATAGGGTAAGCACATTGATGCCACTGTATCGACGGGAACTGACAGCATTGTGCGGCATGCCGATGCCGGCACTGGCCGTTCCCCAGGGCTGAACCCATGGGACGCGCCCAGCCTCGAGATCAGCGATGATCCGGTCGGTGATTTGCTGGTAAAGATTGATCCGCTCAGGGTTTGAGCGGGCAACATGTCGTTGCGCCATGGCAGGTCTCCGCGACGGACCCGCAGCGAGCCTCTCTCGCCGCTCTCAGCCCGTCACGGGACCATCCCGCTCTCTTCCTCTCGCGGGGCGTTGCGGGGCGGCAGTCCCGCACGAAGGGGTCTGATGAGACCGTTGGGCTCGGCAGCAGGGGAATGCTTTCCCCTCAAATGCGGCAATTTTGCTCAGGGCAATTTTGAACAGAATGCGAACAGTATTGGGATATCAAAATCATCCAAAATTTCGAGGAACGACAAAC
>NZ_CALMSV010000082.1 GCF_937872355.1 uncultured Sphingorhabdus sp. | reverse complement strand
GGACGGCGACGGCGTGTTCGGCGAGACCGGGACCGCCGCCCCGCAGGGCGACGAGGCCGGCGCCGCGCCGACGTTCGATGCGACCGACCTGACCGGCGGCGACACCACCGCGATCGCGCTGCGCGTGACCGACGCCGCGGGCCGGACAGCCGAGGGCGCCGGCGAGGTGCGGGTGGTCAGCGTGCCGCCCGTCATCCACGGCGTGACCAACGACGGCCCGGTCGGCACCACCATGCCGGTGACCATTACGGTCGACGCCACCGATCCCGTCGGCCTTTCCACCGCCGCAGCAGCCGCCTTGCAAAAGGTCGGCATCTCCTTCCTCGAACTGCGCGAGCAAAAAACCTTTGGCAATTTCGGAACCAGCGACGTGCCGCCGGTATCGCCGCACATCCGCAAGGTGTTCACGAACCCGCTCGTGCTCAATCAGGAATATACGCTCGAAACCGCGCAGGCCGATCTTGCGAGTGGCTTGGCCGATGCCATCAGCTTTGGTCGCCCCTATATCTCCAACCCGGACCTAGTCGAACGCCTGCGGGCGGGAGCCGAAGTGGCACCTGACAATTTCAAGACCTGGTACTCGCCGGGTGCAGAGGGCTATACCGACTATCCGACGCTGGAGGCCGAAGCGGCCTAAGCTATGGGCGATACGAGCGCAAAGCTGGTAGCCATAATCCCGGCTCTCGTCTTTGCGCTGATCGCCATTCTCGAATTCTTCCGGCCGAGGCGTGAACTGCGCTTCGGCCGTTTGCGTCGCTGGACCACGGGTCTGATCCTGTTCGCCAGCAATCGTGTAATTGTTTGGATCATCGCCTGGATAATCGCCGTTCCCGCAATTGCGCTTTGGGCCGAGGCAAAGGACATCGGCCTATTCAATCGCTTGGCAGTGCCGCAGTGGGCCGAAATATTGGGTGCCTTACTGTTGCTTGATTTCGCTATGTGGCTGCAACATCTACTGACCCACAAGGTGCCGCTGCTATGGCGTCTCCACAAAGTGCACCATGCCGATCCCGACATCGATGTTTCGACCGCCATCCGTTTTCACCCGGGTGAGATCGCCTTTTCCATCCTTTGGAAGATCGGCTGGGTTCTGCTGCTGGGCGTCTCCGCGCCCGTTATTATCGCTTTCGAAGCCTGGCTCGCGGCCAATGCTGCCTTCAACCACGGTAACATTGCATTGCCGCGCTGGCTTGACCGACTGATCCGGCCATTTCTCGTCACTCCGGATATGCACCTCGTCCATCACAGCACTGCACTCAAAGAGCAGCAAAGCAATTACGGCTTTGCACTGACCATCTGGGACCGGCTGTTCGGAACCTATCGTGCGGAGTCGGAATTTGGCCGCAATCATCAGCCGATCGGTTTGCAGGAACTGCAGGATGAACGCCCCACCCATGCAGGGGTCAGCCTGAAGTTACCGTTGACGTAACGTCAGCTACTGACATCTCGGAAGGTATTGACGAGACGTGTTCAAAAGCGCAGTTTTCCGCTTGAGGGAGAGGGAAACATGGCATCAATTCGCAAGATTGCACTGGGCACTGTCGCGGCTGCAGCGGTGGGCGCGGGACTGTATTTCGGCTGGGGCGCTTTCAAGGAAAGCCGTGAGGCGAGCCGCGCTGCGGAGATGCAGGAAGCCAACGACAAAGAAATTACTAGCGGCATCGCGACCAAATTGCTCTGGGGCGATACGCACCTGCACACCTCGAACTCAATCGACGCTTTCGGCTTTGGCGTGAAGATTGGCCCGGAAGAAGCGTTGCGATTTGCGCGCGGCGAAGAAGTGAAATCGACTATGGGGCTGCAGGCGAAACTCGATCGCCCGCTCGACTTTTTGGTGATTGCCGACCACTCCGGAGGCTTAGGTGCCACCCGTGCGCTTTATGATGCACCGCGCTTCATGATCAAGGACAAGACGCTGCTGCGCTGGCACGACATGATGCACGAAGGCGAAGATGGCATGCAGCGCGTCACCGCCGAGCTGATTAACATGGCGGGCGAAGGCAAGCTGGCAGATCTGTTCCCGCCCGAACAGTCGCGCAAGAACACGATGAAGATCTGGCAAAGCCATACTGCGATCGTCGAACGTTACAACGAACCCGGCAAGTTCACCGCCTTCATGGGCTTTGAATATACGTTGATGCCCAACGGCGACAATTTGCACCGCGTCGTGATGTTCCGCGACGGTAAACTACGCGCTGATCAGGTGCGGCCATTCGACCCGACCTCTGACAACAGCGACAAGCCCGATCAGCTCTGGGACTATATGGACGCCTATGAGAAGAAGACGGGCGGCAAAATGCTGGCGATCCCGCACAACAGCAACGTATCCAATGGCTTGATGTTTGAGATGGTGCAACCGGGTGGCGGTGCGATGACCGCCGATTATGCCCGTCGCCGCGCCGCACGTGAGCCACTGGTCGAAATTACCCAGATCAAGGGTGACAGCGAGAGCCATCCCTTCCTTTCACCGAATGACGAGTTTGCCAATTTCGGTGATGCCGGATGGGAACTCGGCAACCTGACGATGCAACGCAACAAAACGCCGGATATGCTGGGCGGAGATTATGTCCGCGAGGCATTGAAACGTGGTCTGGCTATCGAAGCGAAGACTGGGGTTAACCCTTACAAATTCGGCCTGATCGGTTCGACGGACAGCCATACGGCGCTTGCGACAGCCGATGAAGACAATTTCTTCGGCAAACACAGCGGCAACGAACCCAATGCCACGCGTGCAGCTTCCGCGCAGAATCTGGGCACGCGCCAAGGCCGCTTCGGCTGGCATTATCTGGCGGGTGGCTATGCTGCCGTCTGGGCGACTGCCAACACCCGAGCAGCCATTTTCGACGCAATGATGCGGCGTGAAGTCTATGCAACCACGGGCCCGCGCATGCAGGTACGCGTTTTTGGTGGCTGGGATTTCAGCAACAAAGATTGGGCTGGTGACTGGGTAAAGACGGGCTATGCACGCGGCGTACCTATGGGGGCTGACTTAAAGGCAGGCACAGGCAAACCGAGTTTCCTGATTTCCGCGCTCAAGGATCCGGAAGGCGCCAATCTGGACCGTGTCCAAGTGGTAAAGGGCTGGGTCGATGCGTCGGGCAAGATGCAAGAGAAGGTCTTTGACGTAAGCTGGTCCTCACCAGACGAACGCAAGTTGGTTGGCGGCAAACTGACCCCGGTGGGGGACACGGTCGACATCAAAAAGGCAACCTATTCCAACAGTATCGGGGCGCCGGAACTGCGCACGGTGTGGAGCGATCCCGAATTCAACCCCGGCCAACGCGCTTTTTATTATGTGCGTGTGCTCGAAATACCTACTCCGCGCTGGGTGTTGTTCGACATGATCCGCTACGGCGCAAAGTTGTTGCCTGAAATGGAGCTGAAGTCGCAGGAGCGCGCCTACACGTCGCCGATCTGGTACAACCCGACGGTCTGATTATTCGACAGCGATCCCGGCCAGTGAAGGGTCGGGATCCGCTATCCCCATCAACCGCCGCATGGCGAGCCGGGCGAGGCGCTGCATCTCGACCTTGCGCCGCGCCGCTGCCAGCGGCACCAATGCGGCGGAGCGGACGATTTCCGCATCATAGGCATCCGCCACGATCAGGCCTGTGCGATCAGGCAGGAATGCCTCCCCCTCAATCGGCGAGAAATCAAAACCTGCTGGAACCGCCCAGAAGAAGCGGTCGCAATAATCGAGATATTCGGGCCATTTCTGGTCACCCAGCAGGTCCGCACGCGAGACCTTGATTTCGACGACAATGATTTCGCCCTTGGCATTGATGCCCATCAGATCGGCCCGGCGATTGTTGCGCAGGCTGACCTCGGGCTGCACCATGATCTGGTTACGAAGAAATAACCGGCTGACGCCGCGCGCGACCGCTGCCGAATCAATTTGCAGACCTATAGAATTGCTCGCCATGTCAAACGGCTAGAACGAAGCGCGAACAAGATAAAGCCCTTTCTGCCTTGGCAGCGCGTCGCCCAGCCGATAGGGTCAAGCCATGAAGGAAAAAACGGTTGCCGAAATAACCGCTGCCCACGGAGGTTTCGACCCGAGGCTGGCGATCAGCTTCATGGGCAAGGCTGGCCATGGCGGCTTTCTGGGCATGGACTATGTCGGCCATGGCGAAGATTGGGTCGAACTGGCGATTGATTGGCGTGAGGATCTGGTTGGTGACCCCAATACCGGCGTCCTCGCCTCCGCAGTGGTCATCAGCCTGATGGACAATGCGACCAGCATGTCGATCTGGACCAAACTGCAGGAGTTCCGCCCGCAGGTGACGATGGATCTGCGCGTGGACTATCTGCGCCCCTCGCCCAAAGGTGCGCGTGTTTTTGGACGCGGCTATTGCTATCACCTTTCGCACAGCATCGGCTTTGTCCGCGGTGTGGCGCATAATGGCAATCTTGATGAGCCGCTCGCGCATGTCAGCGGTACATTTATCCGGGTGGGGGACCGCCTCGGATGACAACGCCCGATCCCCGCACCGAATTGCTGCCGCCTTATGCGCGCGCGCTCGATATGGTCATCACAGGAATTCATAATGGTGCGCCGCTGATAGAAATGCCCTTCGCCAACAAGGTGCAGGGGCGCCCCGGCTTTCTGCATGGCGGCGCAATTTCTGGCTTGCTCGAAATGGCAGCGGTTGCCGCCATCCAGCATGCGCTACACGAAAGGGGCGACGAGGCGACGTTCAAGCAGGTCAATGTCACCATTGATTTCATGCGCGGTGGAACGCCGCAGACGACCTATGCCGTGGGCGAAGTTACCCGGCTTGGTCGCACCATGGCCAATGTCGAGGCGCGTGCCTGGCAGGATGATCCGACCAAGCCGATCACCATCGCCTATCTCCATTATCTGCTGAAACGAAGCTGAGGCTCAGGCCTCTCCGTGCGTTTCCACCAATGCGGCGGTAATCGCCTCTTCGGGCGATTTGCCACCCCAGATGATGAACTGGAACACCGGATAGAAACGCTCGCACTCGTCGAGCGCCACATCGATGATTGTTTGCGCCTGATCGACCCCCAAAAGGCCGTTGGGCGGCAGCAGGCTGCCATGCCGGAACAGCAGCATACCGTTCGACGACCACAGGTCGAAATGTCCTATCCAGAGTTGTTCATTGATCAGGCCGAGTGCCTTATAGACATCGTCGCGCTTGTCGCTGGGCACGGTGACATCGGGCATGACGAGCAGTTGCAACGCATTGTCTTCTTCGCGCCAGATGGCCCTTATTTGATAGCTGGTCCAACTGCCCTTGAATTCCGCGCTGACTTCCTCGTCGCTGACAGGCTCAAAATCCCAACCGCGCGCTTCAAAAAGCGCGGCGAGCATGTCCAATGGCGCAGTCTCTTCGCGCTCGAACTCGGTAAAATCTTCGTCCTGGTTGCGCATCGCGGCCCTGTCGCTTGTTATGCATGGTAAATGCCTGTCGGCGGACTCGCGCGCAACTGCCTAAGCACGCGAAGGTGCATTAGTCTGTGGGCCATATGTGGATAAGGGCGCTAAGCCCTTTATTTCTTGGGCGCTGCCTTTGGCTTGGGCGCGGGCTTTGCCGCCGCTTTCGGCGCCACCTTGGCTTTACCCGATGCAGCCTCAAGCGCAGCCACCCGCGCCTTCAGTTCCTCGGCCTCGGCACGCGCCGTTGCCGCCATTTGCTTAACAGCATCAAATTCTTCGCGACTGACAAGGTCCATACCCGCGACCCATTCGCGGGTGCGCTCACGAAATCCTGCCTCGGCCTCGCGGCCCATGCCAGCGACCGTTCCGGCAACGCCGTTCAGGAATTTCGAAAGATCGTCAAAAATGCGCTTGTCGCTCTGCATGGCTCAGGCTCCGATTTCGGAAGTTGCTGCAGGAACATATAGTCGCTCTGCATCGGGGTTCAATTGGTCGATCTGGTAATTGAGAATCGCCGCAAAACTGAGCCAGGCGAGGTATGGCACCAACAGCCATGCAGCCACTGGGCGAATGCGCCCGAAGACAATTGTTGTGGCAAATGCGGTGCCCCATATCGCGAGAAGCAGATAGAAAGCGGCCGTCACCTGATGCTGGCCGAAAAACAGCGGCGACCAATAGAGGTTCAAGGCCAACTGGCCGAGAAAAAGCGCTATAGCGATACCACGCAGTCGCGCGCCACGTGCGTTCAAGATCATCGAAAAAGCGATGCCCATCAGCAGATAAAGGATCGGCCAAACGACACCAAAGGCCCAGCCCGGGGGCTGCGCCTCTGGCTTCACCAGTTCGGCAAACCAGCTATTTTGCTCGCCCGATCCGGAAATTGTGCCCGAGAGAAATCCGAGTAACATGATCGTCGGGACGACGAACAAGGCCCATCGCAACAGCGACATCCGCAATTGGGAGGGAGAGGCAAGCTGGCTCATTCTGTTCCCTTCGGCCTGTGAGAATCGGCTAACCAAAGTCTTACGCACCGCATTCGGAAACGACAAGGCCGCTCACCCAAAAGGGGAAGCGGCCTGCCAAATATTCAATATTTTGGAGCGAATTACGCCTTGCGCGTACCCGAAACCGGCATCGAACCGAAGGCACCTGCCTTGACTTCGCCGGTGATGCTGTCGCCATCTACGGTGGCAGTGCAATCGAGCGTCATCGGCATCGGCACAGTCATGTCCATTTTCCAGCTGAGCGTGTTGCCGCTGACGCTGCCATTGGCAATGTCCATCGAACCCAGGCTGCCCTGCATTTTGCCGGTGAAGCTGTCACCATCGCTGTTGATGGTCAGAACCGACTTCTGGTCACCCATCGGGCTTTTGACGGTTACTTCCCAATCGCCATCTACTGCTGCCATTAATCGTCTCCTCTTGATTCAGGTGTTAATTTGCATTGGTGTCAGTAGGCTTAGCAGCTTCGGATTGCATTTCAACCGGCAATCCAAGCGCTTCCAACTGCGGCTTTACCTTAGCGGCATCGCCTACCACGACCCAGCTCATCTTGTCAGGGTTGATCTTGGATTTGAACTCGGCTGTCATGCTTTCTGGAGTCAAAGCGGCATATTTTCCAGCCAGCTTTTCGGCATAGTCGAAGGGACGCTTGAACAGCGCATCGGCGCGCATCTGACCAAGAACGGCCGCCGATTGCTCATAGCTGCCAGGAAGTTCGAGAACATTGCTGACCACAGTCGTGTCACGCTCTTCCTTGGTTATCGGCTTGCTCGTCACAAAATCTCGCGCCTGGCTCAACAGCACGCCCAGCGACGGGCCGGTCTGGTTGGTCTGTACCGGTGCGAACACAAGGAATGGCACGCGGGCTTCATTGCCACCGACTTGCGAACGCACCCCGTAAGACCAACCCTTGGTTTCACGCAGATCCATGTTGATGCGAGAGGTGAAATCACCGCCGAAAATCTCGTTGGCGCTGCGCAACGGCAACAGATCATCGCTGCCCTTGGCGTCCAGCACCTTGCCACCAAGGATGAACGACTGTGGCGAATTGGGCCGGTCGATCAGGACAATGCGCGCTTTCGCTTCTGGAAGGGCAACAGCGAAATTCTTGGCCGGAGCCGCGCTCGCTTTCGGTTTCCAATTGCCGAACTGCTTGTTGAGCAATTTGGTGATTTCCTTGAGCGAAGTGTCACCGACAACAAAGATTTCTGCCTTCGCCGGATGAATCCAGCTTTGGTGGAAGGACACCACATCAGCACGCGTCAACGTACGCACCGCTGCTTCATCACCCGTCCCCGTTTGCGAACCGCCATAGGGATGCGCCTTGCCGTAAATGATTTCCGGCAACGCACGCAGCGCCAAACCTTGTGGCTGGTTCTTCTCGCCCGCGATGCGTGTAAGCTGTTGGACGCGGACGCGTTCCAGATCCTTTTCGGCGAAGGCTGGATTCTTGACCACATCGGCCAGCAAATCGATGGATGCGGCCAGATTCGGTTTCACCGCACGCAGCGACGCGACGGTCCGGTCCTGCGCCGAGGCCACATTGATATCCGCCCCCAGACGTTCTTCTGTTTCCGCAAGCTGCGTTGCGTTCAATGTTAGCGTGCCTTCCGACAGCAAATTGCCCATGATGTTCGAAACGCCGCGCTTGTCAGCCGGATCGGCGGCATAGCCCGCGTCAAAGCTTACCGCAATGCGTACAGCGGGGACGGCATTACGGCGCGCGAAATGCACTTTGATGCCGTTTTTCAGCTTGCCGGTTTCGACCGTCGGAAAATCGAGCGCCGGGGTTGCGCCGGGTGCCGGCATTTTGCTGCGATCTGCCTTGACGCCTGAAGTCGCGTGGCCATCGCCGCCCGGTGCCAAATAGAAGGCCGGAGTGGTCAGGCCGCCGGTGCGCGCGCCGGAACCCGATGCGACTTCCTTATAGGCTTCGCGCTCACCTGGTTCGACGCGGATTTCCAGCACCGGACGCGTGAGCCATTTCTGCATGGCTGCGGAAATGGTTTCGGGCTTCAAAGCCGCGAGCCGTTCCAGCTCCTTTTTGTAATAATCGGCATCGCCGGTGTAGAGCTGTCCCTCGGCAAGCGCGACCGCCTTGCCGCCAAAGCCGCCGACCTGTTCAAGCCCGTCGATCCGGCCTGCTGCCTCACTCGCCGCAACGCGCTGAACTTCGTCGGCGGTCGGCCCCTTGGCGATGTAATCCGCCATGATGTCGTCGAGCCGCTTGGCAACAGCGTCCGCATCACCGCCGGGCTTCACATCGGCCTGTACCCAGAACAGGCTGCCATGAACGAAAGGCAGAACGAAGGAGGAGACCGAAACCGCGCTTTGTTCTTCGCGCACCAGGATATTATCAAGACGTGAGCTGGCAAGGCCGCCCAGCACCGAAGCACCAGCGCGCAACGCGGTATAGTCCGGGTCAGCCAGGCCTGGGACAATCCAGTTGCGATAGATACGCGTGGCTGGAACCTTGTCCTTCAGCACAATCTTTTTCGGCGCGTCCAGTGTCGGGATAGGTGCATTGACCGGCGGAACGTCACGGCCACGTGCCACATCGCCGAACCATTTCTGCACCAGCGGCTTCGCCTGCGCCGCATTCACATCACCGGCGAGCACCAGTACTGAATTGTTCGGACCATAATAATCTTTGAACCACTGCTTGAAGTCATCAAGCTTGGCAGCCGCCAGATCTTCAAGGCTGCCGATCGTATTGTGGTGATAGGGGTGGCCAACGGGGAACAGATTTTCCGACTGGGCATATTCAACCAAGCCATAAGGTTGGTTGTCGCCCTGACGCTTTTCATTGGAAACAACGCCGATCTGCGTCTTCACCGACTCTTCGGTCAGGCCGCCAAGCAGGTGACCCATGCGGTCGCTTTCAAGGAAAAGCGCGGATTCGAGAGCGCTGGTCGGGACCGTCTGGAAATAGTTGGTGCGATCGAGCCAGGTTGTGCCGTTCAGATCGGTCGCGCCAATCTGTTTGGTGTACTGGAAATAATCGCCCGGCGCATTTTCGCTGCCATTGAACATGATATGCTCGAACAAATGGGCAAAACCGGTTTGGCCCTTGGGCTCATGCTTGGAACCAACGCCATACCAGATCGAAACCGCTACCACCGGTGCCTTGCGGTCTTCGTGGACAATCACCGTCAAACCATTGTCGAGGGTGAATTTCTCATAGGGGATATTGACCGTTTTCACGAGGTCGGCGACGGGCGCAGGAGCGGATTTGGCGATGGCGGCGCTCGACAGAGCAACAGTCGATACGGCAAGCGCCAGCGTGAGTTTGCGGATCATGTAAAAGCTCTCCTCAGGGAAACTTATGTGCCCTTTCAGGCGGATAGTACGGATATACTGCGGCAGGCGGCGAATACAATGCGGGTAAACACCTTTTCGACAAACAGCCGAATGCAGGCGACATCATTCTTTTTCGGCGGCCTTGCGAACGCGCAATTTGTCGATTTTGCGACCATCCATGTCGACCACTTCAAAGTGCCAGCCATTGTCGACAAAGCTCTCGCCCTCTTCGGGCAAATGGCGAAGTATCTGAAGAACATGCCCCGCAGCGGTCGCATAGTCCCGATCTTCCGGCAGTTGGATATCCAATGCCTGCGCCATTGCGTCTGCGGCCATGCCTCCGTCTATCAGAAGCGAACCGTCGTCGAGTGTCACGATGTTCGCCGCACTCCCCTGTTCTTGATCAGACGCAAATTCTCCCGCTATCGCGGCGAGCAGGTCATTGGGCGTGACGATACCTTCGAAATGACCATATTCGTCGTGTACCAGCAACATCGGAACTTCCGATTTGCGCAGGATTTCGAGTGCATCCATCGCGTCTAGCTGGTCTGGAACAATTTCCGCCTTGCGCATCATGGTACGTAAATCAAGCGGACGCCCTTCGATCTGGGCGGCAACAATGTCACGCGCTTGCACCACGCCAATAATGTCGTCGACGCTCTCGCCCATGACGGGGAGGCGGGTATGCGGCGAATTCAAGAGCCGGTCACGGATCGTTTCGGCGCTGGCATCTGCTGCAATTGTGTCAACTTCCGTCCGCGGCGTCATCACTTCGCGCACGGGTCGATCCGCAAGCCTGACAACGCCCGAAATCACCTTATGCTCATGCTCTTCGATGATTCCGGCATGCGTTGCCTCGGTGAAAACGACTTTCAGCTCTTCGGTGGTCAGCGCGTCGCGATTGTCGCGGTTGAGGCCGAGCAGTTTGAAAATCAGACTACTCGATTTGTCGAGCAACCAGACAAAAGGCGCGGCTATCCGGGCCAGCCATTCCATCGGACGTGCGACTATCGCCGCTATT
>NZ_CALMSV010000081.1 GCF_937872355.1 uncultured Sphingorhabdus sp. | reverse complement strand
TGCGATCACCGCGCTGGACGGCGGGGCCGGCCGGGGGAATCTCCCAGTCGCCCGCTTCACATTTCGCCAGCAACTGATCATTGCTGACCGGCTGGCTGTACACATAGCCTTGGACATGGCTGACTTGTAGATCGCGGATCAGATCGAGCTGGTCGAGCGATTCAATGCCCTCCGCCGTTGTCTCCATACCCAAGGCATCGGCCAGGGCCACAATGGCAGAAATGATCGCCCCGTTGCGCGAGCCGGGCTCAGTCGCCCCGCGCACAAAGCTCTGGTCGATCTTGATTTTGTCGAAGGGCGCTGTCTTCAGATAGCCAAGCGAGGAATAGCCGGTCCCGAAATCATCCAGCGCCAGCCGGACGCCGATGTCTTTCAACAGCTGGAACTTCGTATCGGTATCATCCGAATCCTGCAGGAACACACTCTCGGTGATTTCCAGTTCCAGTCGTTCCGGCGACAAGCCCGAAACCGCCAGCGCATCCTTTATCATCTTGGGCAGCGTGTCTTTGGCAAACTGGATTGGCGACACGTTCACGGCTACCTTCATTTTGCCCGGCCAGGTTGCCGCCTGTTCGCAGGCTTTACGCAGCGCCCATTCGCCCAGTTCGCCAATCATATTGGCTTCCTCTGCAATCGGAATGAACAAGGCTGGAGAGATGTTGCCACGCTCCGGGTGGTTCCAGCGCATCAGCGCCTCGAACCCGGTGACTATATTGGTCTGTGCATTGACCACGGGCTGATAGGCCAGCCAGATTTCATCGCGCGCAATAGCATCGCGCAAATCTTCTTCCAGAACGCGACGGTCTTCGGCTGCTTGCAACAGGTCGCTGGAATAGAAACGGAATCGCCCGCGTCCACCGCCCTTTGCGGCATAAAGCGCAAGGTCTGCATTGCGGACCAGCTCCTCGCTCGACTGTCCGTCAAAAGGGCTGACGGCGATACCCACCGAAGCACCGATAATGCAGCGACTGCCCTCAATCGAATAGGGATGCGACAGGCTTTTGATGATCCGGTCGGCCATATCGCCCAGATCCCCACGGTCTTCTTCATCCTGCAATATGATCTGGAATTCGTCGCCACCTAGACGGCTGACCTTTTCCTTGTCACCCACCACTTTGATAAGCCGTTCGGCAACCTGCTTCAACAAGGCATCGCCCGCCGGATGGCCCAGCGTGTCGTTCACCTGCTTGAAACGGTCCAGATCAATCAGCATGATCGCACAGGCCCGTTTCTGCAACTGGAACGCCGACAAGGTGCTTTCAAGCAGCTTCGCCATCCGGTGACGGTTGAGCAGCCCGGTCAACGCGTCGTAGGTCGCCAGACGATCATTGTCCCTCGATGCACGACGCTGTTCGGTGATGTCGGTGCCGCTGCCGCGATAACCCGAAAATTCGCCATTGGCAGTGTGATAAGGTCGGCCCGAAACCGCCCACCAGATTTCCTCCTCTGTTTCGGAGGCTTGCAATGCGAGATCGTCAAATTTTGACTGTCGCATCAGCACCCAGGGCAAAGTACGCTGCCGGTCTTCGCTGCTGTCGGGTTTCAGGAAAAGCTCGACGAAATCCTTGCCTGACAGTTCATCACAGGATTTGCCAAGCTTTTGGCAAACCGACGCGCTCAAATAGGTGATGCGCCCTTCTGCATCGGTCGACCAGAACCAGCCACGCCCGCTTTCTTCAAAATTCTGCAGCAACAACAACGCGTCTTTCGACGATGCGGTTGGCGAAGGAGCCGATTGCCGTGAGCTGATCTTGCCCAGCAAACCGCGCCCTGCAGCTTCTGCGTGTTCAGCTTTGGGCACTCCCCATGAAAATTTTCTTGCGACCATTTTGTTCTGGTTTCCTGTCGGATTACCGGACGCGTCTATCCTGACCGCGTTTCAGAAGGGTAAACGGCGACGGAGATGCGGAGCCAAAGACAAAATTTTACATGAATTCACAAAGCTAAGCAGAGTTAGCTGGTTTGACTTCAATTTGGCGGGACAGCCTCCCACGAGTAAATCCCTGCATCGGCCTGCAGCGCCAGATGCAATTGCGTACCGCGAATGGTGTAACTGCGGATGAAGCCCATATCGCGGGCGATGGTCGAATCCATCGCGCCCGGCTGGCACATCGCGCGGGTCATCGCGCCGCCGCTAATCGTCAGGCCGCCGCCGGTCGGCGAACTCGGCTGCGCTTCCCATTTTCCCGCGAGCCGGTTGCAATCGAGCTGCGCCGAAAGCGAACCGTCGCTGGCAAAGGTCAGTACATATTTTTCCGGATTGGGCGGGATTTTGGTGCCGATGCTGTCATCCATCGACTGGAACTGGACCAGCCGCCATGTAGTACCCAGCAGGCCGCGGGTGATGGGCGGGCTTACGGGCGGTTGCACCTGTGGCGGGTTGGCCGGATCAAATTCAAAGCAGCTGAGTTCTTCACCATTGGGTTCCGTCCATGTCGCATCCTTGCCTTTACCGCGCAGGCTGTGGCCGTCTCCGGTATAGGAATAGCCTGATCCGGTCGGCTGCTGCACCAGATTATAGGTATTCGCACCCACCTTTACTGCAGCCTTGTCGCCCGTAAAGGCCACATCGAGACGTTTTCCGACACCGCACATAAAGCTGGCTTCTACCGCGTCTGTCGGCGGCGCGACTATTTCGTCACCGTAGGTTGCACAGCTAGCAAGCATCGTCACGGATGCAAGCGCCCATATAGCCATCCGCATAAACTTCACTCCTGCAATAAGCGGGTTCGTTTGAAGTCAGTTCCTGTAGCTGGGATCGATCCGGTCAAGCTTGCGCAGCAGCGCAGGCCAGGCGAGGCTTTGTGCGACCATCGCCATTCCCCCCGGCGGCGATTGCCCCTCTACCTTGCCCTCGACGCCCTGCGGCGGAGTGTGCAGATTTTCACGGCCGGCCGACAGCATCTTCACCTGCGCATCGCAGGCACGCTCAAGGAAATAGAGCCGCATGAAGCAATCGGCGACGCTCTGCCCTACTGCCAGCGTGCCGTGGTTGCGCAGGATCATCGCATGCTTTTGGCCCAGATCCTCGACCAGCCGCTCGCGCTCATCAAGGTCGGTCGCGATGCCTTCATATTCATGATAGGCGACATTGTGCTTGGCGATCATCGCAGTCTGCGTGTGCGGCAACAGCCCCTCTGCCATCGCGCTGACGGCCTGACCTGCGGGCGTGTGCAGGTGCATCACCGCATGTGCGTCTTCGCGGGCCATGTGGATCGCAGAGTGAATGGTGAAACCGGCGGGGTTCACCGGATGCGCGGTCGGCACCACTGGCTGACCTTCGACATCGATCTTGACGAGCGAGGAGGCGGTAATTTCCTCGAACATCATGTCATAGGGGTTGATCAGGAAATGATGCTCCGGCCCCGGCACGCGCGCCGACAGGTGCGTGAAGATCAGGTCATCCCAGCCATAGAGCGCGACCAGCCGATAGGCGGCGGCCAGATCGACGCGAACCGCCCACTCTTCCTCGCTCACGGTGTTACGGATATGGTCGTCATTGGCGGCGGTCGCCGTGTTCATCATTACCGACATGGGTCTCTCCTTATATTCCGGCCTATTCCATCGCGCGCTTGTACACGCTGGTCTTGGGCTTTTCGAACAGCTTCATCACCATCGGCTCAAAAAATTCGAGCGGCAGCGTATCATAATCAGGGTCGAACGCCGGGCAGTCATATTTCTCGATAAACTCTGCGGTCGCGACATAATAAGGATGGTCGGCAAACTGGTCGCGCATGTTGCGATCCAGCCCCAGATAGTGGAAGAAATTATAGCCCTGGAAAATGCCATGGTGCTGCACGATCCACAGCAGCTCTTCGGACACAAAGGGCTTCAGGATCGCCGCGGCAATATCGGGATGATTATACGCGCCCAGCGTATCGCCGATATCGTGGAGCAACGCCATCACCACATAGTCCTCATCGCGCCCGTCGCGATAGGCGCGCGTCGCGGTTTGCAGGCAATGGGTCAGCCGGTCGACCGCAAAGCCGCCGCAGTCCCCCTCTAGCAGCCGCAGATGCTCCAGCACCCGCGCGCCGCCATTGGCTGAAAAGGGCTTCATGTGCGTCATGATGATGTCCCAGTCTTCCTGGGTGCCTTCGTCCATCGTGTGGAACTGCGCAGTCTTTTCCATCAGGTCGGTCATCACGGCTCTCCTTTCCCAAATCTTAGTCACACTGCATTGCGTTTTGCAACCGGCGATGCACCCGCAATCTTGCGATCAATAGACTGGTTCTCAGCAAAGATCGGCCAGAGCAATTGCTGGCCCAGTGTCGCATCGGGCAGATTTTCGACGCCATAGCTTTCGGGATAGGTGCGGGTAATCTTCGCGGTGCCGAAGAGTACATCCCAGAAAAACAGAAGGTTGCCGTAATTGCCTTTATAGTTGACCGCCGGATCACTTGCATGGCGACCATGATGGGCATGATGCGTTGCTGGCGTCGAAAGGGTGCGTTCGACCACCCACATCAGCGGCGATAGCCACGCGATCTTGTAGAGCGGTTCGTCCCACTTCACATCGCTGTGCGCGCCGATAATCACCAGCATCTTGACGACGAGATAGCCCGCATAGATCCAACCAAGACCGAGATATATGAGGATCGCCGAAAACCAGATGCTCGGCATCATCGCGTAATAGATGATGTTGTTCCGGTAGACGAGACGGATGCTCATATAACGGGCATTATGGTGCGCGCGATGCAGGTTGTAGAGCCAGGCAAAGCTGTGCGACGCCCGGTGCCACCAATATTGCATCATGTCGTCGAGGATCAGGAACAGCCCGATCGCGACAAACACATTCAACCCCGATAGCGCGCCCTGATAGTGCGGCGCAAAGATCGTCCCCAGCCAATGAACAAACAGGATGATCGATGGCTGGGTGAGGAAAATCAGCACAATAGTCGACACGATCTCGACGATACCATCATGTCGGCACTGTTCCGGTTTGGAAAACAGGTTTGATCGAAAAAGTTCGATCAATCCAAAACCCAGATAGATGGCGATGACCGCCCAATTTGCTGCCGGCATGGTGGCTTTCCTCCTCCCGTAACGACCCATTTGGGGCCTGTTGCTTGCTTTCGCGACCGGTTTAGGGCAGTTCGCGCAACTGAAATGCAAAGAACTTATCATTTGGCTGTGACGCAAAAAACTGCACTCGCACCCGAGTTGGCGGACCGGCTGGCCACGCTCGGTCAGATCCGCCAATTTGAAGGTGGCAACTGGATCCAGCAACGCGGTGACGATGGCGACGGTTTCTGGCTCATCCGCCATGGCCGGGTTTCCGTCGGGCGACATGGTCTAGAGGGAGAACAAACCTTGTTTGCCATCCTCGGCGCAGGCGACCTGTTCGGCGAACTGGCCTATTTCGCCGGAACGCCCAGGCAGGTTGATGCCGTTGCGCAGGAAGACGCGCAGCTTGTCTGGATCAGTCACAAACTGATAGCACGACTTCTTGTCGAGGAAGAGGGGTTTGCCCGCAACCTCCTCGCCTCGCTCGCCAACCAGTTGCGCACCGCGCTCGACAGGATAGACATTGCCCGCCACGGCCGGGCGGAAACCCGTCTGGCCGCCGCATTGCTAGCTATGGCGCAGGACGCAGGCAATTATATCCGCTGCACCCAACAGGAACTGGCCGACTATATCGGCGTATCGCGCGTGCGCACTGGCACATTGCTAGCCCAATTTGCCTCCGATGGATGGGTGAAGCGCGGCTATGGCCAGATCGAAATATCCGACCACGAGGCGCTTTCGCGCCTGCTTCCTATGTGAGCGAACCAGCTTCCTCTCCTCCCGCAGCCGTCACATTTTACCGCCATCCAGCCCCGCATTCGTCACCCCCGGCGGCAAAGGCGCATCACAGCGGATGCACACGCCCTTGGCGTCGGCATCGGCAAACATCCGTTTGCGCATCAGCGCGAATTTCGCGTCGAGCCGCGCCCGCACCACCTCCGGGTCGTCCTGCTTGTATTTCTTGCCAAAGCCGGTGAAGCGCCACCCCGCCTTATATTCCTCAAAGGTCAGCACATCCTCCGCCTTCTCCCCCAGCCGGCCGCCCGACATATCGCCGCGCTTGATGAGCAGGCCGAGCATCGAATCCGACGGCTCGATCTTGCGCTCATATTCCTCGCCCTTGCGGATGATGATTGTCTCGCGCCCCTCGACCGCGCGCTGATAGGCAATCGCGATCAACCCCTGCCGCGAGCGATCGAGCGCGTCCTCCCACGCAGCGGCAAAAAGCGGATAGCGCCGCTGCGCCCGCCGCGCCGCAACCGCAGACATTCCCGCCACCCGCGCCGCATCCTTGACGCAGCCGGTATGCGCCAGCGTATCGAGGAAGCGCTGCAGCCGTTGCTGGTTCCAGCCATCGTGCCGCTTGGGATAGCCCGGCATCAGCCGCAGAAAATCAATCTTGGGGCCGGCGGGGATATGCTGCGGCGGGTTGGCGGAGATAGCCGCCAGATCATCCTCCGGCTTGCGACGGCGCGCCATTACCACTCCTCCTCGGGGTAATCGTCGTCATCTTCCTCATCGTCGATCCCCGCCAGCAGTTCGAGCGCATCAAAATCCAGCTCGGCCAGCTCATCCATCACCCAGAGCATTTCCCGCCGCAGATCATAGAGATAATCGACCAGCCGCTCCGTCCGCTCGGTCTTCGCCAGCTCATTGAGCATCGCCTGCAACCCAGCCAATTTGGGCGAGAGTGGCAGCGGCGTTTGCGGTGCCTTGCGCGGCGTGAGTTTGGGAGGGGGCATTTCGCGATTCCTTTCTTGGTTAGAGAAACGAATCGCGAGTAACCTATATGGTTATATGTAGGACAGCACCAAATGAAGCAACATTGCGCCTGATGCAAACTCAGCTGTCGGGCGAAAGTATCGCTGCCCCCGAGCCAGTAAAGGCGATCGTCACGGTGTTTGTCGCTTCATCACTGCCTTTTTTCTTACCGCCGAGCTTGAAAAACAGGAATGAGATGCCAAGACTGCTTCCCCTGTCGCGGGTGACGGTGAAGCCGAATTCGACCTTGTTTTTCTGATCTTTTTCGGGACCAAAACCAAAGCAGGGTTCCTGTTGACTGGTTTTGTGGAACGACGTCCGCAAGTTGGCGAGCACCGCAGCAAACCCTTCCAGAGTATCGCCCTCTTTCCAAGGAGTAACCACTGCGCGGTCGGCGATGGGTAGCAATGTAAAAGTCAATGTCTGCGTATTCTTTGTGGCCAACGATCCGCTTCCGCCACCGCTCAGAGTTATTGGTCCTATGGGGATTTCAGCACTCGCCTCTGCACTGCTGGTTTTACCAGTCACCGTTACCATCGAAATCGTTGCGCCCGAAACCTTGAGTTCGGCATCGGCATCGCACCTCGCACCTCCAGCCGCCGGATGTGCAGCAACATAGGCATCATATTGCCGGAGTTGCTCCTTTATCTTGAGAACCACATCCTCAACCTTGACAGGCTCCGGCTTCGGCCTTGGCTTGGCAATCGCAGGCGAAGCCAACACCGCCGATAGGGCAAAAGCAGACAAACATTGGGCTAGTTTCATAACACGTTCCTCCTGATAAGGCAGGAGAATATCCAGTTATCCGTTACCGCGATGTGACACGCATCACACTTGCGAAAAAAGGGGATGCGCCTAACAGGGTGGGATGATCCCTTTCGTCACCCTGATCGACACCCGCGGCCAGAAAATCTCGGTCAATGCAGAGATAGTCCAATTCGTGAAAGCCGCCGACAATGCACCCGACGAATGCCTGGTGGTGTTCGGAAAGGACCAGTTGCTGCGCGTGCGCGGGACCTTGGATGAGGTGACGCGAGTTTTGAGTGAGGGGTGACTTGGTTGTGATTGGCAAAATCGCGACCTTGCCACGTGCGTAATTCTAAGAGTCTTCTGAGAAGAAATCTTCGTCTAGTCGCTTCACATTAATCACACGACTGGTCCTAACGCCAACGCCGAACTCCACCATCAATTCGGTCAGGCGCGAACCATCGATTAGAATGACCCTCTGCTGTAGGCCCCGGATATATTCGATAGCTTGCTTACTGAATGTGGACGTCGTTACAAAAACGCCTTTGTTGGCACCTAGCCCGACAAGGCTCCCAACAAAGCCTTGTACTTCAGGACGTCCGACCGAGGATCCAAAAGCATAGCGCTTAGCCTGCACATATATACGATCTAGGCCCAATCGATCCTCGTCGATCACGCCATCAATTCCACCATCACCCGACTTTCCTAATTGGCGGGCTGCATCTTCATGCGAACCGCCATAACCCATGGCCACCAGCAATTCGACGATAAGATATTCAAAGAAAGACGGAGTTTGTTCCAACACGCGCTGTAACAGATCGGCTTGAAGCGCTGCGGTTAGAATCGCATGAGCACCCTCAATTTGCTCTTCCGGCGTTACGCCAGAATTGGCAGCAGCCACCGTAGCAGTTGAATGATCAGGGGCAGCAGAAGTCTCTGCCTGACCATAAAATTCCACAAAAGCGGGGAATGACTTTAGGGTTTCAACTCCAATATTGTCTGGGTTAGTCTCCAAAAGCTGTTTTCCCGCCAAAGAGGCGATGAAGATTCCCCGTTTCGGGCTATCGATGAGCCCGGCTTTTGACATATAAAACTTTGCCCAGTGAACACGATTATGCAGCAAACGTTGTTTTCCGCTTGGCAGTAGTTCTTCTCGCTCTTCCTCAGTCAAACCAAGTTGGTCGGCAATAGTCTGTGCAACTAGTGGCACTCTTGTTTCACCCTCTGCCGCTATGCGTAAAACTGGGAGCATAAGAGATTGATAATCGGGTATCGCCATAATGAAATGCTTAGCAAAGTCTGTGGCAACAACAACTGTACAATGAATATTTGGAAGCAATGGAAGAATTGCTTTCGTCCCCCTACCCCACCCCCATCAACTGCGACGGAAAGGGTACCGCCAGCGCCCGCGCCTCGACGGCATCGCCCTCCAGCCAGCAGGCATAGTCGCTTTCGTGCAGGATCACCGGCATCGCCTTTGGGTGCAATGGCGCGACCAGCGGGTTGGGTTCGCAGGTCAGGAAGGCAAAGACCTTTGCCCCCGCGGCATCCAGCCGCCACAGCCCGGCAAAGGCGCCGATAGGGCGTTCCTTTAGCGTGAACCAATGCTCCTCCCGCCCTGCGCCGATCTTTGGCTCGGCAAAGCGGGCGAAAGGGACGAGGCAGCGTTGTTCGGGCTTTGCCAGCATCGATCGCCAGAAGGGACTATCGAGATTGCGGATGTTGGTGACATATTTGGTCACGCTGGTCCCCGGCCTTTTCCCCGGCAGGCTCAGCGGCACGCCCCATGCCATGACATCGGCAAACGCCCCTTCGCCCGCCTGCCGCACCACCCATGCCCTGCGCTGCGGCCAGATCTCTTCCTCCACCGCATCTGCCTCTGCCTCTGGCGGCAACGGGGCCTTCAGATCCCATGCGATAAACTCGCGCCATGTCGAAAGCTCCGCCTGGATTTCGGGGCTGTTGGCGTAGTGGTTGCACATGGGGTGGATGGTAGAGGCTGACGGGCAGATTGCAATTGCCCGCCCCTCTCTCCCCTTGCGGGAGAGATAGACTTGGCTTGGCGACAAAGGCGCCTAGCAAGTCTTGAGAGGGGTGATGCGCCATCCAACCTCGCACCCTCTCCAACTCCGCCTAAGCAGCAAGCTGCCAAGGCGTCCTATCCTCTCCCGTGAAGGGAGAGGATGTCAGCCTTCCGACCAAAGTCTGCCCCTCCCCCTCTTGCCCCTGCCCCCCCATCGCGCTAAGGCGCCCGCGAAAGTCGAATCTCCCGCTTCTGCGCTGGTTTGACGGCCCTCACCGACCGGTTTTCGCGCTGGCGGTTTACAGCAGGCGCCGTCTTCCCCAATCCCGCGCATGGGCACCGAACACAGAAGGGGTAATTTACCATGACCGCCGTTGGACAAGACTCGCTTGGTACCCGCTCGACATTGAATGTCGGGGGCAAATCCTATGCCTATTATTCCTTGAAAAAGGCGGCGGAAAAGCTGGGCGATGTGTCGCGCCTGCCGTTCAGCATGAAGGTGCTGCTCGAAAACCTGCTGCGTTTTGAAGATGGCGGCTTCACCGTTTCGACCGCCGATGCGCAGGCGCTGGTCGATTGGCAGAAGAACCCGACCGAAAGCCAGAATGAAATCCAGTATCGCCCCGCGCGCGTGCTGCTGCAGGATTTCACCGGCGTGCCCTGCGTGGTCGACCTGGCC
>NZ_CALMSV010000080.1 GCF_937872355.1 uncultured Sphingorhabdus sp. | reverse complement strand
ATCAAGTCCGCGACCGGCATCCGCGACACCGTTGTGTGGAGGAAGCTGTTCCGGTTTCAGCGCGACGGCGTAACCGGCGCGATCGACAAGCTGGAACGCATTGGTGGCTGCATCATCCCCGACAGAGTCGGCCTCGGCAAAACCTTCACCGCGCTTGCCGTCATCAAATATTACGAATTGCGCAATCGCTCGGTTCTCGTGCTTTGCCCGAAAAAGCTGACGGACAACTGGCTCAACTACAGCACCAACCTCAAAACCAACCCCTTCGCCCGGGACC
The DNA here is from genome assembly GCF_937872355.1 of uncultured Sphingorhabdus sp. Taxonomy (GTDB): domain Bacteria; phylum Pseudomonadota; class Alphaproteobacteria; order Sphingomonadales; family Sphingomonadaceae; genus Sphingorhabdus_B. Next base: position 4,745 of record NZ_CALMSV010000080.1, on the reverse strand, counting down.
GGTTCAACTATGATGTGCTGTGCCATACCGACTTGTCGCGGACATCGGGCACCTCCAACGGGATCCCGCTCAACCGGGTAAACTGGGGCAATTACGACCTCGTCGTCATCGACGAATCCCACAATTTCAGGAACAATGACGCCTTCAAGGAGAAGGAAACCCGCTACCAAAAGCTGATGAACCAGGTCATCCGGGCTGGGGTCAAAACCAAAGTCCTCATGCTGTCGGCGACCCCGGTCAACAACCGCTTCAATGACCTGCGCAACCAGCTCGCCCTCGCCTATGAAGGTCAATCTGACATTCTTTCCGAGAAGCTGAACACCACATCCAGCGTTGAGGAAATCTTCCGCAGAGCCCAGGCCGCGTTCAACCGCTGGTCGAAACTGCCTCCGGAACAACGGACCGCCGAAACAATCCTTACGGAGCTCGATTTCGACTTCTTCGAATTGCTCGACAGCGTCACGATCGCCCGGTCGCGCAAGCACATCACGACCTTCTACGACATGACGGACATCGGGCGCTTCCCAGAGCGCCGCAAACCGCTGTCGTTTCGTCCGCCGCTGACAGAGCTGTCTGGCACGATGGATCTTAACACCATCGTTGCGCAGCTGACATTGTTGAAGCTCTCGGTTTACGCCCCGACCAGCTACATTCTACCAAGCCGTCTCGTCAAATATGAGGACCTCTACGACACTGACGTGTCGAGCGGCGGCGGCAAGCTGCGGCAGGCCGACCGCGACAAGAGTTTGCAGGCGTTGATGACCGTCAACCTGCTCAAGCGACTTGAGAGCTCAATCCATGCGTTCCGGCTCACACTTGGTTCGCTGGCTGAAAACATCCGCAAGACATTGGACGTGGTCGACAGCTACCGCTCTGGCGCGGGCACCGGCGCCGTCGTCGACTATGCCGACGATATTGACGCGCTTGAGGCAGAGGATGACGAACTCGAAGGTCTCGGAGCCTTCCGCGTCGGCGGCAAGATCCGGATCGACCTTAGCGACATGGACGTCCCAGGTTTTGCCCACGATCTGCAAGCAGACCTCGCGCTGATCGAGGCGCTGCAGGCCGATATGGCGCGGATTACGCCCGAGCATGATGCCAAGCTTCAGCATTTGAAGGCGCTCATTGCACAGAAGCTGGCGGAACCGATCAACCCCGGGAACCGCAAACTGATCATCTTCACGGCATTCGCCGATACCGCACATTATCTCTACGATCAGATTGCGGCTGAGGCTTTGTCCCAGCAGAAGATCCACACTGGCCGTGTCACGGGGTCAGATGCCCCCAAATCGACGTTGGGTAAGGGCTATGATTTCCAGACTCTGCTCACGTTGTTCTCGCCCCGCTCCAAGGAGAAGGCGGCGATCATGCCTGATGAGCCGGGTGAGATTGATATCCTGATCGCCACAGACTGCATCTCGGAAGGCCAGAACCTGCAAGACTGCGATTTTCTGGTGAACTACGACATCCACTGAAACCCTGTGCGGATCATCCAGCGGTTCGGGCGGATAGACCGCATCGGCTCGCCAAACGCGCAGATACAGCTGGCAAACTACTGGCCTGACATCACGCTCGATGACTACATTAAGCTGAAAGAGCGCGTCGAAAACCGCATGATCATTGCCGATGTTACCGCAACCGGTGACGACAATGTGCTGACGGCGAAGGCCAGCGACACGGCCTACCGACGCGAACAGCTGCGGCGCCTGCAGGATGAGGTCATCGATCTGGAGGATGTGCGTACCGGCATCTCTATTACCGACCTTGGCCTCAACGATTTCCGCATGGATTTGCTCAACTATGTGAAGGAACATGGCGATCTGGCAGCGGCACCCAAAGGGCTGCATGCGGTCGTGCCCGCCGATCCCGGCAAGGGGCTCGAGCCCGGCGTTATCTTTGCGCTGAAGGCCGTCGGCGGGGATGCAACTGCCAACCGGCAAAACCGGTTACATCCCTATTATCTGATCTACATGGGCGAAGATGGCAGCGTCGTTGCCGATCAGACCCAGGTGAAGCGCCTGCTTGATCTGGTCCGGACTGCGGCAAAGGGTGTCACAGCTCCGGTGGCAGAGGCGTTCCGCCCGTTCAATGTCCGCACCGCTGACGGGCAGGACATGAGTGGCCCATCCGGACTGCTGAACGGTGCGATCCGGGCGATGATCGACGCCAAGGAGGAGCGTGACCTCGATAGTCTATTCTCGACGGGTGCCACGACCGCACTGTCCCATACCATTCGCGGCCTGGATGATTTCGAGCTGATCGCCTTTGTTGTGGTGGAGCGGGCTGAGGCAGGAGCTGCGGCGTGACGCTTTATGCGTGGCCGGTGCGCACCGTGTTCGGCCGCGCCATCCCGAAGAGCCGGATATACAGTGCCGCGCAGCTTCCGCGTGCCATGCAGGCCAAATTCGTCGATCAGGTCGAACGCATGGAATGGACGCATGTGCTGCGGGCCGATCGTCTGAACCTGCAACCCTCGGCAGAAGTCGAGGAAATAGCAGTCATCGCAATCGACCTGCACACGCCGGACGTCGAACCAGCGGTGCTGCAAGCCATCGAAAAGGCGATCCCCCGACCATTGATCCTTGAGCTGCGCCATGGCGGGCGGGCTCGCATGGCTATGGCGTGGAAACGCCCCAGCCAGGCGGAGGCGGGCAAATGGGTGACCGCACCACACGCGTTTACCGCATGGCAGGCTGGCAACACACCGCGTGAGGCTCTGCCTACCGTGCTAGATATGGCGACGCTTTATGCCCGGTTGCTCGAACCCATGTTGCCGCCAAGTCAGGGCCCCGACGAACCGATTGCGGCCCGCGTCGCCCGTTCTGAGGAGGCGGCCCAGCTGGAGCGCGAGATCGCGCAAATGGAAGCTGGCGTAAGGCGGGAGAAACAGTTTAACAGGAAGGTCGAGCTCAATGCCGAATTGCGCGCCGCCAAGTCGCGCTACACGGTCCTCACGAGCAAAACCTGATCAGATAGAAGTGTGAATAGATTGCGCATGGATAAGTTGAAGATGCACAGCCCTGACCTTAGCCAGGACAATATCGCAAAAATTCGTGCATTGTTCCCTGATTGCGTGACCGAAGCCGCTGACGATCAGGGCACTATCCGCCTCGCCATCGATTTCGACCAGCTTCGCCAGACCCTATCCGATCATATCGTCGAAGGCCCGCAGGAGCGTTACAGGCTCGATTGGCCCGGCAAGCGCGAGGCACTGCTCACCGCAAACGCCCCAATCGCCAAGACCCTGCGTCCGTGCCGGGATGAAAGCGTCGACTTCGACACCACCCAGAACCTATTCATCGAAGGGGACAACCTCGATGCCCTGAAGCTCCTCCAAGAGAGCTATCTAGGCAAGGTGAAGATGATTTACATCGACCCACCCTATAATACGGGTAATGACTTCATCTATGAAGATGATTTTTCAGAGAATTCTGAAGACTTTCTCGTCCGAAGCAATCAGTCTGATGATCAAGGCGGAAAGTTGGTAGCAAATAATGAAAGCAATGGCCGCTTTCATTCTGACTGGCTGACGATGATTTTTTCCAGATTGAGAGTGGCAAAAAAACTACTTAAATCTGACGGAGTCATATTTGTCAGCATCGACGACGGAGAAGTCTACAATACGCGGATGGCCTGCAATGAGGTCTTCGGAGTAGAAAATTTTGTAGAGTGCTTCGTTTGGAAAAAGAGCTACGGCGGTGGCCCAAAAGAAAAGTACGCGGTGACGCAGCACGAATATGTATTGATGTATGCGCGCAATCTTGAAAGTCTTGCTCCATTCTCATTGCCATACGATCCGAAAAAAATTGACCGCTACTACAAGGGAAAAGATGAGCAATTTTCCATCCGAGGTCCGTTCCGTCTCAAGCCCCTTGAGGCAACCAAGAGCATGGATGCAAGGCCAAATCTTGTCTATGACGTGGAACTTAAGGATGGAAGAGTTATTCAGCCCAAAAGGCAATGGCTATGGTCGGAAGACAGAACCCTGAAAGCCATTGAAAAAGGTGAGGTAATTGTCATTGAGTCATCTCCGCCAACTCTAAATTATAAGCAGTACCTCAAAGATGAAAGCGGCATTGAGCGGGGCGAAAAGCCATTCAGTGTTATTGATGGTATTTACACTCAGCATGGCACAGAGGATCTTTCCTCTCTTTTTGATGGAAAAGTACTACTTCAATTCCCCAAGCCCATTGATCTGCTGAAAAATTTCATAATGATTGGGTTGGGGGAGGATCAAAATCCAATCGTGGTTGATTTTTTTGCTGGTAGTGGGACGACGGCGGCGGCGGCATTGCAGCTATCCAGCGAAACTGGCCGAAATCTTCGTTGGCTGCTGGTTCAGATTGCAGATCCGTGTGAAGACGGTTCTGCCGCTTATCGCGCAGGCTTTGCGACTATTGCGGATTTTACAAAGGAGCGCATACGCCGCGCAGGGAGAAAAATCCTCGAAGGCACACACCACGAAGGCTGGAACCGCGATGTCGGCTTCCGCGTGCTGAAGATCGATGGTTCGAACATGACCGACGTCTACTATCGCCCGGACGAGGTGAAGCAGGACGAGCTGTTCGGTCAGGTCGATAGCGTTAAGCCAGATCGCACTGCCGAGGATCTGCTGTTCCAGGTACTGATCGACTGGGGCGTAGAGCTAACCTTGCAGATTAACCGTGAAACCTTGCATGGCAAGACCATCTACTCGGTCGACGGCAATGCGCTGATCGCCTGTTTCGAAACTGGTGTTACCGATG
>NZ_CALMSV010000079.1 GCF_937872355.1 uncultured Sphingorhabdus sp. | reverse complement strand
GGGTTGATTGGTACAGTGATGATGCTGCGTGCAATGGCGACTTCGTCGGTTTCCAGACCCGACCGCTCGGCGCCGAAAAGAATCGCGCTACGCCCTTGTGCGGTAACGATTTCGCCCGCAGCCTCTTCGGGTGTGAGCACCGGCTTGGTGACACCGCGTTTGCGTACGGTGGTTGCGTAAACATGACTGATGTCTGCGGTGGCTTCAGCCAGGGTGTCGAAGACTTGCGCTTGTTCCAGCACAATATCCGCACCCGATGCAGCAGGACCAGCTGAAGGATTCGGCCAGCCATCGCGCGGGTTGACGATTCGCATCTCGCTCAACCCGAAATTCAGCATGGCGCGCGCGGCCTTGCCGATGTTCTCGCCAAGTTGCGGTCGGACTAGGATCACTATTGGGGGCATAATCCGCGCCCCCTAGGCCATATCTATGGCGTTGGAAAGCTTACTGACCGGTGCCTTCAAAACGCGGCTTCACATCAATCATGCTCTTTTCGAGGGTCTTCTGGTTCTCAAATTCGTCGCGAACCATATCGCTTTTGCGCATGCACACTCTTTTACGACCAAGTCGGGTGCCCGTTGTTTCATAGGTCCGGCAAATGATGGGATCGTGATCTACAGCCTTGACGGCCACGGGCTTTTGGCTTCCGGTGTCACCCGAAGCTAGCAACATTAAGAAGAGCGGCGTCAGCATTATCAACCTCCAAGCACTAAGATCGATAAGCCAAGATTTGAGTTACCGCAGCGCAACTTCGAAAATGTACCGGTTCGTTTTTGCGAATTACTTTTTTGCCGCTTCCGCAACGTTGCCCGCAAACTCTTCGAAATCTTTGGCCTCGGCAAATTCCTTATAAACGCTGGCAAAGCGGATATAGGCCACAGTATCCAGGCCCTTTAGACCTTCCATCACGAACTGGCCGATGCGCGCGGATTCGATTTCGGTTTCTCCGAGTGTTTCCAGCTGGCGTTGAATACCTGATACCAGCTTCTCGATTTGCGCTTGCTCTATCGGGCGCTTTCGGCATGCAACAGCAACCGATCGTTCCAGTTTCTCGCGTTCAAAAGGTTCACGGCGACCTTCGGTTTTCAGGACGGTCAGTTCGCGCAACTGGATGCGTTCAAAGGTCGTGAAACGCGCTCCGCAGCCTTCGCATTGCCGCCTCCGGCGGATGGCTGCGCCATCCTCGGTCGGGCGACTGTCCTTTACCTGGCTGTCATCATGTCCGCAAAAGGGGCAACGCATTATTTGTCTTTTTCTTGTGCTTTTTTCTTGTTCACATGCCGGTAGGCAACAATGCCTGCACCAATCACGGCGCCGGTTGCAAGGCCGATGGGTGCCAATATGCTGGCCGCGGCACCGATAGCAGCACCGCCGGCGACCTTCTTGACCGTATCTTGATCGGCGAGGTGCTTTCCAGTGTGGAACGCGTCCTTGGTCGCACCCCAAAGCTCATCAGCAGCTTCGCCGACATAATGCTTGGCTTGGTTTGGAATGCTCTCTTCAGACAGTTTTTCAGGGGTTTTCGCGCCACAACTCGGGCAGAATTTCATGCCTTCGTTGATCTCGGTCGCACATTCATTGCACATCTGGGACATTATCCGTCTCCCTTCATCTCTGTATTAGATGAGTAAGTCACTTTCCCATTTCAAGTGCGAATATAGCTCAGGACGGATAAATCGGGAAGCGCGCGCACAATGCCTCTGCTTCTTCCTTCACCCGCGCTTCGATCTGACCATCTCCAGCCTCACCATTTTTGCGCAGTCCTTCGACAACATCGGCGATCATACGGCCAATTTCGCGGAACTCGGCAGGGCCGAATCCGCGCGTCGTGCCCGCCGGAGTGCCAAGGCGCAGGCCCGAGGTGACGAACGGCTTTTCCGGATCGTAGGGAATGGCGTTCTTGTTGCAGGTGATCGACGCACGGTCCAGCGCATGCTCCGCATGCTTACCTTTTGCCTGCTTCGGGCGCAGGTCAACCAGCATCGAGTGGTTGTCGGTACCGCCCGAGACGATATCGAGACCTTGTTCCTGGAGGCTGGCAGCCAGTGCTTTGGCATTCTCGACGACGCTGGCGGCATATGTCTTGAATTCAGGGCGCATCGCTTCGGCAAAGCAAACGGCCTTGGCCGCGACGACGTGCATCAACGGGCCGCCTTGCAGGCCGGGGAAGATGGCCGAGTTCATCTTTTTTGCGATGGCCTCGTCATTCGACAGGATGACGCCTGAACGCGGGCCGCGTAGCGATTTGTGCGTTGTCGTGGTCACGACATGCGCGTGCGGAATCGGTGAGGGATGTGCGCCACCAGCAACAAGGCCCGAAATGTGCGACATGTCGACCAACAGGAGTGCGCCAACTTCATCGGCAATCGCCCGGAAGGCTGCCCAATCCCAGATGCGGGAATAAGCGGTTCCGCCTGCAATGATCAGCTTCGGCTTATTTTCGCGAGCGATGCGGGCGACCTCGTCCAAATCGATGCGGTGGCTTTCGCGATCAACGCCATAGGACACCGGATTGAACCATTTACCCGACATGTTCACCGGGCTGCCATGCGTAAGGTGACCGCCAGCGGCGAGGTCCAGCCCCATGAAAGTATCGCCGGGTTGCAGTAGTGCAAGGAACACCGCCTGGTTCATCTGGCTACCGCTATTGGGCTGCACGTTGGCGAATCCACAACCGAACAGTTTCTTGGCGCGTTCGATCGCGATCGTTTCGATCTCGTCGACATATTCGCAGCCGCCATAATAGCGCTTGCCGGGATAGCCCTCGGCATATTTGTTGGTCAGAACCGATCCGGTCGCCTCAAGCACCGCGCGCGAGGTGATGTTTTCCGACGCGATCAGCTCAATCTTTTCCTGCTGGCGTTTCAGCTCCTGCGCAATCCAGCCCGCGATTTCGGGATCGCGTTCGGCAAGGCTCTGGGTGAAGAAACCGTCCGGTTGGACGTCATTGGCGGCAGAGGCGGTCATACGGGATCCTTTGCGAAGTCGGGATTGGATAGCTTGCCCACGCGGCGGACATGGCGGTCCCCGGCGAAGGGCGTGGGTAGGAATGGATCGAGGCAGGCCTTTGCCATATCGATGGCGGTCAGGCGCGCGCCCATGGCGATGACATTCGCGTCATTATGTTCGCGGGCGAGCTTAGCTGACAGGGGTTCGGAAACCAGGGCTGCGCGGCAGGCAGGGTTCCGGTTCACCGCAATTGAAATACCAATGCCCGATCCGCAAAGCGCAACGCCATAGTCCGCGTCGCCGGCGGCAACGCTTGCGGCCAGCTTATAGCCAAAATCGGGATAATCCACCGATGCTTCGTCATAAGGTCCAAGATCGGCCACGTCATGCCCGCCCTCCTGCAAATGCACTACCAGCGCGGATTTCAGCGCAAGTGCGGCATGGTCTGAGGCAATGGCAATACGCATGGTGGCGGCCTTTCCACTCGGGCGAGTCGGGATTGCGCGCTCTCTAGGATAGGGGCCGGAAAAAGACCATGCCATATTTGGCTGGCATCTCGGCTTGACCAGCGCCTTCCACAGCTTTTATCGACGCAGGATGACAGCCATTATCTTATCCATAGCCATGCTAGGCGGTTTCGCGCTCCTTTGGGGCGCCTGGAAACTTTGGAAACGCGATGGGCTAGGCCAGAAAGTCTGGCTGATGATCGCCGCCGCACTTGTGCTGTTCGCCAATGTTGCGATCTGGACGGTGCCAGACGATCAGGGCCGGTCGCTCGTGGAATCGAGCGACCAGCCCCAATAAATCATTTGATCGGGCAGGCCGGATCAAGGCGCATGTCGAGATAATTCTCGACCGACGCCAGCAGCAATTCCATTTCATTTTCATAGAAATGGTTGGCGCGCGGGATTTCATCATGGTGGATGGTGATGTGTTTCTGCGTGCGCAGCTTGTCGACCAGCTTCTGCACCGAGTTCGGCGACACCACCTCGTCCTGTGCGCCATGGATGATGATGCCCGAAGAGGGGCAAGGTGCCAGGAAGCTGAAATCATACATGTTCGCAGGCGGCGAAACCGAGATGAATCCGCGTACTTCGGGGCGACGCATCAGCAACTGCATGCCGATCCAAGCGCCAAAGCTGAACCCTGCAATCCATGTCGAGCTGGCTTCGGGATGGAAGGCCTGCACCCAATCCAGCGCTGCCGCTGCATCGGAAAGCTCGCCAATGCCGTTATCGAATTCGCCTTCACTGCGGCCAACGCCGCGGAAGTTAAAGCGCAACACGGCAAAACCGCGCGCAACAAAAATCTTGTACATCGCCTGCGTGATACGGTCATTCATCGTCCCGCCTGCTTGCGGATGCGGATGCAGAATCATCGCAACCGGTGCGCGCGGACGCGGCGGCGGAGAGAAACGGGCTTCGATACGGCCTTCAGGACCGGGGATGGCAATGGCTGGCATAAGATGTTTCTAAACAGAGGAATTATCGGGCCACGTTACCCTTCGGGCTAGGCAGCGGTCGACCGGCTATATAGAAGCGATTGCGATTTTCGCAACCTTAACGGACAGCTTAGCCTGCAATGAAGCCCGATCGTCTCTATCTGGACCATGCCGCAACGACGCCTGTGTTGCCGGTAGTACGAGAGGCAATGGCGGACGCACTGGCGCGCTGGGCCAACCCGTCAAGCCCGCATGGCGAGGGTAGGGCGGCGCGCGCGGCATTGGAGGATGCCCGTAAACGCATCGGCAAAGCCTTGGATTGGGATGGAGAAATCCTTTTCACCAGCGGGGCCAGTGAAGCGATTGCGCTGGCGCTTAATGGCTTTGATGCGGTTGCCAGCGCGGTGGAGCATGATGCTGTTCTATCCGCAGTCGGCGACGAGGCACGCATCTCCGTTAATGCGAAGGGCATCGCGCAACTTGGATCGATAGCGAAGGGCAGGCGCTACGCCATCCAGCAAGTGAACAACGAAACCGGCATAATCCAGCCGCTGGACGAGCTGGGGCGGGTTATTCGCGAAGGTGGAGGGCTGTTGGTCGCGGATTGTTCACAGGGTGCCGGGAAATTGCCTTTGCCCGATGCGGATATCATCATCCTCTCCGCACATAAACTTGGCGGCCCGCCAGGTCTGGGGGCATTGCTGACAAAAGATCTGGGGTTGCTGAAGCCAACTGGCGGGCAGGAAAAGGGATATCGCAGGGGTACCGAAAACCTGCCGGCCGTGCTCGGCCTTGCTGCTGCGTTGGAAGCAGGCATTGACTGGCTGGAGCAGGCGATCAAGCTTCGCGCCAAGCTTGATGTCGCAATCGAGGCGGCGGGTGGTGAGGTTGTCGGTAAGGCGTCTCCGCGCCTTGCGACGATTGGCAGCTACCGGATGCCGGGCGTTTCTGCATCGAGTCAGCTGATTTCCTTCGATCTCGCTGGAATTGCGGTTTCCGCAGGCAGTGCGTGCTCGTCCGGAACTTTGAAAGCCAGCCATGTGCTGACCGCTATGGGCTGGGATGCAAAGGCGGCGGGTGAAGTTGTCCGCGTCAGTTTCGGCCCGCAGACTTGTGAATCAGATATCGACCGATTCGTTGCGGCATGGATAGCCATTCGGGAACGCGCGGGGGCAGCATGAGCGCGAGCATCTACCTCGATTATCAGGCAACGACGCCGCTCGCGCCCGAGGTGTTTGCAGCGATGGAGCCTTGGCTCAGAGACAATTTCTGGAATCCGCACAGTGCGCATACTGGTGGACGCAAGGCCGCGGCGGCGGTTGAGGCGGCGCGCGAGCAGGTAGCGGCGCTTCTGCCTTCGGGCGGGCGTGTGATTTTTACAAGCGGCGCCACTGAAGCCATCAATCTTGCCATCAAGGGCTGCGGTTTGCCGGTATCGGCTCTGGCAAGCGAACACGCCGCTGTGCTCGATTGTGTGGAGTATCTTGGTGGCGACAATCTAACCATTAATGAAGATGGGTTGGTTGCGAACGCTCCCGCTTCGTCCGGTTTATTCGCTGCTATGCTGGTGAACAATGAAATTGGCACGATCCAGCCAGTGGGCGATTTGGCTGCCTCAACACATTCTGAAGGTGGATTGCTGCTATGCGATGCAGTGCAGGGCTATGGCCGCATCCCGATCCCCGAAGGCCCGGACATGATCGCCATCTCGGCGCACAAGATCCACGGGCCAAAAGGCATCGGAGCGTTGTGGGTGCGCGATGGCATCAAGCTTGAACCGCTGATCCACGGGGGTGGGCAGGAGCAAGGATTACGTTCGGGCACGTTATCGCCCGCCCTTTGCGTCGGCTTTGGTGCGGCTGCTGCGCTTGCGGAGAAGCGGATGGAGCAGGATTCCATGCATGTCATCGAGCTTTGGGGTCGCGCGATGGAACTATTTTCCGACTGGACCATCAATGGCTCCACCACAAATCGCTACAAGGGCAATTTGAACATTCGGCGCGACGGCGTGGATGTCGGTCGTTTGATGTCGGAATGCCGCGAGGTTCTATTTTCCGCCGGAAGTGCCTGTGCCAGCGGTTCGGGCCGACCGAGCCATGTGCTTCGCGCGATCGGATTGACAGACGCACAGGCAAAATCCTCTATTCGCCTTGGCTTCGGACGCTATACGACGCTTGAAGAAATTGAACGCGCGGCAGAACTGATCAATGCGGCGGCGGAAAGGCAGTTGGCATGAAAGTCCATTTCATCAGCCCGGATGGCGAAACGACTCAAACGGTGGATGCCAAAGAAGGCGACAGCCTGCTTGAAGTGGCGCAAAACGCCGGCCAGCCCCTAGAGGGCACCTGCGAGGGCCAGATGGCTTGCTCCACCTGCCATGTTGTTATCGCGAAGGAGTGGTTCGACAAACTTCCCGCCGCCAGTGAAGATGAAGAAGACATGCTCGATCTTGCCAGCGGTGCACGGCGGACCAGCAGGTTGTCCTGCCAAATTGATCTGACGGCGGAAATGGACGGTCTGGTGGTGCACATCCCCGCCGAGAGCCGCAACATGCAGGGAATTTGAAGCCCTTCACTTCCAATTCACCCAAAATCGCCTATATAGGTCGCGTCCGGTTCGCCGGACTATGGCGATAAATTGCGATGTGCAATAGATGCAGCGGACCCGGGGGCGGTACCCGGCAGCTCCACCATTTTTCCCGCAAAACGGGGCAATTGACGGGGCTGAACTAGGATCGACGTGCGTTGAAAAGCATTGTTTTTGCCCGGCATGAATAAGCCGTGAAATGGTTCAAAACTCATAAGTGCCAACGATAACGAAGCACTTGCTCTCGCAGCATAATTCCGGGCCTCACGGTCTAGAATTATTCTAAAAGAACGCGGCCGAACCGGCCGGGCAACAGAAAGGTTACAGCGGCCGGGGGGTGCCGGGCAACAGAAACCCCCCACCACCCCAAGTATTTTCAGAAAAAGTGGGAACCGGTTTTTCGGTTCGAAAATACGTAATCAAAGTATCTGCCGGGCAACAGAATCCGGGGACCTAATCGCTGCCGAACATCTGCTGCAATTCGACAGCCTCTAGCATCTTTGCCGCGGCCACTACGACGGCACCCAGGCAGCAGAGGAAAAGCAGTTTGCCCCCAAAGCCGGGAAATTGGGTCAGATAGACCTCCCCGCGCTTCACCGCGCCTAGTCCGAGTGCATAGGTGATCAGGAAGACCTCGGTCTTGGTCTTGATCTGGAAAAGGCGCGCGAATTTTTTCATAGGTTAACACGCGTATAGGCAAACCGCGTGCCAGTTCAGCTTTACCAATAGCCTTGATGGTTAACGGCGAAGCGTTTTGTAAAATCTTTCGACACTCAGGCGAGTGCAGAAAGATCGCAGGCTTCGAGCATAGCAAGGCGCGCATTTTGTACCTGCTCGACAAGCGCGGAGTTGCCAATCTGGTCTGGAGCGATGCTCTCCGGCCAATATTGGGCAATAACCTCTGCGATCCGGTCAAGTTTTGCCTCATCCGCGATAAAACGCTGATCTACCGTGGTTGGGTTCGCCACCACGCGCAGCCGAAGACATGCCGGACCGCCACCATTGGCCATCGATTGACGCACATCAACCGGAACCAGACGGCGGATAGGGCCATTGCCGGCTACATGCTCTTCGAGCCAACCCCATACATTGGGATTAGATTGCGATTCGGTTGGCAGGATCAAGGCCATTTCGCCGGATGGCAGAGTCACCAATTGCGCGTTGAACAGATAGCTTTGTACGGCGTCGGCAAGGCTCACCCGATCAGCGGGAACGATGACGATTTCCGCCTCCGGCATCTTCGTACGGATCGCTGCATAGGCCGCTTCGGGCTCTTCAAAGGCCTGTTCGTGGGTAAAAAGCACGCGTTCGTTGGCGACTGCAACCACATCATTGTGGAATGCCCCCGCTGCAATCGCGGCTTCCGACTGCTGGATGAAAAGTGTGCGTTCGGGATCGAGCTGGTGCGCACGCGCAATCGCCTTTGACGATTCAATATGCTGTCGGGCAGGGAAGGGACCTCCCGATTTGCCATAGACAAAGATTTCCACGCCTGCTTCGCCATGCGAAGGGCATAGTCGCATGAAATTGGCAGCGCCTTCATCGCCATAAGGCGGGGGTACCGGGCCGTGCACGGCAAAATGCTGCTCATCAGCAAAGGCCAGTTTCAACTGGGCGAGTGTTCCAGTCCATTCATGGCTGCGATGGGCCATTGTGAGCAGATTAGCCGCCGAAAGATGGCATTTTCCATCCGACGTATCAGGAGCGGGAGAAACGGTAGCCGCATTGGCAGCCCACATTGCCGACGCTGAAAAGGCCGCGGCACGGATATGTAGTTCTGCGTTGGCCATGTCGGTCGCTAAACCCGCAAGCCATGCTTTGTTCGGCCTGTCGAGAGGCATGAAAAAGCCTTGCGCCAATCCCAAACGGAGATTGGCTCGCATCTTTTCGATACCCTGCAAAGCCGCTGCGCGCGGTTGCGAAATCGCCCCGGCATTATTGGCGGAGGCAATATTGCCCGGGCTCAATCCAGCATAATTGTGACTTGGTCCGATAATCCCATCGAAATTGATTTCAACCAGTGCCATCGCTTACCACCTCGGGACAAAAGTGATGGTGTCGCCGGTCATGACTCCCAGATTTTCGGCACATTGGCCGTCCAGAATGGCACCATTGTCCGTGATTTCGACCCAACCATAGGAAGCGCGGAAATCCTCAAGCAAGCCATGTGTGACCAGCATCTTGGTTCCGCCAGCCTTTCCTTCATGCGGGTCACCCAAGGCGTTGCTGATCTCGACGATTTGGGCGTCTTTGGCTTCGCGCACGCTGCGGATCTGGTCGGTGCGCGCGGTCATTGTCGGGCCGCCGTCGAATATGTCGATATAATTCTCCCAGGCGAAACCCTCTTCCTCCAGCATACGCATCGCGGCGCGGCCGGTGGGGTGGGGAACGCCAATCACATGGCGCGCCGCTTCGGAGAGCATGGCGATATAGACCGGATGCTTGGGCATCAGATCGGCAATGAACTGGTTACCGAATTTGGCGTTGAACTCATCCGCATCCTGGAAATTCATGCCGAAGAAACGACCGGCAACGCCATCCCAGAAAGGCGAACCACCTGCTTCGTCAATCACGCCGCGCAATTCAGCCAGCGTGCGATCAGCAAAGCGTTCGCGGTGGTTGCGAATGAAAAGATAGCGGCTACGCGCGATGAGCAAGCCAAGACCGCCTGCACGCTCGCCGGGGTGGAGGAACAAGCCACCAACTTCGGTCGCGCCCTCAAGGTCGGTTGATAGATTGAGGATATCCGCCCGGAATGTGCGTTCCAGTTCGACGCTGTGCTGGGTCAGTGCGCCGATACGGTAGCTGTAAAAGGGCCATTTCTGCCCAACGGCCGAGAAGATCTGGCAGGTGCCGCGAACTTCGCCTGTTTCGCGATTTTCAAGGACGAAAACGAACAGATCGTCGCCCACGCCTTCACCTTCGCGGGCGAAACCCTCGGCCGACCGTTCCAGTTTGGCGGTCAGCGCTTTTCTATCGGGGGGCAGGTTGGTGAACCCGCCGCCGGTGCGCTTGGCCATTTCATACATGGGTTGCAGGTCCGACAGATTGGCCGGACGGATAATGAACTTCATATTGCCCCTTTTTGTGCGATCCGAAGCAGGGTTAGCGCGGATAGACGTGCGCGTTCGACCAGACTCTCGGTTATCAAAAATTCGTCACTGCTATGAATACTTCCGCCTCTTACGCCCATCGTATCGACAACGGGGACGCCGCAAGCCGCGATATTGTTGCCGTCGCAGACCCCGCCGGTCGACTTCCAGCCGATGGAAAGGCCCAAATCCTCTCCACATTGCTTGACGAGACCAAACAGCTTCTCCGCTTCGGGAGTCAGCGGCTTGGGTGGGCGGTTAAAATGGCCGTGCAGATGAATGGATACCTCATGCTCTTGCTCAATAGTTGAAACCAAACTTTTGATTTCATTATAGGCAATTTCCTGAAGCTCAGGACTATGGGGACGGAAATTGACGCGCAGAACGGCATGGTCAGGCACCACATTATTCGGGCTACCACCATCGATTTTGGCCGGATTCACCGACAGGCCTTCGCGAGTCAGCGCTTTCAGCCGCAATGCTAGGTCTGCTGCCGCGAGCAGGGCGTTTCTGCCTTCCTGCGGATTGCGTCCGGCATGGGCGCTGCGTCCGGTCACGATGATTGAAAAATTGCCGCTTCCGGCCCTCGCACCCGCGAGGGTCCCGTCGGGAAGTGCAGATGGTTCATAAGTCAAAGCGGCCAGTTTGCCCTTGGCCAACTGCTTTATCAGCTCAGCGGAAGATGCCGAACCGGTCTCCTCGTCGCTGTTTATCATTACCTGATAACCGACCTTCTGGAACTCCGGAGCCGTCTCTGCTGCAGATAAGGCCGCAAGCATGACCGCAATTCCGCCCTTCATGTCCGCGACACCTGGACCGTTGAGTACGCCTTCATCTAGCCAGCGTTGCTCCTGAAAGGGATGATCAACCGCAAAAACCGTGTCCATATGGCCGGTCAACAGCAACTGGATCGGCGCATTCGGGCGCACGGTGGTGACCAGATGACGGCCATGCGCGACCTCGACAATCGACCCGTCAGCCAGCACTTTTTCAACCGGCGCCGGGTCCACCAGCTCCACCTCGCCGTGCAGCGACGCAAAGGCATCGGCGAGCAAACTCGCCGTAGTTCCAAGCCCTTTCAAATTGCCTGTCCCGCTGTTGATTCCGGCCCAGATTTGTACCTGCGCCAGCATGCGGTCATGGTTCGGCCGTTCGAGCGCTGCGAGCTCCGATTTCGAAAGCGGTTGCATTTGATACCTGTAGCGGGATGCAGCGGGTTGCGCCACCCCTAGCGGCGCGTTTAGAGCAGCCGAGCCAGTTCGAGCCATTCGTCAATAGCGAGTGTTTCCGGTCGGCGCTCCGCTGCAACTCCAGCATGCTCCATCGCCTCCGCTGCGCCCCGAATGCCCTTAAGGCTTTGACGCAGCATTTTCCGGCGCTGACCGAAAGCGGCAGCGGTCAACGCTTCAAGCGTCGCCATCCGCACGCCCGCAGGTTGCTCTTTAGGCGTCAGATGCACGACGGCCGACATCACCTTGGGGGGAGGGGTGAAGGCGCTGCGGTGCACCGGCATCGCAATCCGGGCCTCGCACCTCCATTGGGCCAATATCGCCAAACGCCCATAAGCGTCAGTATCTGGTTTTGCGACGATGCGGTCTGCTACTTCGCGCTGGAACATCAGCGTCAACGATTTCCATGCTGGAGGCCATTCGTCGCCACTGAGCCAACCAACGGCGAGCGCTGTGCCGACATTATAGGGCAGGTTCGACACAATGTGGAAAGGCGCGCCTATTTCCAGCGCGGGATCGATTTTCATGGCGTCGTCTTCGATTACCCGAAGCTTCCCGGGAAAAGCTGCCGACAATTCTTCGAGCGCGGGCAAGCAGCGCCGGTCTCTCTCGACCGCGGTAACATTCGCTCCGGCACGGAGCAACGCGCGGGTGAGTCCGCCGGGGCCCGGACCAACTTCGTAGACATTCTCTCCCGCCAGTTTGCCGGGAATGGCCGCTATTCGATCAAGCAATTGCTCATCGAAGAGAAAATTCTGTCCTAGCGCCTTGCTTGCAGAAAGACCGTGCTTCGCGATTACCTCACGTAGGGGAGGGAGTTGGGGCTGGCTCATACCGGGCAGGCGGCGGCTTCGGCAAAGGCCTTTCGGTTGGCCACGGCTTCGCCTGCCATTTTTATCGCGGCAATCATCGAATCAGGTCGTGCTTCATCCTTGCCCGCAATACCAAATGCCGTGCCATGGTCTGGCGATGTGCGGATCACGGGCAGACCCAGCGTGATGTTAACCGCCTCGTGGAAATAGAGCGTCTTCAACGGAATAAGTGCCTGGTCGTGATAAGCACAGAGTGCGGCATCGAAATTCCGCCGCGCTTCCGCATGGAACATTGTGTCTGCCGGCAGGGGGCCAATGACGTTGAAGCCTTCGTTGGCAATAGACGCGATTGCAGGCGCAAAAATGTCAATTTCCTCACGCCCCAAATTGCCGCTTTCGCCTGCGTGCGGATTGAAGCCTGCCAGTGCCAGTCGTGGATTGGCGATGCCGAAATCACGGGCCAATCCTTTTGCAGTTGCCCTGATTCTGCGCCGGATCAGTCTGACATCAAGTTGCGACGCAACACTGGCGAGCGGAATATGAGTCGTCATCGGTACGACGCGAAGGTCTGGTCCGGCCAGCATCATAACGGCATTGCGACGTTCTACGCCGCACCGTTCGGCAACAAATTCGGTTTGCCCGGGATAATTGAAACCGATCGCGTAAAGTTGCGCCTTGGAGACCGGACCGGTGACCAACCCTGCTACCGTTCCAGACCTTGCAAATCCTGTTGCCAGTTCGAGTGCCTGCAAGGCGCAGTGCGCCCCGTCGAGATCGGGGACACCCGGGATGATCGATGCACAATCATGGACGTGGAATACGGGGAGAGCGTCATCAAACCGCTCGGCTGCCTGATCCGGATTGTCGATCCGTACGACCGGTCCATCCCAGTGATGGGCGAAACTCGCAATATCTCCAATGGCAAAAAAGCTTTTGAGCTTCTGCTTTTTGCGTGCTTCCCAAGCCTTGCCGATGATTTCAGGACCGACACCTGCCGGATCACCGCTGGATATGGCCAGCGGCAGGCTGATGTCAGCGCCAGCCATCAATTATATTCGATGATCGCGTCGCGACGCAGATCGCGCAGATAGAGGCGCGCGCGCTTGTTGATTCGCTCATCTTCCAGGCGCGACATCACATCATCGAACGATTCCTGCGACGCCGTTTCGGGCGCATCGCGACCGCACAGGACAAAAACGCGAATGCCATCCTCGAGCGAACCATAAGGAGGAGTCGACTGCCCTATTGGCAAGTCCAGCATGATTTGTTGCAAAGGTCCCGGTAAATCGCGGACCTTGATGCCATCGCGATTGACCACATCTGCCCCCAACAACTTTGCGGTATCATCTGCGGTTCCACAACCACGTATTTTCTGGGTTTCGCTGTTGAAGCGCTTCACCGTCTCGCCCGCTTTGGCTTCTGTGGTACCGGCAGGGAAGGTTATGGCAAGTTGCTTCAGACTCAGGACCGAGTCGCGGGGGTCGGTCGTTGCAACCTGTCTCTTGTCGATCAACAAAAGCAGCGAGATTCCTCCCGGTGCGGGAACAGCAACAATCTCATTTTCCCCCATTTGTGATGCTGCGGTTGCCAGCGACTGTGGCAACTGTTCCATCCGGACCCAGCCCAGATCGCCACCTACGGCTGCGGTTGAAGCCTCAGAAAACTGCCGTGCATAGGCCGTGAACGATCCACCTTGCTGGATTTGTTCGAGAATCTTCCGCGCGTTGGCATATACCTGTTCCTGATTTTCGGGGGTTGCCGAAAGATAGATTTCGCCCAGGCGATATTCGGTCGTACCCTTGGTCAGGTTGATGCGTTCCATGATCGCATTCACCTCATCGTCGCTGACGTTGATGAATGGACGCACATTACGGCTGAGCAGGCGGTTCCACGAAAGCTCGGCCTTGATCTGACGCTTTAGAGTCGCAATCGAGCTACCCTTGGAAGAAAGATAGGTTTCGGTTTCTGCAACGGTGCGGTTGAAATTCTGCGCGGCCACCCGCTCGAAATACTGATTGACCTCACCATCGGTGACTTCAATCTCGTTGGCCACGGCTTCCTGTATTTGGAGCGTTTCGTCGATGAGATTGGTCAAAATCTGCGAACGAAATCGAGCGACTTCTTCAGCAGGCAATTGACCATCATTGGCCAGAATGATCAACGCCAAGCGTTCGTCGACTTCGGTGCCGGTAATGATTTCACCATTCACGATTGCCGTTGCCTTGCGCACATTGGGATCGCTCGGCTTGGCCAGCAACTGCCCACCACCCGGAATGTCCAAAGATGCTTCGGGAACCGTCTCGTCAGCAACGGATTGGCTGCTCGCGGGCGTCATAGCCAGAACAGCAGCGGTAGAAGTCACCAGTGCAAGACGGTAAATGCTTTTCATTTCCTACTTCCGTAAATGGTCGAAGAGACCGCGCGCAATAGGGCGGGCTGGCTGAACGATAGCTGACAAGCCAGATTTCCCCCTTGGTCGCCTTCCTTAGACGCCCAGATTTTTAAATTCCAGTCTGAACAGGAATGTGTTGCCACGGCGCGCATCACCGGTTGGTTGATAGTCGCGGCGCCAAGTGACGGCAAGGGAAAGGCAATCATCGTCATAGGCCAGTCCAAGTCGATGTCGGATTGGCTCATAGCCATCGGAAACCGAAAGTTGATCTTCATTCTGGTCGGTCAGATCGATGATTGTGGAACCGAACAACGACCAGTAGCGTGCAAGCCGTAAGCGACCGGCAAGCCGGATTTCTTCGCGATCAGCCAAGTCTTCGATATTGGCACCGATGTCACGGTTTAGACGCAGATATCCTGCCTGAACATAGGTGCCCCGCGATCCGACCGTGGCATCGATTTCGTTCCGGCGAACTGCGAAATTGTCCTTATCCAGCCGAAAACGATGGGTCAGTTTCACGAAATCACGGAAACGAAATTCGCTGCGACCGACAATATCGGAAACCTTGTCCGAAAGCCCAGTTCCGTCCGGAAAAATGGCGGTTTTGTTAGAAAGGCGATAGCTTTGCCCGATGTTGAAGTCGAAGCTCGTTGCCTTGCCTTTGATTGACCAGTCCAGGCCATAGGTCAGGCGGACATTATCCTCAATCCGGTCATAGCCTGCAAAGCGATTGAGCGCGAAAAGGTTACTATCCTCGAGATCGACCGCTCGCGCATCTTCGTTTGGCATTTTGAGGGTGGATGAAGTGTAAGCGCCAACCAGCTGCTCTCGCGGCGTCACGATGTGGGTGCCGCCAAATGCCTCGCCACCTAGATGCC
>NZ_CALMSV010000078.1 GCF_937872355.1 uncultured Sphingorhabdus sp. | reverse complement strand
AGTACGGACCGTATCGGAGGGCGCGACGATGCCTTTCACCAGCATGTTCGCGATGCTTTTCATCATATAGCGATTGCCGAGCCTGAGCGCGTTCGACTGGTCGATGCACTTGGAACGCCGGAAGAGGTTTCGGGGCGCATCATTGCAGAGATTGCAGACCTTCTGCCATGACCCGGATATTCGGCCATGACGCCCATTTTCACGCCTTCGCCAATGCTTTGGCAAGCGGACGGCTGCATCATGGCTGGATTTTGGCCGGTCCTCGCGGGGTAGGGAAGGCCGGTTTTGCGCAGGAAGCAGCGCGAATGCTTGTCGATCCCGAAAACCGCTACGCTTCGATGGTCGAACACCGCACCCATCCCGACATCATTTGGGTCCAGCGACTGCCCAAAGAAGCCCCGAAAGAGGGCGAAGCAGCCGATCCCGATGCAGAGCTCAAGCGCAGCATCGCAATCGACCAGATCCGCAGCGTGCAGCACAGCCTGACTACGCGGCCATCGATGGGGCCGAAGCGCGTCGTCATCATCGATGCTGCCGACGATCTGGAGCGGGGAGGGGCGAATGCCCTTCTGAAATCGCTCGAGGAGCCCCCGGTAGGGACTTATTTCATGCTCATCAGCCATGCGAGCGACCGGCTGTTGCCTACAATCCGCTCGCGCTGCCAGATGCTGCGCTTCGATGCGTTGAGCGATGCCGACATGCGACAGGCGTTGCAGCAGGCGTTGCCGCAGGCTTCATCGAACGAAGTCGATGCGCTGGTGCGTTCTGGCAGAGGGTTGCCGGGGCAAGCAATGATGCTTGCCGGAATGGATTTTGGCGCAATAGAGGGCATAGCTGATGAAATTGTTCGCAGCGGCGATCCCACTAACAAATTGCGCACCAAATTGGCCGAGACTTTATCTGTGAAAAATGCGCAGGCTAGTTATGAGGCGTTCCTGCGCTTTGTGCCGGTCAGAATAGCAACCATTGGCCGCACCCTCGATGCAGGGACGGCCATCAAGGCGGTTGATGCCTTTCACGAAGCCGACCGACTTGCTGCGCGTGCCATCGGGCTGACACTTGATAAACAGGCGGTTCTCCTCCAAATGGGCAACCTGCTAGCCAGCTTGCAAAAGCGCGGCTAATTGGCCCCCTTTTTTGCAAACAGAAATGACCATGTCGGAACCCTATTACATCACAACCGCCATCGCTTACCCTAATGGCCGTCCGCATATTGGCCATGCCTATGAAGCGATTGCCACCGATGCCATCGCCCGTTTCCAGCGCTTGATGGGACGCGATGTCCGGATGGTGACCGGTACCGACGAACATGGACTGAAAATGGATCAGACAGCGCGCGCCGCAGGGCGTGAAACGCTGGAATTTGCTGATGAAATGTCAACCTATTTCAAAAACATGTGTTCGGAACTTAATATTTCCAACGACGTCTTCATGCGTACCAGCGATAAAAGGCACCACGAAGCCAGCATTGCGCTGTGGCAGGCAATGGAGGCAAGCGGTGACCTTTACCTCGATCGCTATGAAGGTTGGTATTCAGTCCGCGATGAAGCCTATTATGGCGAAGAGGAACTGACCGAAGGGGAAGGGGGAGTTAAACTGTCCCCCCAAGGCACGCCCGTCGAATGGACCGTCGAGGAAAGCTGGTTTTTCCGCCTGTCCAAATATCAGGATGCCTTGCTCGCGCATTACCGCGACAATCCTGATTTCATACGTCCTGAAAGCCGGAAAAACGAGGTTTTGCGCTTCGTCGAGGGAGGGCTGAAGGATTTGAGCGTTTCGCGCACCAGCTTTGACTGGGGCGTACCCGTTCCGGGATCGCCGGGGCATGTGATGTATGTGTGGGTCGACGCTCTGACGACTTATCTTTCCGGGATCGGTTTTCCGGATAAAGAGAGTGATTTCAGCCGCTTCTGGCCCGCCAATGTCCATATCATCGGCAAGGATATTGTCCGTTTCCACGCTGTATATTGGCCAGCATTCCTGCTGTCAGCAGGCCTAGCACTACCGCAACAAATATTTGGTCACGGCTTCATTCTCGCCCGCGACGGCGCCAAAATGGGTAAATCTGCGGGCAATGCCGCCGATCCTCTCGAGCTGGCGGAACGCTATGGCGTGGACCAGTTCCGCTATTTCCTGTTGCGCGAAGTCAATTTCGGGCAGGATGGCAGCTGGAGCGAAGAAGCGATTGTAACGCGCTCCAACGCAGAACTCGCCAACAGTTTCGGCAATCTGGCACAGCGAACCCTCAGTCAAATCTTCAAGAATTGTGACGCCTATCTGCCTCCAATCCACGGGCACACCGATGAAGACAATGCATTGTTTGACCTGGTGGGAAATACGGTTTCGGAGACAATTCCGACGGCATTTGAAAATCTCGCGCTGTCACAAGCGGTTGAAGCCTGGATTACTGCCGTAAGTGCCTGCAACGCCTATATTGATGCACAAGCGCCATGGGCTTTGAAAAAGACAGATACTGCTCGCATGGAAACGGTGTTGGCGACCCTTTATATCTGCATAGCGCAATTGGCTGTGGCGATTTCACCAATCATTCCAGCGGGTGCGGGTAAAATGCTCGATGCGATGGGAGTTGCACCAGAATTGCGTAATTTCGCAAGGATAAAGAGCCACTGGTACTCGCCGCTCGCCGAAGCCGATTTTAGACTGGAGCAGCCGCAAGGTGTCTTTCCACGACTGGAACTCCCGGCGGAAGAATAAGCCATGTTCGTCGATTCCCACTGCCACCTGAATTATAAAGGCCTGGTCGAGCAGGAAAGCGAAGTACTCGAACGCGCCCGCGCGGCGGGGGTAGGGACAATGCTCAATATCTCGACGCGCGAAAGCGAATGGGATGCCGTAATTGGCCTAGCGGAGCGCGAGCTAGGGGTTTGGGCGTCGGTTGGTATCCATCCGCATGAAGCCGATCAACATGGTGAAATAACCAGCGAAAAACTTATCGAAAAATCCCGAAATCCTCGTGTTATCGGGATCGGAGAGACCGGCCTCGACTATTATTATGATTATAGCGACCGCGAACAGCAAAAGGCCTGTTTTCGCCAGCATATCATAGCCGCTCGTGAAACCGCTTTGCCGATCATTGTCCACACGCGTGATGCCGAGGAAGACACCGCGCAAATCCTGAGCGAGGAAATGGAGCAGGGACCCTATCCCGGCGTAATCCATTGCTTCACTGCCAGCGCCGATTTCGCCCGGATTGCGCTCGATCTAGGGCTCTATATCTCGCTTTCAGGTATCGTGACCTTTAAAAACGCCAAGGATTTACAGGATATTGCGCGTACAATTCCGGACGATCGTTTGCTGATTGAAACCGATTCACCGTTCCTCGCGCCCGTTCCGCATCGTGGCAAAACCTGCGAACCGGCCTTTGTCAGCAATACCGCACAGTTTCTCGCGCAGTTGAAAAACGTTTCTGTAGAGCGGCTTGCAGGGACAAGTACGAAAAATTTCTTCAATCTGTTCAATAAAGCAAAACCCAATGGATAGGCTGGCGACGCCAGAGGCGGTCTACGCCATCATCATTTTGGTGGTGATTGCCAGCGGACTGGTCGCAAGACGACTTCCGCTGAGCCAATATGCTAAGATGATTTTGGTCTGGGTCGGCATATTTGCTGTGGTCTTTGTCGGTTTCAGTTTCCGGCCCGAGCTGTCGATGATGTGGAACCGCGTTAAAGGCGAACTAACTGGCGCACCCCGTCAAACTATTGAAGGTGAAACTTTACGCCTGGTTCGTCAGGATGACGGGCATTTCTGGCTGAGGGCGTCGATCAACGGGATACAAGCTGACTTCATGGTCGATAGCGGTGCATCAACCACTGCGGTCGGTGCTGCTTTAGCCAAAGAAGCTAAAATTGAATTGGACGGCCGATCAACCGAACTGGAAACGGCCAACGGCATTATAGAAGCAAAACTTGGAGAGGTTCGCGCATTCCGCATCGGCGATTTGCAGATTGATGATCATTCAGTCGTCATCGCCGATAATTTCGGCGACACCAATGTCGTCGGTATGAACTTCCTGGATAGCTTTGATAGTTGGACGGTGAAGGGTGATGTGATGGAGCTGAAGCCCTGAGGGAGCTAGCCTCTTCGGGATCAATGTTCCATTTAACATAATATATATTATCGGACTTAATGATGGATTGGCTATGACACCCCCCTCAATCGAAAAGCTGGCGGAAATCATGGCAAAACTGCGCACTCCGGTGTCGGGTTGTCCGTGGGATCTGGAGCAGAATTTCTCGACGATTGTGCCTTATACGATCGAGGAAGCTTATGAAGTCGCCGACGCTGTTGAACGCAACGACATGGCGGCGCTCAAGGATGAACTTGGCGACCTGTTGCTTCAGGTCGTGTTTCACAGCCGCATGGCAGAAGAAGCTGATCTATTCAATTTGCAGGATGTGATCGACAGCATCAGCGACAAGATGATCCGTCGCCACCCGCACGTATTTGGAAGCGTCGAAGCGGACACCGCCAACGCGGTCGTCACCAATTGGGAAGCGATAAAGGCTGCCGAACGCCAGAACAAGTCGCCCGACACATCGGCACTTGCCGATGTCGCTTATGCGCTGCCTGCGTTACTGCGTGCGCAGAAATTGCAAAAACGAGCATCTCGGACCGGCTTCGACTGGGACAATGTTGAAGACGCAATCGCAAAACTCGATGAAGAAGTCGGTGAACTACGTGAAGCCGCAACCGTCGCGGATAGAGCCGAGGAAGCTGGTGACCTGCTATTCGCTGCGGTCAACGTCTGCCGATTGGCCGGCGTCGATGCAGAAAATGCCCTAAAGGCCGCAAATCATAAATTTGAACGACGCTTCCGGGCCATGGAGCAGATTGCTGGCAGTGAATTCGAAAAGCTGGATCTGGATGCCAAGGAAGGTCTTTGGCAGCAGGTAAAGTTTACCGAACGAAGTTAGACGTCCGGATAAAGCTTTTCATACTGGCCCCAGCCGCGCGGGGTCAGCATGGCGGTAACAAATAGCATTCCGTCTTTTTCTTCGACCGAGCAAACCTGCCCTTTTGAATGCAGCCAAGCCAAAACGTCACCCTGCGCGGCATCCAGCACGAGGTCACGCTCTATTCCTTCCGCCGTTATCCGAGCAGCGAGCTGCTCGACAAAAAGATCAACGCCCTCACCCGTTTGCGCCGAAATCAGGAAACAATTGGGCGTCCGCTTTGCCAGTTCAGACAGTTGCGCCCTTTCTTCGGCAGGCAATTTGTCGCATTTGTTCCACAATTCGATAATTGGGGGGCTATCCCCTTCCCCATTCTCCCCGATGCCAAGTTCCCGAAGGATTGACAGCACATCAGTTCGTTGTGCCTCGGTGGATGGATGCGCGATATCGCGCACATGGACGATA
Organism: uncultured Sphingorhabdus sp.; assembly: GCF_937872355.1. Taxonomy (GTDB): domain Bacteria; phylum Pseudomonadota; class Alphaproteobacteria; order Sphingomonadales; family Sphingomonadaceae; genus Sphingorhabdus_B. Next base: position 11,865 of record NZ_CALMSV010000078.1, on the reverse strand, counting down.
TAGTCGGCGCTTGTTACTTCTTCGAGCGTAGCTCGAAAGGCTGCCACAAGCTGTGTCGGTAGGTCGGACACGAAGCCCACTGTGTCCGACAAGATTGCCTTTTCCACCCCAGGTAGCCTCACCTGACGCATTGTTGGATCGAGCGTTGCAAACAACAGGTCTTCCGCCAGCACAGATGCCTTGGTCAAGCGATTGAAAAGTGTGGATTTTCCAGCATTTGTATAGCCGACGAGCGCAATGGTGGGCCAAGGAGCCTTTTTCCGTCGAGCCCGATGAATACCGCGTGTACGCTGGACCTGTGACAGCTCTTTGCGCAATCGAGCCATCCGGTCTCGAATCATCCGCCTATCAGCTTCAATCTGCGTTTCCCCCGGTCCACCGAGAAACCCGAAACCACCACGTTGACGCTCTAAGTGGGTCCAACTGCGTACAAGTCGGCCTGCTTGGTAGTCCAGATGTGCCAGCTCTACCTGCAATCGCCCTTCAGCCGTTGCAGCCCGTTCGCCAAAAATTTCCAGGATCAAGCCTGTCCGATCGATCACCTTGGCTTTGACCCGATCTTCCAGATTGCGCTGCTGTATCGGTGTCAACGCACCATCTATGATTAAAAGCTCGGCCGATTCATCTTCTACCAGTTGGGCAAGCTCGTCGACCTGCCCCCCACCCAACAGCGTCGCTGCGCGCGGAGAGCGAACCCGATAATGGCGTGCCTGAATAACCTCCAGCCCGATGGCTGCGGCTAATCCGACCGATTCCTCAAGCCGGTACTCTGCATTGCCTGACGGCGTCCCGGGCAATTCGGGATAAGCAATTATAGTGGGGGTGCCGCGGGAAAAACCGTCGTCTTCATTACGGTTGAAGACGCTCAATCATCCCCTCCGTCAGCATCCTTATTGTATTCCGCAAGGTTGACCGTGCGCAGGGGTTGGATGGTCGACACGGCATGTTTGTAGACCAATTGCATTGTGCCATCGCGCTCGAGAAGCAGCGAAAAAAGATCGTAAGCGGCAATCGAGCCCTGCAACATTACGCCGTTCACAAGGAACGTCGTAACCGGCTCTTTCTTGTCGAGCATCGCATAGAGAAACACGTCTTGCAGCATTCCCGGGCGGTGTTGCACATTGGACATCATTGCATCGAACATCGTGCGATCCGGCGATTGCGATGGCATGATTGTCGAAATGCTGTGCTTGTAGACCAGTTGCGATTGGCCATCACGGCGGAGAAGCACAGAAAAATTATCAAACCAGGTGACAACGCCTTGCAGTTTCACGCCTTTGACAAGGAACATCGTAACCGGCGTTTTCGATTTGCGGAGTGAATTCAGGAACAGGTCCTGGAGGCCGTTATTTTTTTCAGTCATTATGCTTTCCTATTATGCTTTTGGGTCGGGAGAACATACCACAGCCGCCAAATTGGCCGCATTCGCAATCTATAACATGATAATCTTGCGTCGCGAATATGAAAATTGCGCTACACCAGTTCACATAGTTGCAACATTGCGCATCAATAGTCCTCGTCTTCTCCACCTTCGCTGCTCTTGCGCACGACGATGCCCAGCAATTTCAATTTGCGATGGAGCGCGGACCGCTCCATGCCTACAAACGCAGCTGTTTTCGAAATATTGCCCGAGAAACGGCGTATCTGAACCTGCAAATATTCGCGTTCAAAGGCTTCGCGCGCCTCGCGCAATGGAGAGCCCATGATCGAACTTATCTGGCTGCCATAACCCGGGTTGATACCGTTTATTTCGGCGGGGAGCATGTCTGCATCAATCTGTTGCAGCCGATCCGCAGGCGCCAGAATGATCGTCCGTTCAATTATATTGCGTAATTGCCGGACATTTCCTGGCCAATCACAAGCTTGCAAGGCAGCTATGGCATCTTCGGAAATTGTTGGTGCCGGGACGCGATGCTCGACGGCGAAACGCGCTGCATAATGGCTTGCCAGAGCGGGAATATCCTCTCGTCGCTCTGCAAGCGGCGGGATGGCAACCGGCACCACATTCAACCGATAAAACAGATCCTCGCGGAAACGGCCGTTCGTGATTTCGTCCTGCAGGTCGCGCGCGGTTGCCGAAACGAAACGCACATCGACGCGTACCGGGCGACTGCCGCCTACGCGAACGAAGCTTTGTTCGGTCAACACGCGCAATATCTTGCCCTGCGTTGTCCATGGCATATCGGCAACTTCGTCAAGAAACAGCGTTCCGCCATGTGCCCGCTCGAGCATGCCGGCTTGGATTAACTGCCCATTTTCTTCAACGCCAAACAATTCCTCTTCGAACCTATCTGGAGACAGACGGGCTGCACTTACTGAAATGAATGGATCGTCCATCCGCGGGCTCCAGCTGTGAAGCAGGCGAGCGGCGACTTCCTTCCCCACTCCGGCGGGCCCAGTGATTAGAAGGCGACTGCCGGTCCCGGCGACCTTTTTCAGCGTCGCCCGCACTGCGTTAATAGCAGCAGAGGTTCCGGTCAGCTCTTCAGCCTGCCCCAACAGCGCCTTTAATGATGCATTCTCCAGTCGAAGCCGTTGCGTTTCGGTTGCTCTTGCAACGAGATGGAGCAGCTTTTCTGCTTCGAACGGCTTTTCAAGGAAATCAACAGCGCCTGAAGAAATGGCGGCAACAGCGGTGTCGATATTACCATGTCCCGAAAAGACGATAACCGGCACATTGGCATCGCGCGCCTTGAACAATTTGAGCAGTTCGAGCCCGTCCATGCTCGACCCACGCAGCCAAACGTCGAGCAGAACCAGCGAAGGCAGGCGGTCGTCAAAAGCTTCGAGAGCAGCTTCAGCGGTCGCTGCTGTACGTGTGTCATAGCCATCATCCGAAAGGACACCAGCCACCAATTCACGAATATCATCTTCGTCGTCGACAATGAGTATGTCGAGTGCCATCTTCCGGTCCTATTCTGTTTTTTCACTTTGGCGGCCGACACCGCCCGTGATCATTGCATCTAGCCGAAGCAGATCGAAGCACATGGTCACCGTTGCGCCGCCGCTGGCATTGTCATCAAAAGTCAGCGTGCCCTGATGTTCCTCTACAATCTTTTGAACAATCGCTAGCCCCAGCCCCGATCCGGTCGCTCTGGTTGTGACATAGGGCTCAACAATCCTGTCGCGCTCGGGAGGCAGACCTATCCCGTTATCGGCAATCTGCACCGACAATTTCCCATCGTCCGTTTGTATCCGGACTTCGACACGCCCTTGCGATGCCTCCTCACGTTGCTTGATCGATTCGACTGCATTTTTGAGGATATTCGTGACAGCCTGCCCCAGTTGCCGCCGGTCTGCGAGCATGGATAGCGGGGTTGCCGGTGGCTGATAGTCAAATTCGATATCCGTATTGGCAACTTCAAACAGGAATATGGCGTGGCCGACAATGTCGCCCATATCCTCGTCACGGAAAACAGGCTTCGGCATACGCGCAAAGGACGAAAATTCATCGGCTATGTTGCGTAAATCACCAACTTGGCGAATGATCGTTCCGGTCAGTTGATCAAAAACATCTGAGCCCTCGTCAATCTGCTTGCCAAAGCGACGGCGCAGGCGTTCGGCTGCCAGTTGGATCGGTGTTAGGGGGTTCTTGATTTCATGCGCAATCCGGCGGGCCACGTCGGACCAGGCGGCACGGCGTTGATCTGACAACTGTTGAGTGATGTCTTCAAAAGTAACGACCTGACCGCCCTCACCATCCGAAATCTTGATCGCCAGAGTTTGTGGTTCGGTTCCGTCGCCGACCTGCAATATGGCATGCGATCGGCCGTCGGCAGGCAGATCCTTCACAAATGGTGCGACGTAGATCAATTTTTGCCCGACTATAGTATTGCCGCCCTTTGAAAGCAGGCGTTCTGCGGTGCCGTTGGCCAAACGTATAGTTCCGTCCCGGTCGACATTTACAATTGCGGCAGACACGGACTCCAGGACGGTCTCGATAAAAGCGCGGCGGTCATCGAGTTGCCGGTTCGCAGCCAGCAGAGTTTCGGTTTGCGACTGAAGCCTTTCGGTCATCCGATTGAACGAGCGTGAGAGGAAGCCGACTTCGTCCTTGCGAAGCCCCTCCTCCTCTACGCGGATGCTAAGGTCTCCATCCGCAATGCGTTGCGCCGCATCGACCAGATTGTTCACTGGGCGAACAAGTCTATCGGCCACAAACAGCGCCACCCATACTGCAACGCCGATAATCAGCAGCGACACGACATAAAGCAAAGCGTTGAACTGCAATTGCAGACTGCGCGAGCGCGATTCCATTGCCTTATAATCTTCCAGCACGCTCTGCGCCTTTTCGCCGAGCATGAACGACGGAACGCTGACTGTGCGGCTAGCGTAAAGGAAAGTTTCCGGCTTATCGAACAATCGACTGACCGCGACAATCCGGTCTGGCTGCGCCGTTACAATCTGATCTTGCCCGTCCCGCAAGCGTTTGAGTTCACTTGCACTTATCCAGTTGCCCTTGCGCTCCTCGGGCGATGCGACGACCAATGTTTGCTGCGCCCCATTTTGCGTGACAGCCACTATGGCAGACTCACTCAACTTCCGTCGCAAAACCTGATCATAATAGAAACTCAGAAACTGGGGATCGGTCCGTGCTGTTTGGTCCAGCGCGAAGCGGATGTCACCCGCCATCGCAACCGTTTCATCGCCGACATCGCGCAGCTTTTCTTCATAATAACCCTTGGCGAGCGCGCCTGCATTTTCAAGCATGCCTTGCGCTGAATTCGAAAACCAGAATTGCACGCCGCTCTGGAATAATACCGATGCAAAGATCGAAAGTAATAAAGCAGGCACTGCAGCAAGCAGCGAGAATATAGCTACCAGCCTGACATGCAGTTGCCCCTCGCTCTCGCCAATTGTGGATGCGCGCTTGATAGCAATGCGCCGTCCGACCAGCATCATCAAAGTCGTTGCGGGAAGCAGATTGGTGACAAGTAGCGTTGCAGCAATAGGAGGCGAAAGTGGTTCCGACTCTGGACCTTGGCCGACCGACACCCATGCTGTCACCGCCGCCATGACGAACAACACAGCCGCCGATCCGATTTCCAAAATCTTGACTATGTTCGGCGTACCCAGCCAGCGCACCGCCTTTACCCAACGCGACGCCGATGTCGTGCCGTCAAATTCAATCTTGGGCTTTTGAACTGTTGCCATTAAGCAACTTGTGCCACGGTAAGAGTGGCATGAAAAGCACAATCGGCACTGAAATTAACCGATTGACCGCATCAGCGACGCGCTTCACCTATCTTGGTACCAACCAGCCCATAATCGTTCAGCTTTTTGCGCAAGGTGTTGCGATTGATCCCCAGCATAGCGGCTGCCTGTAACTGGTTTCCGCGAGCCTGTTGCATGATGGCCTGTAGTAAAGGCTTTTCAAAAGCTGCAAGCGCGCGCAGATAAATACGTTCCCTGCCGTGCCCGCGCTGCCGTTGTTCGGCCATGAATTGGGCCACGGCCGCTTCAAAGCTGCACATGCCGCCAGCGATCGTGGGTTCCGCGTCTGCCGATCCGGCAATCTGCGTCACCGTTGCTTCCGAAATGCAATCCTCGCGTGCCGTCAGCGTCAATCGGTAGATAAAGTTCTTCAACTCGCGCACATTCCCGCGCCATGGCATTTGCGTCAGACGCGAAATAGCGTCCTCGTCAATCTGCTTGGTGGGCAGCCCCTCGCTGGCCGCCAGATTGAGGAAATGGCGCGTTAGTAGTCCGATATCCTCAGGCCGGGCGCGCAGTGGTGGTAGGTGCACCGGAACAACGTTGAGACGGTAATACAGATCCTCGCGGAACTTACCCTCTGCAATAAGCGCTTCCAGATCCTGGTTCGTTGCCGCAATAATTCGAACATCTAGGCGGATGCTTGCTTTGCCACCGATGCGGCTGATTGTGCCGCTTTGCAGCGTGCGCAGCAGACGGGTCTGGGCGTGATAGGGCATGTCGCCGATCTCATCGAGAAACAATGTGCCGCCTTGCGCCTGCTCAAACCGGCCGATTCCCTGCCCGACGGCGCCAGTGAAGGCACCTTTTTCGTGGCCGAACAATTCGGCCTCGATCAGTTCCGATGGAATGGCCGCCATGTTGACGGCGACAAAGGGACCGGTCTTGCGATGCCCCAAATTATGGATCGCCTCCGCAACCAGCTCCTTGCCAGTCCCGGATTCGCCAAGGATCAGCGCGGTCAGGTCGTTGCGCAATAGGCGCGCGACCATGCGATAAACATCCTGCATCGCCGGGCTGCGTCCCACCATCGGCATAGTCGCCTCAAGCAGGGTGCCGCTGTCACTTTGATTGTCGGCCCGACGTTTCTCAATCCCCTGTTTGACCGCGAGAACTAGCTCATCCAGATCGAAGGGCTTGGGAAAATATTCAAAAGCGTTAATCTCGCTCGCGCGTACAGCTGTATCGAGCGTGTTTTGAGCCGACATGATGATAATTGGCATGTCGGGCGAATGCGCTATCACATCCTCAAGGCTGGAAATGCCGTCTCGGTCCTTTAGCACGACATCAGTCAACATCAGGTCATAGCGGTTACCCGCCAGGGCCGCGTCGCGCGCATTCGCGCTTTCGCACACATCGACTTCGATGCCTTCCGCTTCAAGCGCTGACCGAACGACCATGCCTATCGAAAGGTCATCCTCAACAATCAATACCTTATCGGCAGTCATGCGCTGGTCTTTCTTTCGGCTAAAGGCAGGAACATTCGGAATATGGTCCGTTGACTGGTGGTATCGCGTTCAACCGATATGCGACCGTTCATCTGCGACAGATATTTGCGGACAATGGCGAGGCCCAGGCCCTGCCCTTCCCTTTTGGTCGTCACAAATGGCGAGAATAGCTCCGTCTCGATATGTGCAGCTACTCCGGGGCCATTGTCGCTGATAGTAACTTCTACCGGCAACCGCACGCCCTTATCACCCTCGCTCCGAAGAGCTGCCCCCATTACGAAACGGGTGGAAATGCCAATTTGGGGGTCGGCGGTGTGTGCCAGTGCGTCGATTGCGTTCTGGATCAGGTTGATGAGAACCTGCACCATGGCATCTGCCTCAATCTGCACATCAGGCAACGATGGGTCATAGTTGATATCGATCGCAGGCATGACCTTGTTGGCTGCACGCACCGACCGTATCGCGCGCTCGATCAGTTCGTGAATATTCTCTGCCTGCATCTGGCCTGGCATTACCCGACCGAGATTTTGCATCTGGTCAAGTAGACGGGCAATCCGGTCAACTTCGTGCACGATCAGATCGGTAAGTGGAGCCTGTTTTGGATCCACTTTGCGCGCCAGCAATTGGGCTGCACCTTTGATACCTGCCAACGGGTTTTTGATCTCATGGCCAAGGATTGCCGGTGCACCCATTGCCTGCTGCTTGCCTCCGTCGGTCTGTTCGCCAATCTGGTCGCGGTCGGCTTGCCTTGGCACAAGGATGTAAAGTCGGCAGTCGGGGTAGCCCAGCGGTGTGGAGATGTTCAGATCGACATAGTTGGCCTGTGCCCCCGGTGTTTGGAACCGCATATTCTGGGCGCTGATATCACTTTCGCGCGCCTCAATTGCGCCGTTCAACCGTTCATTGGCAAAGCGCAGCAGCGACTGGGCTGGTTCACCAATAATACGACGACTGCTTCTGCCGAAAAAGGCCTCCGCTGCCTCATTGGCAAAAAGGATCAGATTGTCAGCGCCAGATAGCAGTAGCGGTAAGGATATGGTCGACAGCAACAACCCGTCAGGCGGGCGGTTGGCCGTTATTGTCGTCGCCTCAGGCGGCATTTCGCATCAACAAAGGTTCGTAGAAGCGGGCAAGTTCACCCAGAACCTGGTTCGCATCGTCGATGCGGTTGACCATGTTGCGAAACTCCGCCGAACCGACCAGCCCTTTGGTGTACCAGCCGATATGCTTGCGGGCACAAGGGACACCGACTTGCTCCCCATAATGTTCCATCATCGCGCGATAATGTTCGACGATAAGGTCATATTGCACGTCGATTGACGGGTCGGGACGGCGCTCGCCAGTGTTGAACCAATGCATCACCTGCCCCAGCAGCCACGGCTTACCATAAGCACCGCGGCCGATCATCACGCCATCGGCGCCGCTTTGTTCAAGTGCTTTGTCGGCATCCTCAATTGAGCAAATGTCGCCATTGACGATGACAGGAATTTTGACGGCATCCTTTACCTTGCGGACAAAGGCCCAGTCGGCGCTCCCCTTGTACATCTGGTTGCGCGTGCGCCCGTGAACGGTGACCAGCTTCGCGCCCAGATCTTCGGCGATATGCGCGAGTTCCGGGGCGTTTAGGCTACCATGATCCCAGCCCATGCGCATTTTGACCGTCACCGGCACCGAAACTGCCTTCACGGTCGCTTCGATAAGGCTGGCAGCGAGCGGTAAATCACGCATCAGCGCCGATCCGGCATCGCCATTCACCACCTTTTTGACCGGGCAGCCCATATTGATGTCGATAATCGCCGCGCCGCGATCTTCATTGAGCTTTGCGGCTTCAGCCATTTCCTTGGGGCCGCAGCCGGCAAGCTGCATCGAAACCGGCTCTTCGGACATGTGCCAGGCCGCCTTTTGCAGCGACTGGCGCGTTTCGCGGATCATCGCCTGGCTGGCGATCATCTCGGTAACGTTCAAGCCAGAGCCGAAACGGCGGACAAGCGTGCGAAACGGCATGTCGGTCACGCCGGTCATCGGCGCGAGCACCACCGGGCACGCGATTTCCAGCGGGCCAATCTGGATAGGTTTCAGTTTCATCTTCGTCTCGAAATACGTTGCGCAGCGCAAAACTGCCTAAATTTTAGGCAGCGCCGTAGCGATATTCGCCTTGGCGCGCAAGCCTGCAGCGTTTACGGCGCGGCACATGGAAGAGCCGCTGCCCAAAGCTGCCGCGATAATTGTTGCCGCTGGCAGTGGAAGCCGGTCTGGCGGCAATATCCCCAAGCAATTCCGGATAGTCCGGGGAAAACCTATGCTGCGACACAGCGTAGAGGCATTCTGGGCGCATCCTGCTTTTGGAACGATCATTGTCGTGGTCGCTCCAGGCCAAAACGCCCTCGCCGCCGCTGCTTTAGAAGGACTGGATGGCGTCATTGTCGTGGCAGGAGGTCCAGAACGCAGGGATAGTGTAAATAATGCCATTCAATATCTTGATATAAATAACTTTACTGGCTCAACATTCATCCACGATGCGGCGCGTCCGTTTCTTAGTTCCACCATTATCGACCGCCTTCTCGGTGCATTGACGTCATCCGACGGTGCAGTTCCCGCTCTTCCCGTCGTCGACAGTCTGTCTCGTGGTAACGCCGAGGGCGCTTTGACCGAAACCGTTGATCGAGCACAACTTTTCCGGATTCAGACACCCCAGGCTTTCCGTCATGACGTCATTTCAAAGGCGCACAAAGCTTGGAACACAGGTCAGATCCCCACGGATGATGCCCGAATGGCGATGGCCGCTGGTTTCAAGGTCGCGATTATCGAAGGCGATGAAAGTCTGACGAAATTTACCTTTGCCGATGACTTTGCACGCCAGATGGTCCATTCGGAAGCGATGCACGATGTCCGCACTGGCATGGGTTATGACGTCCACCGCCTCGCCAAGGGCGAGGAATTGTGGTTGTGCGGGCTGCGAATAGCGCATGAATTTGGCCTTGAGGGCCACAGCGATGCTGACGTTGCGCTCCATGCCCTAACCGATGCGGTTCTGGGAGCTGCAGCGCTCGGTGATATCGGTGATCATTTTCCGCCCAGTGATGTACAATGGAAAGGCGCGAGTTCGGACCGGTTCCTTGCCCATGCGGTCAAACTGGCATCCGATGCCGGCTTTTGCGTGACGCATCTTGACGTCACCATCATTTGCGAAGCGCCCAAAATTGGCCCGCACAAAAAGGCGATGCAAGCACGGGTAGCCGAGATAGCGGCTATCGAGCCCGATCGGGTTTCGATAAAAGCAACGACGACTGAAAAATTGGGGTTTACCGGGCGCAGCGAAGGCATTGCTGCGCAGGCAATCGCCACTCTTGTGAAGTAAAGGGTTTAAAATGAGGAAACTGTTTGCAGCTGCCGTCGCTCTTGCCGCGATTGGTTCACATCAGGGCGCAATTGCGGCTAGCGCCGCCACACCCTGCATGAGCAAAAGCGAATTTCAGAGCGTTGCGGTAACGCTGTTGCCCGTATTGCACAGCCAGGCGGTGACAAGCTGCAAGGCTTTCCTGCCCGCAAATGCCGGGTTGTTGGTACAATCCGCTGAATTGACCGCGCGCTATGCCTCTTCCGCCGAACGCGAGAGGGTTGCGGCGGGCGAAATTCTTGCCCGTATGTTGGCAGACCAGCTTCCTGTTCCGATGTCTGGCTCTGCCATTTTGCCCTTTGTCGAGGGAATGTTGCCGGGATTGCTGGCGCAAGGCATAGACGCCCAGACATGCGAAGCGGCCAATAATATTTGGACAGCCATTGCCCCTCTGCCCGCGGAAAATATTGCTTCAACGCTGGGTGCGATTTTGGTCGCGGCCTCGAAAGACAAGAAAAAGGACGCGGGAGAAAGTGATAAATCCAGCGCTCGACCGCTCGATGACTTTGCCGTCTGCCCCTATGTCGCAACTGCAGAGACTTCGGGTTCGTGAACAGCATGCTGCCCAAGGACGTATACAAACTCGCTGAGGAGGTCGTAGCGACCAACAAGGCGGCTGGCCGGATGATCGTGACAGCCGAAAGCTGCACTGGAGGCCTAGTTGCAGGGGCGATCACCGAAATCCCAGGCAGCAGCGCGGTGTTGCAGGCCGGATTCGTCACCTATTCGAATGAAGCCAAAATCAAGACGCTGAAAGTCAGCGAAGAATTGATAGACACCTTTGGTGCCGTATCTATCGCTGTTGCCTGGGCGATGGCGCAAGGGGCGCTGAAACGCAGCAGCGCTGATATCGCCGTTGCGATAAGCGGCGTTGCCGGCCCAGACGGCGGCACTCCGCAAAAGCCGGTTGGCACCGTCGTGTTCGCTGTTGCGGAAAGAGGGAAAGATCCCGAAGATGTCGTTGCCGACAAAATCCAGTTTGGTGAAGATAAAAGCCGGGCGGAAATCCGCAAAGCCGCAACGCTGCATGCGCTTCAGCTGCTTTTGCCGTAAAGCGTTTCGGCTCGCTCAATAAAGGCGTCGGTCATCTTGCGCAGCGCATGATCGAAAAACTGTCCTGCCAAAGCTTCGAACATGCGATTGTGGAAGGAGAAGTCGACAGTGAAATCCACAATGCAGCCGTTAGCTGTTTCTTCGAACAGCCACTGATTGTGCAAATGTCGCAGAGGGCCATCAAGATAGTCGACCTCAACCTTTGATTTCGGCATTTTCAACACCCGCGAACTAAAGGATTCGCGCAGCGATTTGAAACCGACAATCAAGTCCGCCATGGTCTCGGTTTCATTTTCTGACCGGATACGCACCGCTGCCACCCAGGGCAGAAATTCTCCATAACGGCGGACATCGACGACGAGGTCGTACATCTGGTCCGCGCTATAAGGCAGTGCCCGGCGCTCATGGTGATGCGGCATGCCCCTACCCCGCTTTGCCGGTCAACCCGCTTTAGCGAGTTTCGCCTCGCGCGCGGCCTTCATCTTGGCGAAATCGTCACCCGCATGATAGCTTGACCTCGTCAGCGGCGTTGCGGCAACCAGCAGGAAACCTTTGGCGCGCGCGATAGCAGCATAGGCATCAAAGGCCTGCGGAGTCACGAATTCGGCAACCTTGGCGTGTTTGGGGGTGGGCTGCAGATATTGCCCCATAGTCAGGAAATCGATGTCGGCGCAGCGCAGGTCGTCCATCCCCTGGTGAACTTCGGGCCGCTCCTCGCCGAGGCCGAGCATGATGCCCGACTTGGTGAAAATC
>NZ_CALMSV010000077.1 GCF_937872355.1 uncultured Sphingorhabdus sp. | reverse complement strand
GATTTCTTCTGATTGAGGACTTCAATACCAAAGGTCTGCTCGGACCAATAGACAAGGAACAGGAGCCGCACGACAGCCTCTACAGCTTCTGGTGGGAAGAGGGGCGATCCAACAAGCGAAAAGGCAGCGGGGGTAGTCACGGTGTTGGAAAGAGTACGCTTTCCGGCGCTTCAGATTCCAATGCTTTCCTTGCGCTAACGCGACGGGCTGACGGAGAGGAACTACTGATTGGCTATTCGATTTTGCCGCCACACAAATATGGTCAAAAAGAGTACCTAGGCTATGCCCGGTTCGGGAAGCGGGTAAAACGGCAAAGCGACGACGCTAATGTGATTTATCCTTTTGTCGACCCCGACGACACAGATTCTCTCTCGCGTTTTCGCAAGCATGCGCAACTTAGAAGAAATCTGGAAAATGGCCTTTAGGTATTTATTCCAGACGTTCGCAATGAAATCACAGAAAATGAATTGATGCACGCCATCATCGAGAATTTCTTTTTCCCGATAATAAAGGAGAATCTCGTAGTTGAGATCAATGATCTGGGAACCGGCACCTCTCAGGTTATCCAGAAGGCTAACATCCTCTCGCTTGTTGACGCTAACCGCTACGCGGACGATCTGCGGGCGACAATAGAGGTCTCACTTGAAGCGACGAGGTTGGCGAGCAAGGACGAGTTTTTTTATCCTCGGCCAGATTTTGAGTTTACAAATGACGCGGGCCTGACTTCTGATTCATTCAGCGATGCGAACCTGAAGAAAATGCAGGAAGCCTATGCGGCAGGTGAGGTCGTTTCAGCTCGCCTTGCAATTCCGATACTGCTCGCAAACGGCAAGAAGGTTGTCGGTTACGCCGACCTGTTTGCAAAGGGCAGCGGAAGTGAAATCAAACCAATCTACAAGGCATTCCGTGGCAACATCCTTATCGAAAAAGAGAAGTGCCGGGCATCCCAGCCTTATGACGTCTTGATTCTGGATATATTCAACGATGACGATGGCAATGAGCTGTCCGAGTATATGAAATATGCCGAAGATCCGGGTCATACCGAATGGAAAAACTCGACTTTGAGGCGCGCACCTGGCACTTATGCGCCCTCAGAGTCTTGGCAGCGGCATGCAGTTCAACGCTTCGGAAGCTCGTTTATAGCGCTGTTGTCGGGTACCGAGAACCAGGAACAGCTCGTCGGCTTTGCGGACGATATCTTCTTTGTCGAAAAGGAGGTTGTTCCGGAAACGCCGGGAGCAAAAAGTGGTGGACGGGGAACAAAATCGGGCACTGACAGTCCGTTACCACCAGATATCCCGCCCCCTGCGCCTCACTGCATCTACGATGAAAAATCCTTGACTATTCCTATACGGTTCGTCGCGCGCCAAGGGAGTTCTCTTGATTCCCTCGACCGATTGATCGTAGGCAGCTGAAATGAGCTTAGGCGCTGCGGCGTCCCAGCATTGATGGGAAACACGAAGGCCTGCTGGCCGTCCCTTCTTCAGCAGGAAATCATAGCTCGTGAACCCGCTTCGCTTTGCATCAAAATAGATCGTGCGGGAGTCCTTGGGGCGCGCATCGGCGCTATTCGGATTGCGCTTAAGAATCAGGTCAGGTGCGGCCTGCTTTACAAGCTGAGCGTAGCCGGTGAAGAAGTCCATGACGGCTTGAACCGGTACTGGCTCGTAAGGGCTTGCGGCGCGCTCGATAGCCATCTCGACCAGCTCGCGATCATCGCCCGTCACTTTTGCAAGCAGGCTTTCGTAAGGCAGGACGGCATCAAATCCGACGGCGAGCTTGGAGCCGGAGAGGTAGATGGACGGTGCGACCAAGAGCGTCGCAACGAAAGAGGCAGCTCCAGCGGCAAGGTGCGCATCGCGGCTCACGGCGTAGCGTGCCGGTTGGTCGGGTGTGAAGCCGGCGTCGATCTTGTTCTCAACCAGCAGCATCGCAACGCAGGATGACTGCGACCAGTAGTACACCACTAAATCGGCTGTCCCGTTTGCGTTTGCGTGCCGGACCTGTCTTGCGACCGTGACCTTATCAACTGAGAATGCGGATGCTTGGGGCACGGAGGTCTGAAGAAACAGGCACGCAGCACTGCCATCAGACAGGATCAGCCGTTCTATCATTGCATCGACAGACGCTTCCGTAACGGAAGGCTTCATGAAGCGCCTGCATATAACATGTTTAGTTCCCTTAGTTCATTCGGCATGGGTCACATTAAACGGCTTAGCAATCGACAGCAATCAGGTGATCGCTGATCGAGCCTCAACGACCGAAACTTTGTCGGGATCAGACGGGCAGCATCTATTGCACCGAGTCACTCTTGGCGGCCTGCGCGAGTCATTCTGAACGGAATCGCAAAAAATATCGAATGCTGAATTCTTTGGGTAGTTGTGTGAAAGTAGGCAGTTCGAATCACAAAAGCTTGTCGAAAGATCAGCGCGAAAAATCTTTTGATTAATCGAACCATAGTTTATTCCAACACACCCTTGGTGTGGGGGTAAATGTTGGGGAACTGAAATTTAGATCAGACAAAAAAGATTGTAATTCAATAATTTAATCTATCAGTTCGGTAAAAGCCCTGCCACCATTTTATACTCACATCTAGAATTCTCGCTGCTATCCAAATGGGTAGCGCAGCGCATAACCTTTTGCGCCAAAGCCCCCTGATTGAGCAAGCAGGAGGGTGTATGCGGTCGAATCAGGTAATGTTTTTTGCGGCGTTGGCTTTGCTGGGACCGCACAGCGCTTTCGCGCAAAATGTCCAATGGGCTTCGAAACAAGCGGATGACGCTGTCGTAACCAGCGCTGCTGTGCATGGCCAACCTGACGGCATCTCCACAGCGGTAGGTTTCTACAATTCGGTTTATGTCCGCGACTTCAAAGCAGGCAAGGTAGGCACGGCACAACTCGAAAAGGCAATGAAGCTGTCTGCAGGCGAGCTCGGCAAATGGGACCTGATCGTGTTTGAAAGCGAAGCGCCCGGTTCGGGTGCTTATTTTGACGGTTCGATGTGGATGGTCCAGGATATGCAGAAGATGGTCTCGACCGTCTACGACAGTCGAACCCGGGCGTCTGTTCCGGGGACGGGCAGCGGATGGAGCTTCAAAACCGGTCGCATGACGATGGCCGAATTCAAGGCAATCTATCCTGGACCACGCGTGATGGCAGATGCCGCATGGCTACTGATCAAATTTCCGTCGGTCGTTGAAAAGACCTCGCCCAACCTCGCGGTCTGGATGGGGGGAGGGCCTATCCCGTCCCCCGACGACAATATGCCGACGCCAGATGCGATTGGTGTGATCCGCTAACGCTTCGGCTGTTCCGCCAGCAGACGTCCCAAGGCCTTATATGCCGGGATCGACGTTGGATCGATCGCGACATTGCCAGCCACAGGATGTGACGCGAAGCGGGCGATCACCATTTCGGCCTTGGGGTCGATATAGATCGCCTGACCGTGGATGCCACGCGCCATATAGGCGCCATGATCATTATGACTGACCCACCATTGGTTGCGATAGGACCAGCCGGGCAAAGTAGGATAGGCTCCATTCTTGGCAAACTCCACCTTGCCGCCACCCTTGGTGATGTCGGCAATGGCCGCTGCGGGCACGACCTGCTTGCCATTCCATTTCCCGCCCTGCCGCATCATTTCCCCAAAGCGGGCCATATCGCGCAGCGAAAGCATCAGCCCGCCGCCTGCAAAGGGCGTTCCCTGCGCGTCGACCACAAGCGCGGCATCCTGCTCCATGCCAAGCTTTGACCAGAAACGCTGTTCAAGTTGTTCGCGAACCGGAGTGCCGGTGGCGCGGGTAATGATCCAGCCGAGCGCGTCGCTGTTGGCGGTGCGATAGGTGAAGCGCTCTCCATGTTCGCCCTGCTTGCCAATGGTGGGCAGGAAAGCGAGGAAGCCGTCAGGGCCATTATAATCGGCCCGTCGCGGCGCAGCGCGACCGGCACGGGCGTGCCTGATGATGTCCGCGTCAGCATTGGTGTAGGTTTCGTCAAATGCGATGCCGGTCGTCATATCCATAACCTGGCGAACGGTTGCGCCTGCGAAGCCGCTATCCGCAAGTTCGGGAACATAATCGGTAACCAGCTTGTCAGGATCGAGTTTGCCCTCTGCAGCGAGGCTGGCTGCGAGCGTGCCGATATAGGATTTGGTGACAGAAAAGGCGATGTGCTGCGAAGCGGGATTGGTCACGCCCATATAGCGTTCGTAAACAATCTTGCCCTTGTGCAGCACGATGATGGCATCGGTGTAGTTGGCAGCCAGGGCCTCCTTCCAGCTCATCGGCTTGTCGCTGCCCAGCGGTGTAAAGGTCAGCGCGTCGATATCATCACGTTCGGCACGGGAAAAAGCATGGGCCGAGGCGTCACCACGATGAAGTGGCAGGGTCGGGAAGAACTGCCGCCAGTTGGAAAAGCTCCAGCGCAACTGCGGGAAGCGGAAATAGCTGCCGTCGTCAAACTTGATCTGCTTGTCCGCAGGCGGAGGTGTGCCCTGAATCCAGCCCAGCCTGGCCGGATCGCTCTCGGCTGCATCCAGCTGCTTGCGATCACTCTGTGCCTGCGCACCTGATGCCGCAACAGCAATCGCCGCGGCCGCAATTATTGCCTTTTTGGCCATGTGGTCCTCCCTCTTTTGTCCTCAAGAGGGAGGATGGCGCAATCATTCAGCCAGTGCAACCTCGGGGTCGACAAACTTCAGGTTAAGGCTTTCGGCTACCGCCTTACTGGTCACTTTGCCCTTGTGAACATTGAGGCCGGCAAGAAGCCCGCGACCGATTTCGCTGTGGGCGTGCAATGCCTCGAGTCCCTTGTCCGCCAGAGCAAGGCCATAGGGCAAGGTGGCGTTGTTGAGAGCAGCGGCGCTGGTCTGCGGCACCGCACCCGGCATGTTGGCGACGCAATAGTGGATGATGCCGTCGACGACATAGGTTGGCTCGGCGTGGGTAGTAGGCTTTGAGGTTTCGAAGCAGCCGCCCTGATCAATTGCTACGTCGACCAGCACCGACCCCGGCTTCATATGCTTCAGCATTTTGCGCGTGACCAGCTTAGGCGCCGCTGCACCCGGTATCAGGACCGCGCCGATAACGGCATCGGCAATGCTGATTTCATGGTCGATAGTGTCGAGCGTCGAATAGCGGGTGCGGACACGACCATGGAACAGTTCGTCAATTTCACGCAGCCGCGGGATCGAACGGTCGACCACGGTCACATCTGCGCCCAACCCGACTGCCATGCGCGCCGCATGGGTGCCAACGACGCCGCCACCGATCACACAAACGCGGCCAGCCGGAACACCGGGAACACCGCCAAGGAGGATGCCGGCGCCACCTTCCGAACGACGCATTGCTTCGCCCGCAGCCTCAATGGCAAGGCGTCCCGCCACTTCGCTCATAGGTGCGAGGAGCGGTAGCGTGCCGCGTGCGTCGGTCACGGTTTCATAGGCGATGGCGGTGCATTTGGACTTGATGAGGCCCTTTGCCTGTTTGGGATCCGGAGCGAGATGCAGATAGGTGAAGAGGATCTGGCCCTCGCGCAGCTGGACCCACTCGCTAGGCTGCGGTTCCTTCACCTTGACCACCATATCGGCCTTGGCGAAGATTTCTTCGGCGGTCTTCACGATCTTCGCGCCAGCTTTCTTATATGCCTCGTCGGTCGCCATGATTCCGGCGCCGGCGCCGGACTGCACCATCACCTGATGACCGCGCGCAACATATTCGCGCACCGCGGACGGCGTCAGGCCGACGCGATATTCATGAACCTTTATTTCGGTGGGAACGCCAACGCGCATAAACTCTCTCCTGCATAAAAGCGGTGTTGTGCCGCTTTTACCACGCAAGGAGTGTATGTGGTGCGCAAAGTCTGGACAGTTTTGTAGAAATTATGCACAAATATGTCTTCATATAGTAAAAGGCGCTCAAAACATGCATATCGACAAGATAGACCGTAAAATCCTCGGCGCGCTTGTCGCCAATGGTCGCGCGACGCAGCAGGATCTAGGGGAAGCGGCAGGCCTTTCGCCCAGTGCGGCGTCAAGACGACAAAAGGCGTTGGAAGATGCGGGGATATTGCGCGGCTATCGTGCCGATGTAAATCTGCGCAGATTGGGTATGGGTGCGACGGTGATGGTGACCATCACACTCGACAGTCAAAGTGAGGAGGCGATGGAGGCGTTTGAAAGTGCGGTGGTTGAGAGCCCTTCGATTCTGCGCTGCCATCTTATGAGCGGACGCAACGACTACCACCTGACCGTTCGTGCTGCTTCGATCGAGGATTACGAACGGGTGCACCGGCAGGAAATTGCGCGACTGCCCAGAGTAGCCCGCATAGAGACGGCCTTTGCCCTGCGCGAAGTCGTCAATCGCACGGTTCCGCCGCGCTTGCTGGGATAATTTACAATATAAAAAGCTTTGCAGGCTAACCCGTGAGGCCTTGGATATTGCTCGAGGCGGGGGCCGATGGAACATCATTTGCAAAAGGCGTGGGCCGATGAAACGGTCGAAAATGCCTATTTCCAACGCATCGAGTCGATGGTGCAGGCCGGCGATCTGGACGCCGCCTCGGCAATTCTTGAGGAAGACCTCGCCAGCCTCGATACACCACTCGGTCAATTATGCCGCGATCTGAGCGAAGACGCGGTCTACATCGCGGGTTGGGAAGAGTTGGGCGATTCCATCGCGCAATATGAAGGTGAGCCGATCACCGCCGTACACATCATGATTTCGAACGAGCCTGATCTGGTGTTCGAAGACAAGAGCGTCACACACCATCCGATGATCGAAGTGATGTTTTACAGCGACGAGCATCTGGCCTTTTCGGAAATGTCGCGAGACGAAATCCTCGCCGCCAGCCTTATAGAGGATGAAAGCTGGTGGGGGCAGGGTGAGGATATGGAGGCCTATCTGGAGATTAACGGCCTCAGCCAGTTGAACACCGCACTGCTGCACCACAAACGCCAATATTATTTCCGTGACCAGATGCACATATTGGATGAAAAGAACGGGCTTGCCGCCGACACAGCGCCATTACTCTACGTCGAATTTCGCCTTGCCTCGATGCTGCGCGCCGTTCGTTACCACCAGGCCGTAAAGGCGCTGGTCGAAGGATTTGGCTTGCGCAAAAATGTGCCGGTGCTTGTCGGCATGCACAATATGAAGCCCGAGATCAGCTCGGTTTATATGGCAAAATCGGCGGCGGTGGTTGAACTGACGAAGACAGCCAAATTGGCCGTGACCATCAAACGCAATATGGAAGAAATCCCCGAGGAATTTTCAGGCAGCAGCTTGCGCCAGCGCGTGCTGATTGATGCCGAGGATGAAAAGCCGGGATTCTTCCGGCGCCTTTTCGGGCGGCGCTAGTCTATCCCCGCCAACAACTCCCCGATCTTCCCAAACATCTCATCAATATGCGATTTGTCGAGGATCAGCGGCGGGCTGAGGGCGATGATATCGCCGGTGGCACGCACCAATAGGCCGTTGTCGAAGCAGGCGTGGAATAACTCGGTGGCGCGCTTTGTCGGCGCTCCCGGGCGGGGTTCGAGTTCGATGCCTGCCACCAGTCCGATGGTGCGGATGTCGATGATGTGCGGTTTGCCACGAAGGCTGTGCGCGGCGTTGGCCCAATAGGTGCCCAGTTCGTCACCTTTGTTGAACAGACCTTCTTGCGCGTAAAGATCGAGCGTCGCCAACCCCGCCGCGCAGGCAACCGGGTGGCCCGAATAAGTATAGCCGTGGAAGAGCTCTATTCCATCTGCTGCATTGTTGACGACATCGTCATGGATTGACCTGCTGACCGCGACAGCCCCCATTGGCACAGCGGCATTGGTCAGGCCTTTGGCCATGGTGATGATATCGGGTGTCACGCCCCAGGTCCCGCTCGCGGTCGCTCCGCCGACGCGGCCATAGGCAGTGATCACTTCGTCGAAGATCAGGATTATGCCATGCTTGGTGCAGATATCGCGCAATCGCTGGAGGTAG
>NZ_CALMSV010000076.1 GCF_937872355.1 uncultured Sphingorhabdus sp. | reverse complement strand
GGAAGATTTTCTTCAACCGTGTCGTCTCGCCCAAATTCATGGGCAAGCCGGGGGATGAGGAGGCTGCCAAACAGGGTGAAGCCGAAATGGTGCCGATTTACGATTATCTGGAAGGCATCATTCCCGCGTCCGGCTTTCTGGTAGGTGACCGGCTGACGCTCGCCGATATCGCGGTTGCCAGCCCCTTTGTGAATGTCGCGCATTGCGGGATCGTGCCTGACCCCGCCGCATATCCAAAGCTGACTGCATATCTGGCGGGCATCCACGCGCGCCCGGGATTTGCAACCTGGATACCGCGCGAACGCAAGATGCTTGGTCTGGGATAAAATAACCATATAGGTAAAAATATCTTGACATCGTAACGCCAATACGGCACATATTGCGATATTGGGAAAATGCGATTCGGGCCGGGGCGGTGAAAACTGCTTCCGGCCTTTTCGTTGCGCGAAAGGATTTGGCGATGGTGTTTGGAAAGAAGGCTGCGGGCAAAGGCTTTGGCCCCGCCGCGCAAAAGAAATTCCTGGCGCACCTTGCGCAGACATCCAATGTCAGCGCGTCTGCCAAGGTCGCAGGCGTCACGACCCGGCCGGTTTACGACCTGCGCAAGAAATCCGAGCCATTTTGCGCGAAGTGGCTCGCGGCTCTGAGTGAGGGATATGCGCGGCTGGAGGCGAACCTGCTGTCGGAAGCCCTGTCGGCCCCGGCAAGCAATATGAAGGACAGCACCTTCAAGCAGAAGCAGATGAAGACGCGGATTGGCATGGCGCTGCTCGCCGCGCACAAGGCAACTGTTCGCGGCTCCGCCAAGCCTGCACCGTCACGCTCACGCGATCCGAAAGAGGTGCAGACGCGGCTGGAAGCCCGCTTTGCAGCCATGCGCAAAAGGATGGGCGATGACCGCGGCGCCGCAGAGTGAGGCGGAGCGGGTCGCGCAACTTTCAGGCGAGGATTACGTCAATTGGTTGAAGGAGAAAAAGCCGGAAACGTTGTGGCAGATCGAGTATGATTGGCCCTTCTGGGCACGCACCGACCAGTATCCGCCATCGGGTGATTGGCGCACCTGGTTCGTGATGGCCGGGCGCGGCTTTGGCAAGACGCGGATGGCTGCCGAATATGTGCGCAGTTGCGCCGAGGCCGACGGTTCGTTGCGGATCGCGCTGGTCGCTGCAACACTGCACGAGGCGCGCAGCATCATGATTGAGGGTGAAAGCGGTTTGCTCGCCATCGCGCCTGACGAGATGCGCCCGATATGGGAGCCATCGCTTAAAAGACTGGTGTGGCCGAGCGGTGCGATCGCCAATGTCTTCGCCGCGTCAGAGCCTGAGGCGCTGCGCGGCCCCGAACATCATCTTGCTTGGGCGGATGAGGTCGCCAAATGGGAAAAGGGCACCGATGCATGGGATAATCTGATGATGACGATGCGGCTGGGCGAGGATCCGCGTATCGTCGCCACCACCACTCCGCGCGCCGTGCCGCTGGTGCGGCGATTGTTGAAGGAAGAAGGCGTTGCGATCACCCGCGGCGCGATGGAGGCGAACCGGGCCAACCTGCCCACAAGCTATCGGCAGGCGATGGCCGAAACCTATGGCAAAGCGCGGTTGGGGCGGCAGGAATTGCTCGGCGAATTTCTGGAAGATGCCGAGGACGCGCTGTGGACGCGGGATTTGATCGAGCGGTGCCGGGTGAAGGGCGTGCCCGACATGCGCCGTATCGTCATTGGCGTCGACCCGCCCGCTTCGGCCGGCGGCGACGCCTGCGGGATCATTGCGGTAGGCAAGGGCGCCGATGGCAAGGCCTATGTCCTCGCCGACCATAGCGTGAAAGGCCGATCGCCCGAAGGCTGGGCCCGCGCCGTCTCCGCCGCCGCAATCGCCTGGGGTGCAGATCGCGTGGTGGCAGAGGCAAATAATGGCGGTGACATGGTGGTCAGCACGCTGCAGGCCGCCGATGTGGCGATGCCGGTGAAAAAGGTCTCGGCCTCACGCGGCAAGGTCGCACGAGCAGAGCCGGTGGCGGCGCTCTATGAGGCAGGCAAGGCATTCCATATCGGGGCGTTCCCCGAGCTGGAGGATGAACTGTGCGGCCTGATTTCGGGCGGTGGCTATGAAGGGCCGGGCCGATCCCCCGACCGCGCCGACGCGTTAGTCTGGGCAATGAGCGAATTGATGCTGGGCAAGCGCGGGAACGAGCCGCGCGTTAGGGTGCTTTGATCTCCAATCCTCCCCATCGACGTGCGATGGGGAGGGGGACCACCGAAGGTGGTGGAGGGGAAGCGGACGCAGTCCGCCCCGCCAAGGCAGAAATCCCCTCCGTCAGTTGCTGTGCAACTGCCACCTCCCCAACGCAAGTCGTTGGGGAGGATCAAAAAAGGAAAACCAAATGAAACTCTTCGGCTGGAAGTCGGCCGGGCGCGGGATGCTGCGTCCGGCCAAAACGCATGTTGCGCTCACCCGTGCCTTTGCGGGCGGGGTGATTGGCGAGTGGCCCAAATCCTATGAGGCGCAGCTGCGCGAGGGCTATCTCAACAATGTCGTGGCGCAGCGTGCGGTGCGGCTGGTGGCGGAGGGGGTGGCTTCGGTGCCGCTTTCTGCTTCGGATGAGGCGGCGCTGGCGTTGGTCAAGGCGACCAGCGGCGGGCAGTCGCTGCTCGAGACGCTGGCGGCGCAATTGCTGCTTCATGGCAATGGCTATGTGCAATTGCTCACCACGCCCGATGGCGGCGTGTGCGAGCTGTATGCGCTGCGGCCCGAACGGGTTTCTGTGGAGGCCGATGCGCGCGGCTGGCCCGCCGCATTCCGCTATAAAGCGGGGGAGGCGATAACGCGGCTGGCGGCGAACGAGGTGATCCATATCCGCACGCATCACCCGCTCGATGACCATTATGGCTTGGGCTGCCTGGGTGCTGCATCTGGGGCGATCGCGATCCACAATGCCTCGACGCGCTGGAACAAGGCGCTGCTTGACAATGCGGCGCGGCCCAGCGGCGCGCTGGTGCACGAGGCAGCAGAGGCGCTGTCGGGTGAACAGTTTGACCGGCTGCAGGAGGAGTTGAAACGCAGCTTTTCTGGGCAGGATAATGCCGGGCGGCCGATGCTGCTCGAAGGCGGGCTCAAATGGCAGACGCTGTCGCTGACCCCTGCCGATATGGATTTTGCCGGGCTGAAGGCAGCGGCAGCGCGCGAGATTGCGCTCGCTTTTGGCGTGCCGCCCATGCTGCTCGGCCTGCCGGGTGATGCGACCTACGCCAATTACCGCGAGGCAAACAAGGCGCTGTGGCGACAGGCGATCCTGCCGTTGGCGGGGAAGATTTTGGACGCGCTGGCCGAAGGGCTGCGGCCCTGGTTTGCCGATCTGGCGCTGTCGGTCGACGTCGATCAGGTGAGTGCGCTAAGCGAAGATCGCGAGCGTCTGTGGGCGCAGGTGGCGGGCGCGGATTTCCTGACGCCGGAGGAGAAAAGGGTGGTGGCGGGATTGGGCCCGGTGCCGGAAAAGCCGGTGCTTCCGCAGCCTGATGAAGAGAACAAAACGGGAATATTAGAGCTGAAATTCAATCCCTGGCACGACACCGAGGATGGCAAATTCACCTTCGCCGGTCAGGGACGGAATTTTGGCAAAGGTGGCGGGGGCAGTTTCGGTGGCGGGGGTGCCTCGGGCACTTGGGGCAAGCCAAAACCGAAAGAAAGAACAGAGGCGATTCCAAAGCGAACTGCGACAACTGCTATTCAAGCGTCCATCCAGCCAAAGCCCACTTCTAAACCTAAAGTTCGCAAAGCCACTTTTCAAAGACCTCGGCAAAACCCCCAAGTTCAGCCAGAGACTAAGCCGCCTGCAACGACGGGAGGAGGCCGGTCACCGCCCAACTCTAACCCTGCCTACGAACAACTAGATAGCATAGTTGCCACCGGCGCTGCCGCGACGGCAGTGGCCGCTACGGCGCTGACAACTGCTGGAGCTGCCGCCTTAGCCGTCAAGCCATTCACGGTTGTTCAAACGGTAAGCGCAGGAGGTTATAACTTCGACATTGATGGTTTTGAACGTGCAGGCAAAATATATGGAAAAATTAGGCACGTACCTGGTCAAACTCGATCAAAGCGACTGCAACGTGAAGCGGGGAGGCCTGATAGAGAGCCATCTGATCATGGAGGACACTACATTGCACGAGAATTCGGTGGTCCCGAAATACCGGAAAATCATTTTGCGCAAGACGCAAAAATCAACCTAGGAAGATATCGCAGATTAGAAAACAAGTGGAAAAGGGCGGAGAAGCGAGGCAGCGACGTATATGTCGAAATCACTCCTCAATATACAGGTAGTTCCAAACGCCCAGATTCCCTTGAAGTGCTTTACAAAATCGACGGCAAAATTCGTACCAAAACAATTCCGAACAAAACGGAAGGATAGAATAATGAATCCTGATGTTCAGATGGGTGAAACCTTGAATGCTATCGGTCAAGAAATATCCGAATTGCTTGGTTTCCAACCGAACAGAACGTTCTTGTATGTGGAGGTGGATGATGAGGGCTATGAGATCTCGATTTTTGTCGAAGATGATCGATCAGTTTTGTACCATTTTCCGAGTAGAAAGATATTCGAACTCGTTCAGCATCTGTGGGAAATCGCTGATGACGAGAAAAAATGGTCTGTTCTCGAATTTGAAGTTTCCGACGGAAATTTCGACGCAAGTTTCACATTTTACGATCAATATGATCCGAACCAGAACGATGACGATGATGAAGAAGACGGGTGTGATCAAGCGATACGAAAACGCTTTGGCGGCAAGCCGGTAATATATCCCGATTTAGGTCCGGGTGCTGTCAAACTCACTCTTGATGACCTGTCGCATCGCGACGAAGAGAACGGAGCTAGTGCTGCCCTGACAGCAACAAGGACTCCAAAATGACAATCGAAGACAAACAGCTCGGCGAGCTTCTCGCCCGGGCTTCGGAGGCTGGTGCCCAGCGGGCGCTGGCGCATCTGGGGCTCGCCGATGAAAGTGCGGCGAAGGACATGGCCGATTTGCGCGAGCTGCTCTCCGCCTGGCGGGATGCCAAAAGGTCGGCGCGCAAGGCGGTGGTGGAATGGCTGGTGCGCGGCGCCTTAGCAGTGTTGCTGATTGGCCTTGCGGTGAAACTGGGGCTGGGCGGGTTGGTGATCAAATGACGCGCTTCGCAGGCTATGCCGCTATTTTCGACCACCCCGACCGAGGCGGCGATATCGTCCGCAAGGGTGCCTTTGCACGTGCGGCGAAGGCCGGATTGCCGCTGTTGTGGCAGCATGACCAGGACCGCCGCATCGGCTTTGTCGAGCGCGTCGAGGAAGATGCGCGTGGCTTGCGTGTCATCGCGCAGATGGATCCGCAAGCGCCGCCGGTGGCGAGCGGGGCGGGGCTATCCTTTGGCTATCGTGTGCGCGGAAAAAAACAGGGAACATATCGTGAACTAACTGACCTCGACCTGATCGAAGTCAGTGTCGTCAACCATCCCATGCAACCGCTTGCGCGGGTGCTGGCTGTCCATCCAGAAAAGGAGTGATTATGGACTATGAAGTGAAAGCCGACCCGTTGGAGGCGGCATTTGAGGCGGCGGTGATCCCCGCCGCTGTGGTGCGTCCGCAACTAGCGGCTGGTAACGTAACCGATCCGGCGCGATCGGCCTTTGTCGAAGGCTATTTGCGCAAGGGCCGCGAGGTTGAACTGAAAAGCTTTGCCGGCAATGTGCCCGCCGACGGCGGCTATGCGGTGCCCAAGGAAATCGACGCGGTGATCGATGCGACGTTGAAAGCGATCTCCCCCATCCGTGCGGTTGCCAATGTCGTGCAGGTAGGCAGCGCTGGCTATCGCAAGCTGGTGACGACCAATGGCGTTGCCTCCGGCTGGGCATCGGAAGTCGCCGCCCGCCCGACCACCGCGACCCCGACCTTCAACGAAATCGTACCCAGCTTTGGCGAGCTTTATGCCAATCCGGCAGCAACTCAGGCGATGCTCGACGATGCGCAGTTCGATGTCGAGGCCTGGCTGGCCGACGAAATCGCTACGCAATTTGCCAAAGCCGAAGGAACCGCATTTGTTAATGGTGACGGTGTTGACAAACCAAAAGGGTTCCTGACCTATACAGTCGCGGCGACCGGAGATGCCACGCGTGCTTTTGGCCAGCTGCAATATGTGCCGGTGGGCGCGGCGTCGGACTTCCCGACCACCAACCCGCAGGACAAGTTGCTCGACCTCGTCCACGCGTTGCGTGCGCCTTATCGGCAGGGCGCTGTGTGGGTGATGAATTCGGCAACGCTGGCAAAGATCCGCAAATTCAAGACCAGCGACGGCGCCTTTGTCTGGACGCCCGGCCTCGTCACCGGCCAGCCCGATACGCTGCTGGGCTATCCGGTGGTTGAAAGCGAGGATATGCCGGACATTGCGGCGAACAGCATGCCGATTGCCTTTGGCAATTTCCGTGCGGGATATCTGGTGGCGGAGCGCAGCGAGACCAACATCCTGCGCGATCCCTATTCGAACAAGCCTTACGTCAATTTCTACGCGACGAAGCGGATTGGCGGGGCGGTTTCGAACAGTGAGGCGATCAAGCTGCTGAAGATTTCGGCTTCCTAGGTTTGAAAATCCTTACCATTGAAACTTCATGCTGAACTTGTTTCAGCATCCATCTATCGGCCTCACCTGTCGGTCTGTGCGGAGAAATGGACCCTGAAACAAGTTCAGGGTGACGGTTTCAATTGGCTTTGTGGCCGGAAAGAAACCAATGCCCCCATACACCTTCCAACGTGGCGAGACGATTTTGCTCGCGCTCGATGCAGTGACGGGTGATCCCCAGTCCGTTACGGCTATCGACGCGGTGATGAAAGCTGTCCCGCCCGGCCGCACCGGCGTGCCCGATGGCGCGCCGGTTGCGGCCACTTTTTCTGTTAGCCAACGAACTGCGCAGGGTGACATTCCGCCCGGATGGACGTTGACCATCAATGCAGCCGCATCCGCTGCTCTGGTGGCTGGCAACTATCTGGCGGATGCCCGACTTGAGGTTTCCGGCGGAGTGATCGTGACCGAACCGGTTGCGATCCGCATCGCGTCATCGGTGACGCCATGATGCTGCTGCAATGGCGGATGCCCGATCCTGCGTTGGTTCTGCGCTGGCGTGGGCCGGATGGCGGGATTGCCGCTTTGGTGGCGGCCAATCCGCCATCGCCGGTGCCGACGCTGATAGGTCCGCCCGGCGTTGCTGGTCCCCAAGGTCCGGAAGGGCCGGTCGCGGAGATTATCGACGGCGGCACTTTCAACTGAAGTTTTTGGCTCACGCAGAGGCGCAGAGGGCGCAGAGATTTTGATCAGCCTTCTCTGCGTTCTTTGCGCCTCTGCGTGAAATCCTTCTGAACATTAAAGGGATATCAAATGCCCAGATTACAACTCAAACGCGGCCTAAAAGCCAACCTGCCCTCTGCTTCAATGCTCGCGGGCGAGGCGCATTTCACGACTGATCGCGGTACACTGCATGTGGCGACCGGCGCGACATCGAAACTGCCTGTCGTTCCGGCAATTGATGACCTCGGAACCATCGCTGCAGTCGATGGTGCAGCGGACTTCCTGATCCTCCATGATGCCTCGGCAGCGGGGCAGAAAGAGGGCAAGATTACCGTAAATGCCTTCAAGACGGCATTGAACATCCCGTCTTCGGACCTCGACGAAAAGGCTGCAGTCGTGTCGGGTGGCACATCCGGTTATATTTGGGGAACAAATGGAACCGATGGGGTTATTCGAATGAATGCGTCAATGGCTTGGAGCAAGGATGCGGGCAATGCCTTTGTAACACTCGCGGTCGGTGATGTGGACTGCGGAACTTTCTGATGCCGGGCCTTGCGCACAGGCGCGGGACGCGCGCGCAGATTGATGCTGCGGCTTCATCGAGCCAGCTTCGCACCGGCGAGGTATACCTGATCACGGATGAAGCCCGCTTGACGGTCGGAACCGCGACCAATGCCCATGAACCAGCTGCCAAGCAAAGCGAGGCGGGTGGAGGTGGCAGTGATCCGTGGACCTGGCAGAAACTTGCCGCCGACGTTGCCAACAGCACGACCACATTGGCGGCGGCGACCGGACTGTCGTTTGCTGCCAGTGCAAACACCTCTTACCTGATCAAAGTCTATGGCGCGCTGCAGTCTGCGGCGACCACCACTGGCGCAGCGCTCGCTGTCGATATCCCGTCAGGTTTGGTCATCGGGCAGGCCATCATAAACTCGAGCGCATCGGCCGTGCTGGCCACCGAGCAGATTGCCGACAACGCTACCACCGGCGTAACCACCGGTGTCAGGGCGGCCAACACCAATATTCCATTTCAAGCATGGTTCCGCGTCGATATCGGCGCGACTGGCGGTACCGTTCAACTGCAGTTTCGCAGCGAAGTCGCTGGCTCGGCCGTCACCTTGAAAGCCGGTCTTACCGCAATGGGTCGCCGCGCGATCTAATTTCCAAGGAGAATAATATGATCAGCCGCGATGCGGTGGTGCTCGGCAGCGATATGCTGGACGAGGCCCGCGCCTATTTGCGCTTTGAAAGCGAGGAAGAAGATGCTTCGCTGGGCACTGTCCTGCTCGGCGCGATTGGCCATGTCGAGGCCTATTTGGGGCAGATGCTTTTGCGCAGGAATGTGCGCGAGGTGGTCCCTGCAAGCATGCATTGGCAACGCCTGTCAGTGTTGCCTGTCGTGCTGGTCAACTCGGTTACAGGTATCCCGGTTGAGGGCATGCCTTTTGCGCTGTCCAGCGATGCCTACAAGATCGAGATTGACGCCCATGGTGAAGCCTGGTTGCGCGTAATGCAGCCGGGATCGGCGGGACGCGTTGAACTCGCCTGTCTAGCTGGAATGGCGCAGGCATGGGCCGAACTGCCTGAGGCGATCCGGCTTGGTATATTGCGGCTGGCAGCACACCTGCATCTGCATCGCGACAATCCGGATGATATAGGCCCGCCCGAGGGCGTTGCCGCGCTGCTTCGTCCCTGGCGGCGGAGGCGGATCGCATGAGTGGCGAGTTTTTGGGCTCCTTGCGCGAGCGTGTTACCATCGAGCATCGGCTCGGCAATCGCGACGCGTTGGGCGGCGCGAGTGGGCGTTATGCCTATGGTGGAGCTGCCTGGGTTGCAGTGTCGCCGTTGATACCTGCCGACCTTACCGCCGCCGATAGCCTATCTGCTATACCAAGATGGCAGGTGACGATGCGCAAGCGCGAAGGCATCGATCTGCGCACCCGCCTTGTCTGGCGTGGGCGCTTTCTGGGGGTGCGCAACATTGTCAGCGATCCGCGCGATCCGGCGCGCATGGTGCTGACATGCGAGGAGGCACGCTGATGTTTGAGCGTTTGCAGGAGGCCGCAGATCGTCAGGCTGACCGGCTGTTGATGCGAGTCATCCATCGGCTGGCGAAGGCCGAAACCCCTGAAGGCGTCGATATTGAACCGCTTGACGACGGCGTACGCCTGTCCGGGCGAGGCTTGAAACACCGCATGATTGATGACGCCCAATTGAGGAATTTTGGACGATGAGCGACGCAATCGAGATCTTGCAATCCGCGTTGGTGACCGCGGTGGAAACGCACCCAGTGCTGGCCGATGAGCTGACCGGTGTATTCGACGGCCCACCGCCGCGCGCGGCCTTTCCCTATATTTCGATCAATGATGAGGTGAGCGCCGACTGGAGCACCAAAACCGCGACCGGGCGGGAGATCCGCATGGGTCTGACTGTGTGGGACGATGGTGAGAGCGCAACGCGGTTGCACCAGCTCATCAGCCATGTTGAAGATGCCGTCGCCGCGCTCCCCCGCGATCTTTCGGGTTGGCGAATTGCGAGCATCGTTTTTCTGCGTTCGTTTGTGGCGCGCACTGCGGCGGGCGCCTGGGCAGGTGTCGTCGATTACCGGATCAGGATGCTTTCGACGGCCTGAGGGTCAAACCATTGGATAGTCGCTCTTGCGCTTGCGGCGTTTGGGCGGCTCTGCCTTGCATTCGGGCAGCAACACCGCCGGTCCCCGGCTTTCAGGTTGCGGTGTCGGCAACAGGCCCTCGGGCGCCGTGCGATGCGGCTCTGTAGGCGCGGTTTTGTGTGCGCCCATCAAGATTTCGGCTGACGGACAGGCGTCCCCAGCTTTCGCATTTTGCTGCGCCCCAACAGGTGCAGCAATCAAGCTGCTCGCGAGCAGCATTCCAACCAGCATGGCGACCTCCTCTCCCCAGATTGAGTCGTCTTGAAACGGAGACAGTATCGATGCCTGCAGAAAAGGGAAGTGCCTTCTTGCTGAAGGTTGGCGATGGCGGTTTGCCGCCGGTTTATGCAACCGTCGCCGGGTTGCGCACAACGCAACTCAGCATCAATGGCGATGCCGTAGTCATCACCAACAAGGACTCGGGCGCATGGCGTGAATTACTCTCGGGTGCGGGCGTTCGGTCGGTTTCGGTTTCAGGAGCCGGGGTGTTTACAGGATCGGTTGCCGAAACGCGGATTAAGACCAATGCCCTGTCGGGTGTGCTCGATGACTATGAATTGAGTTTTGAAAGTGGCGAACGGCTGCGCGGTAAATTCTTGGTCGCGCGGCTCGACTATGCCGGGGATTTCAACGGTGAGCGCAGTTATACGCTGGCGCTCGAAAGCTCAGGCGCGGTGGTGACGTTGTGAGCAGGCCTGCAAATCCGGTCCGCGGTGAAGCCATGCTGCACTTCGGCGATGACAAAATTTTGCTGCGCCCGACTTTTGCAGCATTGGTTGCTGCAGAAGAGGAGTTGGGGCCTTTATTTGCTCTGGTCGAGCGGGCAGCATCGGGCCAACTCAAGCTATCGGAAATGGTTGCGTTGTTCTGGCATTGCCGGTTTGAAGCCCAGGATAAACTTGATCGGAACGGATTTGCCGAGGCTGTTGCAGAGCAGGGCATCGCAGAAAATACGCCCGTACTGAAAATTCTGCTCGGGCAGATTTTGTCCGGGCAATGAGCTTTTCCGACGTCGCCCGCAGACTAGCCGGGCAGACCGCTCTGCTGCTGGGCTGGCGGCCCGACGATTATTGGAATTCGACCCCTGCCGAACTGCTTGCCATTCTGAACGCCATGCCTCGACCCGATGAAGACGCTGCAGACGGCTCGATGCTGTCTGCATTGATGTTGCAATTTCCAGATGCCCCGACCGGAGGTGAGTAATGGATGAAGAAATAGAACGGCTGGTGGTTTCCGTTCGCGCTGACACACAGGGCTTTGCTCGCGATGTCGCATCGATGCGTGCGGAGATGGAAGGCCCTTTTGCCGCCGGCATCGAACGGACCCGCCGTTTGCTGGAGAGCAGTCTGACCCGCGCGATCCAGACCGGAAAATTCGGGTTTGAGGATCTGCGTCGGATTGCGCTCTCGGCACTAGCAGAAATTGCCTCTGCAGCCATCCGGTCGGGCATGAACTCGATCTTGGGCGGTGCTGGCGGCGGGCAGGGGCAGGGCGGACTTTTCGCGTCACTTGGTTCGATCCTAGTCAGTGCGCTGAGCGGGGCGCCCGGGCGAGCAACGGGCGGGCCGGTTGCGCCGGGCCGGGCCTATCGGGTGGGTGAACGCGGGCCTGAACTGTTCGTACCGACATCGGCGGGTCGTGCGGGGGGCGCCGCGGGGCAAATTCGTGGGGGGGGTAATGTGAACCCGCCGGGCAATGCCTCGGGCAAAGGGCGGGGGAGCGCGCCCGATGCCCCGCAACGATCTAGTCGCCAGAAGGTTCGCTCGCTGCGCCGGGCACTTTCGGAAGTCGAGGCTTGAACCATGGCCTATTGGCTTTGCAAAAAACGGAGGCGGCAGGAGAGCAGCCCGGTAATGCGCTTCGACCCGCGTTTCTGGACGCTCAACTTTCCACGACCGATGATGGCGTCCGTAATCACCCAAGGCGCGGAAGCGCTGCGCGTCGATGCGGTCTTCTATCGTGGGAACGATTTGGCCGGACTTATCTGGGAAAGCGAAGACAAGTGGGATCATCCGCTACTAGCCTATGAGACCAACCGCGATTACCGCCACCTCATCCTGCGCTTTCGCTGGCGCAGCGAAGGCGTCATGCCGCTCGATGCGATTAATGGGCCGACGCTTACAATCGAAGGCCGCGATGCAAATGGTTCTCCCAAAAGCTGGTTTGTGCGGCTCTGGAACTATGCGGTCGGAACGCCGACCGATGCGATCATCACCCTGCCTTTCAGCAGCATAGAGGGCGGCTTTGCTCTTCCGGCGGACGCCGATCCGCTGTTTGCAGGTGATATCGATCGCATGTTCATCTCGATCGTGCCGCCCAACTATAGCGAGATCGGCGGTGATTTACCGGCGGCGGCAGAGGGTTGGGTCGAACTGTCCGGAATCCGGAGCGACGGGGCAGGCGCGATGCTCGACACCGGCGACGCGATGGTTCCCGAACATGACCTCAAAATGGCGACCGGTTATGACGATGCCTATAACCAGACGCCCGAGCGATTGCTGCGGCAAATCCGCGCGCTCGGCTATCGCGGTACGATCAACCATTATGTCGGTATGAGCCACTATTACCGGCTCGAGCCTTTGTCAGGCGGGCATTATGTAAGTCTTGCAGGCGGCGCGCTCAATTCGCCGTGCAATGCTTGGCATCTGGATTTTGCCCAGCGTGCCAAGGCGATGGGTTATGACCTCATCTTCTCTCTCAGCTATGAACTGTTCGACGCCAATTGCTGGAATGACTGGAAGCAGCGCGCGGAAAATGGTGATCCGGCGCTAACCGGCTGGTCGCCGCCGTCGACACTGCTGTCACCAGCGCATGCTGGGGCGATGGCCTATCTGCAAGCGGTCGGT
>NZ_CALMSV010000075.1 GCF_937872355.1 uncultured Sphingorhabdus sp. | reverse complement strand
GGGCTGATAACCCGTCCGCCGCCTTGCCGCGCCCGGTTCAAAGCCGTTCGTTGCCCAAAGTTCTCGATATTTCGGAAGTAGAGGCGCTGTTTGCTTCTATCGAAACGCGATTGGCCAAACCAAAGCCGTCACCGCTCGACTATCGGCTGTCGGCACTTGTTGAACTGCTCTACGGCTCTGGCTTGCGCGCTACCGAACTCGTCGCGCTGCCGCGTACCTCTATTGTTCATGACCGGCCCTACATCATCCTGATCGGCAAAGGTTCGAAGGAGCGGCTGGTTCCGATCTCGGACCGTGCGCGGCAAGCGGTTGGCGCCTGGCACGCCTTTGTGCCCAAGGACTCGAAATATCTCTTCCCCTCGCGGGCGGCCCGGGCTTCGGGTAAAGGCGATGTGCACATCAGCCGTATCCGCCTGTTCCAGATAATCCGCGAACTGGCTGCCGAATCGGGTATTGATCCGGCAAAGGTCAGCCCGCACGTATTACGCCATGCTTTTGCCACCCATTTGCTGGCTGGTGGGGCCAATTTGCGGGCGTTACAGGCTATGCTCGGCCATGCGGATATCGCAACCACGCAAATCTACACCCATGTCGATTCCTCGAAGCTGGTCGAACTGGTGAACCAGCGGCACCCGCTCGCAAAACGCAAGCTCTCTCGTTGACCCCGCCGCCTGCAGGTTCTAACGGCGAGGCATGACAGTCTATCTCGATTTCGAAAAGCCGGTCGCCGCACTCGAAGCCCGCATCCAGGAACTGGAAGATACGGCGGGTGAGACCGAAATTGATGCCACCAGCGAAATCGGAAAATTGCGCGCTAAAGCGGATAAATTATTGGCCGACACCTATGCGAAGCTGACGCCATGGCAGAAAACCCAGGTGGCCCGCCATCCCGAGCGGCCACATTTCAAGCATTTCGTCGCAAATCTGTTCGATGATTTCCTGCCGTTGGCGGGGGACCGTGCCTTTGCCGATGATCAAGCGATTTTAGGCGGACTGGCAAGGCTGGGTGACCGTCGCGTGGTCCTGATCGGACATGAAAAGGGCGATGATACCGAAAGCCGCCTGCGTCATAATTTCGGCATGGGTAAGCCCGAAGGCTATCGCAAGGCGATCCGCCTGATGGAGCTGGCCGACCGTTTTGGACTGCCTGTCATTTCGCTGGTCGACACCTCAGGTGCCTTCCCGGGCGTTCAGGCCGAAGAACGCGGTCAGGCAGAGGCCATTGCCCGCTCGACCGAAAAATGCCTGCAACTGGGCGTACCGATGATTTCGTGCATCGTCGGTGAAGGCGGCTCGGGCGGGGCGGTTGCACTCGCTGCAGCCAATCGGGTAATGATGTTCGAACATGCCGTATACGCGGTCATTTCGCCGGAAGGCTGTGCATCGATCCTTTGGCGTACGAATGATCGCGCGGCCGACGCGGCGCAGGCGATGAAGGTGACCGCAGCTGATCTGAAATCGCTGGGCGTCATCGATTCGATTGTTCCGGAACCTGTTGGCGGCGCGCACCGCGATCATGCGGCGGCCAGTGCCAATCTGGGGAAGGCTTTGACCGAAGCATTGGTCGAACTTGAGAAGCTCAGTGCGAGCGAAATAAAGCAGGAGCGGCACGCCAAGTTCCTGAAGATGGGCCAATTCTAAGCGCTCTGGCCAATCAGGTTCATAATAGGGCCAGCTTCAACATTTTACCTAGACTCTTGTGATTGCATGCTAATGTATTGCGATAGGATAGGAGTCTGTCATGCGTACCAAACTGTTCCTGACCCTCGCGGCTTCGATGCTCGCCGTTGGTGCCGTTTCGACCCAGGGTGCATTTGCCGCCAAGTCTAAAAGTAGCGAACCCTTGCCATTTTCGGCAAAGGAAAAGGCTAATGGTGCTAAATATCACCCTGAAATCCTTAAAGAATTTGGCGGCGCCTATCAAAGCCCGCAGACTGCCTATGTCGAACGCGTGGGTAAGAAAATTGCGCTCCAATCTGGCCTCGCAAACAGCGAAGGCGAGTTCACGGTTACCTTCCTCAATTCGGCGGTGAACAACGCTTTCGCGATCGAGGGCGGCTATGTTTACATCACCCGCCAGCTTGCCGCATTGTGCAACAGCGAAGCAGAGATGGCAGGCGTGCTGGGCCATGAAGTCGGTCACACCGCAGCCCGCCACAGCAAGAAACGCCAGAAACAGGCGACGCTTGCCAATATCATCGGTGTACTCGGCACCATAGGTGGTGCGATGATTGGTGACAATGGCGGCCTAGCAGGCGCCTTGGGTGGCGCTGCGAAGCAATATTCTGGACAATTAGCGCAGTTGTTTACCCTGAAATATTCGCGCGGACAGGAAGAACAGGCCGACGATCTGGGGATCAAATATCTCAGCAAAGCCGGTTATGATCCGTCTGCCTTGTCGGCCATGCTTAATTCGCTCGCGCTGCAAACTGCGGTGGATGCCAAAGTGGCAGGGCTCAATGCGCATTCGGTACCCGAATGGGCGAGTACCCACCCCGATCCGGCCAAGCGCGTGGTGCGGGCCGCAACCAATGCGAAAAAATATCCTGTCAGTACGGTCCGTAATGCCGATGCGCATTTCAAGGCGATCGACGGCATGATGTACGATGACGATCCACGTGAAGGGGTGATAGAGGGACAGGAATTCCTTCACCCCGATCTACGTCTGCGCTTCGCAGTGCCTTCTGGATTCGGAATGTCGAATGGCACGCAGGCGGTTACCATCAGCGGTAATGGCGGTAAGGCGCTGTTTACGACGCAGGCGTTCAACGGCGACCGCAAGGCTTATATCGATGCCGCCTTCAAGAGCGTGGTCGGTGATCAGCAGCAGGTCAATTATGGCTCTATTCAGCAGACCACAGTCAATGGAATTCCGGCTTTCTATGCCAGTGCTAATGTGCAGACCCAGCAATCAGGAACTGTGACGCTGACAGTATTCGCCTATGAATGGGCACCAAATCAGGCGTTCCATTTTGTTACCATCGCGCCCGCCAACAGCACGCCTTTCACATCAATGTTCGAAAGCGTGTCGCGGCTCACCGACAAGCAGGCGGCTGACATAAAACCTCGTAAGGTCAGGGTTGTTACTGTTGGACGGTCGGATACGGTCGCCACAATAGCAGCGCAAATGGCCTATAAAAACTTCCAGACCGAACGCTTTCTGGCGCTCAACGGGCTATCCGGCAACGCAACGCTTTCGCGCGGTCAGAAAGTGAAGATCGTCACTTATTAGGACAGAGACGGCGTCCTTAATTGCAAAGGACGCCGTAACTCTGATTAGTCGTCGCGTGAGATGCGTTCCTGGCGCTCGTGACGCTCCTGTGCTTCCAGCGTCATAGTGGCGATCGGGCGTGCGCGCAGGCGAGCGAGTGAGATTGGCTCGCCAGTGACCTGACAATAGCCATATTCGCCTTCCTTGATCCGGCGCAATGCGGCATCGATCTTGGCAATCAGTTTGCGCTGGCGATCACGGGTACGGAGTTCAATGCCCCAATCGGTTTCGCTTGATGCGCGGTCGTTGAGGTCAGGTTCGCGAATGGGACCATCTTGCAACTGGTTCAGTGTCCCGCGAGATTCATCCAGAATCTCTTTGCGCCATTTGAGCAGTTGCAGTTCAAAGAAGCGCAACTGCTTCTCGCTCATGAACGGCTCATCATCAGACGGCACGTAATCGGGGTCTAGGTCACTCTCCAATTCGCTGATTTTTTCGGATTTATCTTGCACTTGAGTGCTGGCATTCATCGCAGAATCTCCACCGAAGAACGGCTTGAATACAGACCGAAAAGCCTGCATTCCCTCTCTTGGCGGGCGCTATAGACGCGGCTCCAAGACCGCACAAGCGGCAAATCGAGCGGCGGAGATTCGCCTGTGGAAATTTTCCCTCAAAATCCGCTATAACTTCGGTTAGAGTTAATACCTGCCAGGTCAAACAGTTCCACAACGGGACGTTTCGTCATTTTACACAGGAAAATGTGCGATTTTTTTTGTTCTCGGCGGGTGAACAGGGTTAATGGAATTGCGACTTTTGGAGTCTTCTGCCCAATTCAACCGACAAGGGGCGGGAATCTATCGAACTCGATATTATAACCGTCGGAACGACTGAAGAGGTCAGGGAATATGTCAGTACGGATGGCTTTGGCGAAA
Organism: uncultured Sphingorhabdus sp.; assembly: GCF_937872355.1. GTDB lineage: Bacteria > Pseudomonadota > Alphaproteobacteria > Sphingomonadales > Sphingomonadaceae > Sphingorhabdus_B. The sequence goes on along the minus strand of NZ_CALMSV010000075.1, from coordinate 593 downwards.
TTGTGCGCCTGCACATGCGGTGGTGCCCTTATCGGCGGCGGCGCAGTGCAGATTGCGGACCAACCGCCTGCACAGGTCAAGGGACACAAGGCCAAGAAAAAGGTGAAGGCGCGCAAGATTGCCCGTCACGCTCCGGTTCGCAAGGTCAAACGCGTCCGCAAGGTCGTTCGCACCACGACAACCACCTGCATGCCGCAACCCGTTGCGATCGCGCAGGGCATGCCGATGCCCATTCCCTATGCGCCGTTGCCCCCGATGGGTGATGTCGGCAGCAGCGGTGGCGGTGTTCCCGTTGTCATCGGTGGCGGTTTTGGCGGTGGCTTTGGTGGCGGCTTCTTTGGCGGCTTTTCTGGCGGCGGTGGCGGCAGCAGCGGTGGCACTGTGGTTATTTCTTCCACCTCGACCGGTTCGACCAGCACATCGTCGGGCGGCTCGGGCGGCTCGAGCACCTCAACTGGCGGATCCAGCACATCCAGCACTTCGGGCGGCGTTTCGACCTCTACGGGTGGCGTCAGCACATCGACCTCGACCGGCGGGGGCTCTACGCCGCCTGGGCGGGCGGCGCGTTCGACCCCGGGCCCCCGGCCCCCGCC
>NZ_CALMSV010000074.1 GCF_937872355.1 uncultured Sphingorhabdus sp. | reverse complement strand
CTGCAGGGCGTGCTGATCGTGCTGCTGTTCGGCGCCCTGCACGAGACCACCCACGGCACCGCCTTCCGGTCGCGCTGGCTGAACCAGGCGGTCGCCTGGTTCGCCGCCATGCTGACCCTGCGCCCGGCGCTCTACTTCAAGTATCGCCACGCCAGCCACCACACCTATACCCAGCATGCGACGCTGGACCCCGACATCGTCCCGCTGCCGCGAACCCTGGGCGAGTACCTGGCGCGCGTCCTGGGCCTGTCCTTCTGGGGCAAGCTGTGCGGCACGCTGTGGCGCAGCGCGCTGGGCCGCTTCAATGCGGACGAGCGCTCCTTCATTCCCGCCGTCGAGCGCGGCCGCGTGACTCGCGAGGCGCGCCTGCTGCTGGCGCTCTACCTCGGGGTGCTGGTGGTCTCGATCGTCCTGCAGAGCTGGGCGGCGGCGATCTATTGGCTGGTGCCGCGCATCCTCGGCGAGCCGGTGCTGCGCGCCATCCGCATGGCCGAGCACACCGCGGCGGCAGGGGGGGCGGAGGCCACCACGAAGCGGAACCCCGCCATTATGACGGCGGGTTTATCGGGGTTAACCGTGGCATGAATCTTGGGGTGCATCTTCATATCTCTCCAAAGTCACCGAAGCCCTGAGCCTGTCGAAGGGCGTTTATCGGCAAGGCGTGCTTCGACAGGCTCAGCACTACGGTGAAAACTTACCGTTCGCGGATCAGGTGCCCGTCCAATTGGGTTTGCGCTTTTCGGCAAAGGCCGCCGCACCCTCGCGCGCATCGTTGGTGGCGAACAGGTTGCCGAGCGTTTCGGTCTGCTTCTGCCACATTTCGGCTTCACTCCATTCGCCCGATTCGACGATGACCTGCTTCGATTTCTTGATCGCAAGCGGACCGTTGCCTGCAATGGTCTGCGCCAGTTCGATAGCTGCGTCGAGCGCGGCACCGGAAGTCAGGCGATTGACGAGGCCCAGTTCATAAGCGCGCTTGGCATCAACAAAATCACCCGTCAGCGCCAGTTCCATCGCGATGTGCGGCGGGATTTTCTTCGGTAGGCGCATCAGGCCGCCCGCTGCCGCGGCAAGCCCGCGCTTCACTTCGGGGATACCGAATTTGGCATTTTCGTTGGCGACTATCATGTCGCAGGCAATCGCGACTTCAAGGCCGCCTGCCAGCGCATAGCCATCGACCGCCGCGATCAAGGGCTTGGCAGGCGATTTCTGCGTGATGCCGCCAAAGCCACGGCCTGCAACGAAGGGCGTTTCGCCGCGCAGGAAGCCCTTGAGGTCCATACCCGAGCAAAAGGTTCCGCCTGCACCGGTCACAATGCCGACGCGCAGGTCGTTTTCGGCATCGAGCCGGTCGAGGGCGGCGGCGATCAGTTCCGATGCCTCCTTGTTCATCGCGTTCTTCGCGTCGGGGCGGTTGATCGTGATGATCAAAATGCCGTCGCGGGCTTCGACCAATGCGTCGCTCATGAATTATCCTCTCTTTACTTGGTTTTCGGAAGGCCGAGCACATGCTCGCCGATGATGTTGCGCTGAATTTCGCTGGTTCCGCCACCAATTGTAGCAGAGAAACTGTTGAGATAGCTGCGGTGCCAGAAGCCGCCATCGACGGCATTTTCGTCACCGACATAATAGCCCGCCTTGGTACCCTGAAACTGCAAGGCAAATTGCGTCAGTTCGCGCACCAACTCGGTCCGCGCTAATTTGTTCATCAGCGACAGCCCCATCGGGCGGTCCTGATTGAGCGGTGCCATCCGTCTGCGGGCATTGTTGAGGTTGAGCGCTTGCGCATCGATCAGGAATTCGACGAGCTTGTCGCGCATCACGGGGTCGTCGAGCAACGGCTTGCCCCCGCGCTGCGCGCTGCGTGCAAGGTCGAGGATTTCCATGACATCCATTTCCTTGGCGAAGGAACCCCCCGCTAGATTGGCCTTCGCCCCACGCTCATATTCGAGCGTCTTCATCGCGACCAGCCAGCCCTGGCCTTCCTCGCCCATGATGTCGCTGGCCGGGATACGGGCATTGTCGAAAAAGGTCTGTACGAAGCCATATTCACCGGTGAGCTTCTTGATCCGCCGGGTTTCGATGCCCGGAATACGCATAGGCGAAAGGAAGAAACTGAGCCCCGCATATTTGTTCGGCGCGTCGGGATTGGTCCGCGCGAGCAGGATCATCATATGCGCGCGGTCGCCAAGCGAGGTCCAGATCTTGGAGCCGTTCACTACATATTCGTCGCCATCGCGGACGGCACGCGTTTGCGCGTTACCGAGGTCCGAGCCATTTTCAGGTTCGGAAAAGCCCTGGCACCAGATTTCCTCCGCTGCCAGCATCGGCTTGATATAGCGCTTCTTCTGCTCTTCGCTGCCAATGTCTAGGATCAACGGCCCGGCCCAGCCATTGCCGATCGCGTTGAGCATGATCGGCGAATCATATTTCTTCATGATCCGCGTCGCGATCCGCTGAAATTCCGGATGCATGCCGCGCCCACCATATTCGGCGGGCCAGCTCATCCCGATATAACCAGCCTCATAAACCTGATTCTGCCATTTCTGCAGGAAATCAAACTGCTGGTCGGTCGAAACCTCCATGAAGGTCAATGGCAGCATGAAGCCCGGATCGGCGACGGTATGCTCGCGGAACCACGCGTCGCATTGCGCCTCGAAATCGGCGAGTTCTTGGGCGGCGGGCAAGCTCATATGTGATTCCTCTCTCGCGGTTTAATTGCGCGATTAAACCGAGGATTGCAATGCCTGTTCAGCGATTTTTTCATGCGACGCAACCAACAGCGCATGTTGCGTTCTTACAATTATTTACCCGTCCACTGATATATCCAACCGGCACAGAGCATAATCCGAGGGGGCTGGGAAAATATGCGTAAGTTGATTGGTTTTGCCGCGCTTGTCGCGGTGTGTGCGGGGGCAGGAGCGAAGGACGACGAACCTGCGCTGAATTTATCAAAATGCGAAACCAATTATGGCCCGACCGCGGGGGTCGAGGGCGACACCCAGGGCTGGACGAAATTTGGTTGGGGGAGCCCCCGCGAGCCGGTCAATGCGCTTGCACTCGAATCGGGCTGCTTCACGCCGCACAATCCGGCAAGCGGTGAACCCGCCAATTATTTGATGAATGTGATCGCAGGCGACAAGGAAGAAGTCGACAAGAGCATCAACCTTGCCAAGGCGGCGGTTACCGAGGGGCTGGTTCGTTCGGGGGCAGTCGGGGGTCTGGTTGGCGGCGTGCCGCTCGCAGGACCGTTACTGGGAATGTTTGGCGGCTTGGGTGGCAAGAAAAAGACCGTTGCAGCCGGCATTCGTGTCGTAAGCCCGGCCAACGGCCTGACCTTGGTCAGCGGCAGTGGTGAAGTCAAGAAATCCGCTCTTACTTTTGCCGGGGCTTCCGCTTGGGAAAGCGGCGTAAATGCCGCGGGCTATGGCTCGAGCAAGGACGGTAAAATGCTCGCCGAAGCCTTTATGAAAGCCTTTAACGCCGTCAGCGGGCAGGCATCAATCCTGTCGCAAGCCGCACCGTCACCAAAAGCCGGGGCAGGTGCGACCGCAGCCGTCGACACAAGCATGTACGCAGCCGCAAACAAGGAAAGTGCAGTCCTGCGCGCACTGCGGGCCGGAACCAGCCTCAATCCCACAGGCAACCGCGAAGGCCTATTTGTGGAAATGACCGATAATTTTGGAACCCGGGGGTGGGTGTCCGTCGAAGACCTGCAATAGCGACCCATCTGCATTCGACGGACACCCGTGCGGTCGTGCCTAAAAACACGGCCGCACTTTTTCGTTCCGGGCCTGCCTATTTGAACAGGCTGCCCAAAATTCCGCGTACCAAGGATTTGCCGAAACTGCCTGCCAGCTGGCGCCCGACCGAGGTCGCCGCTGACCGTGCGGCCGATTGCACCATCTTCTCAGCCATGCTGGGCTTGGCCGCCTCACGCGCCTGACGCGCGGCTTCGCGGGCAGCCTCTTTGGCTGCAGCTGCTTCCTGTTTTGCCTGCTCCTTGGCAGCAATCGCATCGGCCTTGGCCTGTTCCTCGGCGGCTTCTGCCGCCTCTGCGGCAGCGGCGGCTTGGGCGCCCTTGGCCATCAGAATTTCCTCAGCAGATTCGCGGTCAATCAGATCGTCATATTTGTCGCCAATCGCGTCGGTCGCGATCATCACGCCCCGCTCCTTGGCGTCGAGCGGGCCTGTGCGCGATGCGGGCGGCTTGATCAGCGTGCGTTCTACCGGCGTCGGCGAACCATCTGCTTGCAGCACCGAGACAAGTGCTTCGCCAACCTTCAACTCGGTGATCGCGGTGGTCACATCGACGCCAGGATTGGCGCGGAAGGTCTCCGCTGCTGATTTGACCGCTGCCTGATCACGCGGGGTGAAGGCGTTCAGCTTGTGCTGCACCCGATTGTTAAGCTGCCCCGCCACGGTATCAGGAATATCGATCGGGTTCTGCGTGATGAAATAGACGCCGACACCTTTCGAGCGGATCAGGCGGACAACCTGTTCGATCTTCTCGACCAGTGCTTTCGGCGCGTCGCTGAACAGCAGATGCGCCTCGTCAAAGAAGAACACCAGCTTTGGCTTGTCGGGATCGCCAATTTCGGGAAGCGTTTCAAACAGTTCGGAAAGCAGCCAAAGCAGAAAGGTTGAATAGAGCTTGGGGCTCTGCATCAGCTTTTCAGCGGACAGGATGTTGATGACCCCGCGCCCCTTGTCGTCACAGGCAATAAAGTCATCCAGATCGAGCGCAGGCTCGCCGAAGAACCGGTCGCCGCCCTGTGAACGCAGTTGCAGCAGCGAACGCTGGATAGAACCGACGCTCTGCTTGGACACATTACCATAAGTGGTGGTCATCTCTTCGGCACGTTCGGCGATGTTAACCAGCATCGCCTGCAAATCGTCGGGGTCGAGCAGCAGCAGCCCATCCTTGTCGGCAACATGGAAGGCGATCGTCAGCACGCCTTCCTGAACCTCGTTCAGATCCATCAGCCGCGAAAGCATCAGCGGCCCCATTTCGGAAACTGTGGTCCGCACCGGATGGCCATTTTCGCCGAACAGATCCCAGAATTGCACCGGATTGTCCGAATAGACCCATTCGCTGTCGCCTATCTCTTTTGCGCGGTTGACGAAATTTTCGTGGTTCTTTTGCGTTGCGGCACCCGCCATTGCCATACCGGCAAGGTCGCCCTTCACGTCGGAAACAAAGACCGGAACGCCATTGCGCGAAAAGCCCTCTGCCATCACCTGCAAAGTGATGGTTTTACCGGTGCCGGTTGCGCCTGCGATCAGTCCGTGCCGGTTGGCTCTTTTCCAGTTGATAGCCTGACGTGCGCCTTCGGCTGTCGAACCGATGAAAAGGCCTTCTTCGGACATTGAACATGCTCCCGTGAATGATTTCGATTGCATGAAGACAACTACGCCAACCCGTTCAGGTCAAGTAATATCAACTCCTATAACCTTGGATTTATGCGGCAACGCTTTGTCGGATGAGTCGAGTCAACTGGCCGCAAAGCTTGATTGGAGCGCTTTTCCGCTGCTGCTTTGCCCGCTAGTCATGCTTTGTAAAATTTTCGTGGGCTATGGTGTGTGGATGTTTGCTAGAACAGCTTTGATATTGTTGCTGCTTGCGGGCCTTGGTGGCTGCGTTTCGGCACCCGCAAAGGTCCCGCCGCAGGCGCAGTCCAAACCGCGAATCATCGTAACCCCGCCTGCCCCCCCATCTGTGCAGCGTCCAACGCCTCGCCCGGCAGAGCCAGCAAAATTGGCTCGCGCGACTGTGCCTGACCAGCTGATCGCCGAAATTGATACCGCATGGCGGCAATTTCCCGGACGCACCGGTATCGCGGTGCAGAGGGTTGACGGTGATTGGGTAACAGGAAAGCGCTTGGGCGAACTGTTCCCACAGCAAAGCGTCTCCAAAATGTGGGTGGCAATGACGATCCTCGATCAGATCGACAATGGCCGCGTTCGACTTGACCAGAAAGTGCGTATCACAGCATCGGACCTCGCCGTTTTCCACCAACCGATCCGGGATCGCGTACTTGCCAATGGAGAGATCGAAGAGACAGTTCTGAGCCTGTTGGAGCAGGCGATTACTGCCAGCGACAATACCGCGAATGACAGCCTGCTACGTACCGCAGGCGGGCCCGAAGCTGTGCGCAACTTCATCGAACGCAAGCGGCTGGGGAAAATCCGTTTCGGTCCCGGCGAACGGCTGATGCAAAGCCAGATTGCCGGGATGAGCTGGCAGCAGGACTATTCCATTGGCAGACGTTTCTATACGGCGCGCTCCGCAATTCCCCTGGAACGGCGCAAAGCGGCGCTGGATGCCTATCTGGCTGATCCGGTAGATGGCGCTGCACCTGATGCGATTGCCAGCGCGCTGGCCCGCCTGGCCAAAGGTGAATTGCTTTCACCCGCTTCGACACGCTTGTTGCTGGCAATGATGGAGCGCACCAAGAGCGGACCGAACCGTTTGAAAGCAGGTGTCCCGCCCGGGTGGCGTTTCGGGCACAAGACCGGTACCGGACAGGAACTGGATCCGGTTTCAACCGGTTACAACGACATCGGAATCATGACCGCGCCGGATGGCACACGCTATGCTGTAGTGGTGATGATCGCGAGTACGACTTCGGGCATTCCGTCGCGTATGGCGATGATGCAGGCGGTTTCACGGGCTGTCGCCGCGAACCATCGCTGATCGCTATTGGCTGACCTTATCGGCAAGAGTAGGCGGATCGGCCTGCTCTTCTTCGAGCCGCGCTGCGGCTTCGTCCAGCGCTTTGGCATCCTCGACGGAAACGCCACCTGGGCCCGGGTCGGTAGGCGCGGGACCGCATGCCGAGAGCAACAGGATCAGTGGAAGGCATTTGCGCATGACTGCGCTGTTACATTTGGCCGTTGGCGGAGGCAAAGAAAAAGGCTGCCCTGCAATGCAGGACAGCCCCTTTCAATTTCTAGCTGAAAGCTAAGAAGCTATTACTTGGTAGCTTCTTTTGCAGCTTCGCCAGCAGCAGCGGCAGCGTCGCCAGCCTTTGCAGCGGCGTCACCAGCAGCAGCAGCAGCTTCTTTGCCAGCTTCAGCAGCTTCGGCACCAGCAGCAGCTGCGTCAGTTGCAGCAGCTTCTGCACCAGCAGCAGCGTCGGTAGCAGCTTCAGCGCCAGCAGCAGCTGCGTCAGCAGCTTCTTCTGCACCAGCAGCAGCTTCTTCAGTGGTAGCTTCTTCTGCGCCCGAGCAAGCAGCCAGAGCCATTGCAGAAGCGAGAACGAGAGAAACAGCAATCTTTTTCATTTGGGAAATCCCCCTAACAAAGAACTTCAGAAAATCCTGACAAGCAGCATGCATTATGCATAGCTTGACTTGCGAGCGCTGCACTAGCGGCTTCAAACTTTTAACGCAATCGGGTTTTTTCTACAAAATGCGTAGAGTGCGTCCGTATGCCCGCATTTGGCGACCAGCAGTTCAAAAATGTGTCACAATTGCGCCAATTGACATGATATAAAGATTTCTTTATATGCCAATCCGATGACGCCTTTGCTCAACATAATGCGCGCGCTTGCCGATCCGACGCGGATGCGAATCACGCTGTTGATACGGCAGTTGGAGCTTTCCGTCAGCGAAGTCGTGCAGATTTTGGGCCAAAGCCAGCCGCGCGTATCGCGTCACATCAAGATTTTGGACGAAGCAGGTATCGCGGAGCGCCGCCGGGAAGGGGCATGGGTTTTCCTGCGTCCGGGCCCTATGTTGTCGCACCCTGCAATCGAGCCGCTGTTCAGCCTGCCGGGGACAGAGGATTCACGACCGGTACTGCGCGATCTGGCGCGACTTCAAGAAGTCCGCTCGGCGCGAACCGAAATGGCAGCTGCCTATTTTGATGCCCATGCCGAACAATGGGACCAGATCCGCTCGCTCCACATCGCCGAGGCGGAAGTGGAGGCGGCCATGCGCGCGCTGCTGGGTGAAGCGCCGGTTGGCCGGGTGCTCGACATCGGCACCGGCACCGGTCGCATGATCGAATTGTTCGCGCGGGATGCCGAACGCTTCGTCGCGCTTGATAACAGTGTGGAGATGTTGCGGCTCGCACGCGCCAAGCTGGGCGGGATGGAAGATGCCGCAACGGTGCAGGCGCACACGGAAATCGTGCTCGGCGATTTCAACACCCTGCCGTTCGCCGACGGCAGTTTCGACACCATCCTCTTCCATCAGGTGCTGCACTATGCCCAGCATCCCGAACGGGCGATTGCAGAGGCGGCACGCGTATTGGCCGTCGAAGGACGATTGCTGGTCGTCGATTTCGCCGCCCATGATCTTGAAGAACTGCGCAGCGTCCACGCCCATGCCCGCTTGGGCTTCACCGATGAAAGCATGGCGCGGGCTTTTGCCGGTACCGGGCTCGTACCGGCGCGCACCGAAACGCTAGCGGGCGGCAAACTCGCCGTCAAAATCTGGCTCGGCCAGCGGGGCAATGGTGCCATTGAATCTCCCAAACTCAGGATAGTTGCATGATATTGTCGCTCGACCAGATGGCCGAATCGCGCCGCGCGCTCGCCAGTTCACTCTTTGCGGGGCTACCGGGCGATGCCGAGATCAGCTTTGAATTCTTCCCGCCCAAAACCGAGAAGATGGAAGAGCAATTGTGGGATTCGATCGTGACGCTCGCCCCGCTTGCCCCTCGCTTCGTTTCGGTGACCTATGGCGCGGGCGGCTCTACCCGCGAACGGACACATAATACGGTCGCACGCATTGCAAAGGAAACGAACATCCCCGCCGCGGCGCACCTCACCTGTGTCGATGCCACGCGTGAGGAGATTGCCGAGGTCGCCCATGCCTATTGGGAGGCCGGCGTGCGCCATATCGTCGCGTTGCGCGGAGATCCGCCCAATGCAGGTGGCAAGTTTGAACCGCACCCGCAGGGTTATGCCAGTGCGGCCGAGCTGGTCGAAGGGCTGCGCAAGCTGCACCCGTTCGAGATTTCGGTCAGCGCCTATCCCGAAACCCACCCCGAAGCCGCGACCGCACAATCAGACATAGACTTCCTGAAGCGCAAGCTGGATGCAGGCGCGAGCCGCGCAATCACGCAATTCTTCTTTGAACCCGAAACCTTCTTCCGCTTCCGCGATGCCGTGGCAGCAGCGGGTGTCGAAGCCGAGATCGTTCCCGGCATCATGCCGGTATCAAATTTCGCCGCGATCCAGCGCATGTCCAAAATGACGGGCACGGCAATCCCCGAATGGATGGCGCATCTGTTCGAAGGGCTCGACGACCACCCTTCGGCGCGCCAGCTTGTCGCCGCCACAATCTCCGCCGAAATGTGCCGCAGGCTATATGCAGGCGGTGTGCGCCAGTTCCATTTCTACACCTTGAACCGGGCAGAGCTCAGCTATGCCATCTGCCACCTGCTCGGCAAACGCCCGGTCGAAACCGCGAAGGAAGCCGCAGCATGAGCGCCCGCGAAGAGTTCAACCACCGCTGCAAGGAACGCATCCTTGTGTTCGACGGCGGATATGGCACATCAATCCAGCGCTACAAGCTGGAGGAAGCCGATTATCGCGGCGACCTTGATCTGGCGAAGGACCAGAAGGGCAATAACGATCTGCTCTCGATCACCCGGCCCGACATCATCGGCGCGATCCACGATGCCTATCTGGAGGCGGGCGCGGATATGATCGAAACCAACACCTTCAGCTCCACCCGTGTCGCGATGGCCGACTATGGTTGCGAGCATCTGGTTCGGCACATCAATGTCGAAAGCGCCAAGCTCGCTCGCGCCTGCGCCGACAAGGCCGAGGCGAAGGATGGTCTCAAGCGTTTCGTCGCAGGCTCCATCGGCCCGACCAACAAAACGCTGTCATTATCGCCCGATGTCAACGACCCCGGCTATCGCGAGGTCGATTTCGACACGCTGAAGGCCGACTATCGCGAACAATGCGATGCGCTGATCGAAGGCGGGGTCGACTTTCTGCTGATCGAAACGATTTTCGACACGCTCAACGCCAAATGCGCAGCAATGGCAGCGCAGGAGGCCGCGGCGGCAAGCGGTCGCGATGTACCGCTGATGATCAGCATGACGATCACCGACATGGCGGGCCGCAACCTGTCTGGCCATACCGTGCAGGGTTTCTGGAACACCATCCGCCATGTTAAGCCGCTGACCATCGGTTTGAACTGCTCGTTCGGGGCAGACCTGCTGCGCCCCTATCTGTCCGAACTCGCCAAAAATGCGGATGCACTGGTGATGGCCTATCCCAATGCCGGCCTGCCCAACGAGCTTGGCCAATATGACGAATTGCCCGAGCAGACCGCAAAGCTGATCGAGCAATGGCTCGACGAAGGACTGGTGAATGTCGTCGGCGGATGCTGCGGCACCACGCCAGCGCATATCGCAGCGATTGCCAAGGCGGTTGCCGACCGAGCGCCGAGGCAGGTGCCGAGCGCGCCAGTGGTGACGCGGCTCGCCGGGCTGGAGCCTTTTGTGATGGCGGCTTGAGTCAGAAAATAAGGATTGTGTCACCCCCAACTTGTTTGGGGGTCCATGGTCTGAAGAGTAAGTTTAAACCGCCGTGTCCGGCCATGGATTCCCGCTTTCGCGGGAATGACAGTGATTAGAGTGACAATGAACCAGACCGCCAATACCACCCGCCCCACAGGCTCCTCCTTCGTCAACATCGGCGAGCGTACCAACGTCACCGGATCGGCCAAGTTCAAGAAACTGATCCTCGCCGCCGACTATGAAGCCGCGGTTGAGGTCGCGCGCGATCAGGTCGAAAATGGCGCGCAGATTATCGACGTCAACATGGACGAAGGCCTGCTCGACGCCGAGCTCGCCATGACGACTTTCCTCAAACGCATCGCCGCCGAACCCGATATCGCGCGCGTGCCGGTGATGATCGACAGTTCCAAATGGAGCGTGATCGAGGCCGGGCTGAAATGCGTTTCGGGCAAGCCCGTGGTCAATTCGATTTCGATGAAGGAAGGCGAGGAAGCCTTTCTGCATCACGCTCGCCTGTGCATGGCCTATGGGGCCGCCGTTGTCGTCATGGCGTTCGACGAAACCGGGCAGGCCGACACCAAAGAGCGCAAGGTTGCGATCTGCAAGCGCGCCTATGATCTGCTGGTCGGTATCGGTTTCCCGCCCGAGGATATCATCTTCGACCCCAATATCTTCGCGGTCGCGACAGGTATCGAAGAGCATAATAATTACGGTGTCGACTTTATCGAGGCGGTCAAGGAACTGCGCGTGCTGTGCCCGCATGCGCATTATTCGGGCGGCCTTTCGAACCTTTCCTTCAGTTTCCGTGGCAACGAACCCGTGCGCCGTGCGATGCACAGCATATTCCTGTATCATGCGATCCCCGCCGGGCTTGACATGGCGATCGTCAATGCCGGGCAGCTTGATGTCTATGACACGATCGATCCCGAACTGCGCACCGCCTGCGAAGATGTGATACTGAATAAAGACCCTGACGCGACCGAGCGACTAATCGCACTCGCCGAACGGTACAAGGGCACCGACGCCGCGCAGGAGAAAGCCGCCGCCGAATGGCGCGGCTGGAACGTCGAGCGCCGCATTGAACATGCGCTGGTCAAGGGCATCGACGCGCATATCGTCGAGGATACCGAGGAAGCGCGCCTCGCGATCAAGGAACGCAGCGGACGCCCGATCGAGGTGATCGAAGGCCCGCTGATGGACGGCATGAATGTCGTCGGTGACCTGTTCGGCAGCGGCAAGATGTTCCTGCCCCAAGTGGTCAAATCCGCGCGCGTGATGAAAAAGGCCGTTGCCCACCTCTTCCCCTATATCGAGGCCGAGAAAGACGAAAACAGCAAGGGCAAGGGCCGGATCATCATGGCCACCGTCAAGGGTGACGTCCACGATATTGGCAAGAATATCGTCGGCGTGGTGCTGCAGTGCAACGGCTTTGAAGTCATCGACCTTGGCGTCATGGTGCCATGGCAGGAAATCCTCAAAAGTGCGGTCGAAAATGACGCCGACATGATCGGGCTTTCGGGCCTGATCACCCCCAGCCTCGACGAAATGGTGACTGTGGCTGAAGAAATGCAGCGCGCGGGGATGACGATGCCGCTGCTCATCGGCGGGGCCCCGACGTCAAAAAAAGCCACCCCGGGGCGCCACGAGCCGGGCTATTCTGGGCCGACCGTTCATGTGCTCGATGCCAGCCGGGCGGTCGGTGTGGCCTCCACCTTGGTCAGCGATACGCTTGCCGAGAAATTTGTGGCGGATACCCGCTCCGAATATGGCCATATTCGCGACGCCCGATCAGGCAAAACCGCCAAGCCGCTGGCGACGCTCGAAGAGGCGCGCGCCAATGCCTTTGAAATCGACGAAAGCCTGAAGCCGCCGGCACCGAAACAGCCCGGCGTCCATGTCTATGATGATTGGCCGCTTGGGGATCTGCGCGACTATATCGACTGGACGCCGTTCTTCCGCGCCTGGGAATTGCACGGCAATTATCCGGCAATCCTTGACGACGAGGTGGTCGGCGAAAGCGCGCGACACCTGTTTGCTGATGCTCAAACGATGCTCGACAAGATTGTTAGCGAGAAATGGCTGCGCGCCCGTGGCGTGGCGGGGCTATGGCCTTGCGCGCGCGAAGGTGACGATGTGGTCATCTATCTGGAAAACGAAGAGCATGTCCGCCTGCCCTTCCTGCGCCAGCAGGTGGCGAAGCGCGAAGGTCGCGCCAATATGTGCCTGGCCGATTTCATCAGCCCCGATGGCGACTGGATCGGCGGCTTTGCCGTCACCACCGGCCACGGCATCGGCACCAAACTCGCCGAGTTCAAGGCGCATATCGACGATTATTCGGACATCATGCTGAAGGCGTTAGCCGACCGTCTGGCAGAAGCCTTTGCCGAGCGGATGCACGAACATGTGCGCAAGGAACTGTGGGGCTATGCGCCCGACGAACAACTGACCAACGAGGCGCTGATCCGCGAACAATATCGCGGCATCCGCCCTGCCCCCGGTTATCCTGCCTGCCCCGACCACAGTCTGAAACCGGTGCTGTTCGGCCTGCTCGACGCCACCCACCGCACGGGAATAACGCTAACCGAGAGCTTCGCGATGCTGCCGACCGCAGCGGTCAGTGGATTCTATTTCGGCCACCCGCAAAGTGAATATTTCGGTGTCGCGCGGATCGGCGAAGATCAGGTCGCGGACTATGCCGCACGGCGCGGGCTGGAGCTCGACAAGGCACGGCAATATTTACGGCCGAATTTGAATGAATAAAGCCTAAGCCCGCTTCCCGATAACCGCCGCCAGCGCCTTCAACTTGGGCGTCACTACCGGGATCGTCAGCATTGTCGATGCCACTGCCATAAGTAGCAGTGCGGTAAAGGTTTCATTGGTGATGATGTCCTTATCGAGCAGGATGTTGGCGAAGATGATCATGATCAGCGCCTTGGTCTGCAGCAGCCAGCCGATGATCGACGCTTCGCCCTTTTCCCACTTCAGAATGCGTCCGGCGATGTGGATACCCGCAATTTTGCCCGATACTGAAGCGACCAGCAGCAGCGCAGCTGCGCCGAATACCACCATCCCACCAACGTCCCATTGTGTGCGTAATCCGGTCGACAAGAAGAATACAGGCATCACCGCGAGCAGAACGGTATTTCGGAAATTGTCCATATCTTTGAGGGTAAACCATTTGCTGTCGAACACTGCGCCTGCAAGGAAAGCGCCGACCATATAATGCAAACCCGCCCAGTCGGCGACCAGCCCGCAGGCGGCGAGCCAGATCAGTCCGACATACCAGCGGTCGCGTTCCGGAATGCGAACCATCAGCTTGCGGATGGCCCAGGTCGCCACCGCGAAAACTACGAGGAATGCGCCCTGTCGCCCGATCCGCTGCCAATCGAGCAGGATCAGCGCCAGCACGCCCCAGATCGCAATATCATCTAGGCTGGCGTAGCGCAGAATACGCTGGCCGATTGGCTGGCGCAAAATTTCCAGCTTTTCCATGAATAGCACCAGAATTGGCAGAGCCGTGACTGCGCAGGCCATGCCGATGCCCACGACGACCTGCCAATGCGCGCCCTTCACACCCATCCAGCCGTCGCTGAACTGGAGCATGATGATCGCTGCCAGGCTGCCAAACAACAACGGCGTGAACAGCGCAAAGCCTGCCGTCACCCCGGTTTCGCGCCGCCTCTTCCACGCTTCTTCAAGATCAAGCTCGATCCCCGCCACCCAGACAAACATCATTACCGCCCACCAGGCGACGCCATTCAGCGCGGTGACGACTTCGGGTCGAAAGACAAAGCTGTAATAATCGGGGAAAGCCGCGCCCAGTACGCCTGGGCCGAGCAAGATCCCGGCGATGATCTGAACCACCACCAGCGGGGCAAAATATTCCGTCCGCCCCAGCCGCCAGACCAGATAGGGCAATGTGAAGATGATCAGCATCGCCAGCAGGAAAACTTCGGTCGTGGTTACAGCGTGCATGTGCCCCTCTTCACTCTCCCTTGGCGCACTATCTCGCTGGGTGTTTCCCCGCAACACACATAGCTATGTCCCCGAACCGGACAGCCGATTTCAGCCGTGGTTAACCGACTGGCGGGAATCAGCCAAAAGAGGCAGGTTGGTGCCGAGAACCAATTGAAAGTGGACCAATGAAGCGTTCGACCCGTTTCCTTATTCCGGCGATTGCTGCGATCACAACCGTCTCGGCAACGGCCCAGCAAGGCATGGCGCCGTTCCAGATCGCCGAAAACGGGCAGACCTTCACCCGGCTTGCCGACGCAATCGAGGCTGTCGGTGACGGGCAAGCCACGATTATGATTGCGCCTGGCACTTATCGCGAATGTGCGGTGCAATCTGCGGGCCACATCTCGTTCAAAGCCGAAATCGCCGGCCGGTCTATCTTTGACGGCGGTATTTGCGAAGGCAAGGCTGCATTGGTACTACGCGGTCGGTCGGCGGCGGTCGACGGGCTGATCTTCCAGAACATGGCTGTGCCGGATGGTAATGGCGCAGGCATCCGTCTGGAAAAGGGCAATCTGGCCGTCACCCGTTCGGTCTTTCGCAACAGCGAAGAAGGCATCTTGACCGCCCAGGATCCGGCAGGAGAAATCGTAATCGACCAGACGACATTCAGCGAACTGGGCCGTTGCGACAGGGGGCTTTCCTGCGCGCACAGCATCTATATCGGTGACTTTGCCTCGTTGACCGTCACCCGCAGCCGTTTCGAGCGCGGCAATGGCGGGCATTATATCAAAAGCCGTGCTGCCACCGCGATCATCCAGAACAATGCCTTTGACGATACGCGCGGGCAGGCAACCAATTATATGATCGACCTGCCCGGCGGGGCCACCGGCATGATCAGTGGCAATGTGTTTGTGCAGGGCAAGGACAAGGAAAATTACAGCGCCTTCATCGCCGTTGCAGCCGAGGGCCGCCAACGCAGCAGCGCAGGCCTTGCGATCAGCGGCAACGACGCCAGCCTTGCCACCGGTGTTGATCGCAATACAGTCTTCCTCGCCGACTGGTCTGGCGATGCCATTGTACTGGGTGCGAACCGGCTGGGCCGGGGCTTGAAGCCGTTCGAAAAGCGGTAAGCGTTACCGCCGCCTCTGTTATCGTCCTTGAGCACGCCAACGGCGGACAACACGGTCGAGAAGTTCTTCCTCACCCCCCGTTTCCTGCCACAGGACCGAGAACAGCGGGTCTTCCGAAGCCGGACGCTTTTCTTCCTCAAGCGTGTCGAGTGCAACGCGGATCGGGATCGACACGCCTTCACCGCAGATGATGCATTCGCGGTTGCGGAGCGCCGGAATTGAGTCGAGGAAGCCCCGCGCACCTTCAGGCATCGCCGCGCGCACATAGGCCTGGTCACGGTCGTTATTCAAACGCATTGAGATGATCGTGCCGCATTGCGATAGCACACCTTCGGCCAAGTCTGAAGGTCGCTGGGTAATCAGGCCCAGCGAGACGCCATATTTACGACCTTCCTTGGCAATACGTTCCAGGATGGTGCGGACGGCACTGCCACCTGCGACGCGATCCGACGGGATGTAGCGGTGCGCTTCCTCGCAAACGAGGAGGATCGGACGCTGCGGTTCATTGCGCGACCAGATCGCATAGTCAAAAACCAGCCGCGAGAGCACCGCGACCACTGTCGAAGTGATATCCGAAGGCACACCGGAAACGTCTATGATCGAGATCGGCTTGCCATCACTCGGCAGGCGGAAAATCTTGCCGAGGAAGTCGGTCATGGTATCGCCGACCAGCATGCCGGAAAACATAAAGCTGTAGCGCGGATCGGCCTTCAGTTCCTCAATCTTGCCCTTCAAACGCATGAACGGCGCGGTATTGGTGGCCTTGTCGAGTTTGCCCATCTCGTTCTGGATGATGGTCGTCAAATCAGACAGCAGATAGGGAATCGGTGCGTCGACGGTCAGTTTGCCAATGCTTTCCGCGAGCCGGTTTTTCGAACGGGCCTGCAAAAGGCATTTGGCCAGAATGTCGCAGTCCGCCTGCCGTTCGTCGCCAGATGAAGTGACAAAGACTTCGCAATGCTCGGCGAAGTTCATGAGCCAATAGGGCATGGCGAGGTTGTTGACGTCGTACAGTGCGCCATTACCCTTGAACGCGGCGCTATATTCGCCGTGCGGGTCGATCATCACGATATGACCTTCGGGTGCCAGTTCGCAAATCTTGTGCAGGATGAGCGCCGCACTGGTCGATTTGCCGGTACCTGTCGATCCAAGCAGTGCGAAATGCTTGCCGAGCATCGCATCGACATACAGCGATCCCCGAATGTCTCGGGTCGGGAAAACGGTGCCGATGCTAACACTGGCCCGGCCATCGGCGGCATAAACCTGTTTGAGGTCGGAACTGGAAACGGCATATACTTCCGAACCCGGAACCGGGTAACGGGTGACGCCGCGGCGGAAATTATAGATTTTGCCGGTCAACCGTTCTTCATCGCCCTCGCCGAGGAAGTCGACCTGAGCAAGGATGGTCTTGGTATCGGTCAGATCGAGCCTTTGCGTGCGGATATTGGCGAGCAACCAGACATTGCCGACACGGATCTTGATCTGGCTTCCGACCTGGCCGGCCATGGCAATCGAAGGATCATGATGTTCGACCAGCGCGTTAATCAACGCTGCGTTCAGGCTGACCTGCGAACCCGATCCTGCAATTTCAATGACAGTGCCAATCTTGTGAAGACCGCTATCGGCTGCCTCATGGCTGCGCTGGGTCTGCCGGACCCCCATTGCATCCTGACCCACTTGCCGGGCGGCAGGTGCAAAGGATTGCGGAGCCGGCTGGGTTATGGGGCGCGCAGCAGGTTGCGCGGTCGGTACGGGTGCCGCTTGCTGTGCAGGGGCTACAGACTGCGGGTTTTGCTGGACGGGGGAATAGGGCTGCGTCGGCTGGACCGCTGGTCTGACCGGCTGCTGATAGGGGCTTTGCCCCGAAGAGGCTGCACTTTGCGCAGATTCTCCGGGTTGATATGGCTGCCCCTGCCCAAATGTGCGGCCTGAAAAATTATCGGTCATCTGATCACCCTGTTGTTACAGGTTCCAGACTAGGATGGTGGGGTTAATTTTCAGCTAAACGAGCCGCTTTTCGAGCCAATCGGCCGCGATCAGAGCCGACCAAAGACATAGCCCGCAAACCAGCCGAGAAAGAGCGAAATCAGAACGGCAAATGCGCCATATAGCAGGCCATATTCCTGCGCCATGATCGTCACAAAACGTTCAAAACCGGTCTTGCTGATCTCTACCGCGACACTGTCGTCCGCCATGATCACCCGTCCATCCCGGATCAACAGCGTTTCGGCAATATAGCGGCCTTCCGGAACGCTCGACGGCAGTGTCAGACGCGCGCGATAAAGAACCTGATCGGTGATATCGACTTCGCCGGGGGCTTCCGCAAACAGGCCGTCCTTGCGGTTCAGCTCAACCAGCCCGTCGGTAAAGCGGCGCACCTCACGCGTCTGGATTTCTCCAGTAGGCGATAATTGCAGCCGCTTGAGGCCCAGTTCGTAAATCGCTGCCGTCCGCGCATCGACGATTTTTTCGATCGGGCGGGAAGAGGCGATGGCATAATAGGCCGGGGCCGAGCGGAAATCGATGCTGTCGGCGTTGACCCAAATGCCCGCCACCTTTTGCTTTTCACGCAGGATGATCGGACGTGTCGGCCCGCGCAGCACAACCGCAACGTCGATCTGCCCTTCGGGGGCGACGCCGCGCGGATAGATTATCGCACCGAACATCAGCAACTCTGCGCCGGTGAAGCGCGACTGGATATTGATCTTGCGCTGCGACACATCGGGCACCAGCTTTGGTTCGCCCGCGCTTTGCGCCAGCGCCGGAAGCGGCAGCAGGAAGGCGAGAATCAGGAGCAGCCGGACAATCACAGGAATTGCACCGTGTAGATTTCATCGGGTCGCCAACCCAGCCCGAGCGCCATGCGCAACGCCACAATCAACACGATAGCCGCGAGCAGGAAGCGCAGATAATCGGGACGCATCCGCTGGGCTAGCCGCGCGCCGATCTGCGCTCCCGTGACGCTGCCGATCAGCAGGAAGATGGCGAGAACGATATCGACCGCGCGCGTCGTCAGGCTGTGCACCATCGTCGAAGACATGGTGACGAAGAGTATCTGGAACAGCGACGTACCGACCACGACATTCGCGCTCATCCCCAATATGTAGAGCATTGCCGGCACCATGATGAAACCGCCACCGACGCCCAGCAACATGGTGAGAATGCCGGTCAGAAAACCCAGGATTAGCGGTGCGAGCGGCGAAATATACAGCCCCGAACGATAGAAACGCCAGCGACCGGGAAGGCTCGCCACGAGCGGATGGTGCCGCCTTTTGCTGGCTGGCATGGGTTTACCGCTTCGGCTGGCGGACAAACTCCTCCATGCATCTTTCGCCATCAGCCCACCAATGCCGCCGAGCAGCAATGTGTAGAGGATATTGATGACGGTATCGGCCTGCCCCCATGCCTCAAGCAATTCGAACAGCAGCGCACCGAACAGGGTACCCAAAAGCCCGCCGACGACGAGCACTGCCCCCATATGGAAATCGACCCCGCCGCGCCGCATATGCGCGAACACCCCGGAAACGCTGGCGCCTGTCACCTGCGTCGAGGCGGAGGCTGCGGCGACCGTCGGCGGAATGCCGTAAAAGATGAGCAAAGGCGTGGTCAGAAAGCCGCCGCCTACGCCGAACATGCCCGACAGCATGCCCACGGCACCGCCGAGCAGGATGATCACAACGATGTTTACCGACAGCCCGGCTATAGGCAGGTAGATATCCATCGCGCCGCGCTAAATCCCTTCCCCTGAACGCCGCACGAATGGCGACGCAGGCAAGACCCTAAACCGATTTTGCGGCGTGATAAAGGCGTCTGGGAGCATTATCCGGCGCATAACTGTGACCCTGCTCACGGACAGGTGGTTTGGAATGTGCCATCTTGGCTTTCGCCAAGAGTCGGATGGAGTTTGAAATATGGCAAAGCTGTTTTCGGTAGCATCGTGGAATGTCGAACATTTCAAGGGCGATGGCCCGGATTCGGCACGTGTGGACAGGGTCGTGGCCTTCCTGGCCGAGCAGAAGCCTGACATATTCGGCATGTTCGAAGTCGAGGGCAAAACCGTGTTCGAGACGCTTGTACAGCGCATGCCCAACTACACCTTCCAGATCACCGAGGGGCAGCAGACACAGGAAATCCTGATCGGCGTGAAGCGCACAATGACCTCTCTTATCACCCAGCGCACCGAATATAAGTCAGGCACCACCCATATGCGGCCGGGCCAGCTGGTGTCTTTCATGGTCGGGCAGGAAAAATATGCCGTGCTCTTCCTGCATCTTGCAAGCGGAGTCGATCCGCGCGGCATGGGGCTGCGCGATGATATGGTGATGCGGGCGATCGACTTCAAAAAGACGCTCGACAAACAGGCAGCGCCCGGCGAGCGCGCCAATTATATCTTCCTAGGCGATCTGAATTCGATGGGCCTCGAATATCCCGGCCACAATATCCCGAGCGCCGATGAACTCAACAAATGGGACAAGGAGGCGAAAAAGGCCAAATACAAAATGCGCCGCCTGCCCAAGACCCACGCCAACAGCTGGTCGAATGGCAGCACATCGTCGATACCCGATTCAGCACTCGACCATGTGTTCGCGGCCGATCACCTGACCTTCAAGACATTCGCCGCCGCCGATGGCGCACAGGCCGAGGTCGCCGTGCGCGGCTGGACCGATGCCGCCACGCCAGCCGCGAAGGACAAATGGATCAAGGATCATTCGGACCACAGCCTCCTCTATTTCGAGGTGCATGACTAAGGCTCGAAGTTACTACCCCAACCGCGCCAGCGCAGCGCTCAGCCTTTCGACCTCGGCTGCCTTTTCGGCATGGTCAGCACGGGCCTTTTCGACCGCCTCGGGCTTTGCCTTTTCGACAAAGGCGGGGTTGGAAAGGCGGCCTTCCAAGGACTTGGCTTCCTTTGACACCGCCTCGATCGCCTTGTTGATACGCGCGCGTTCGGCGTCGAGATCGATGATGCCTTCCAGCGGGATGACGAAGGTTGCCTCATCAACCACGATCTGCACCGCACCGCCTGCAGGCGCTTCGGCATTGGAGATGCTGTCGAGCCGGGCCTGACGGGCAATCGCTGCCGTCTGTCGCTCGATCCGCGCCAGTGTTTCGGGCGAAGCGTCACGGACAAATGCGTTGAGGCGTGCACCCGGTGCAAGGCCGAGTTCATTTTTGGCGCTGCGCACCTCTGTGACCAGTTGGATCAGCCAGTTGATTTCAGCACCGGCGGCCAGATCGAGGTCGGCCTTTGGCTCGGGCCATTTGGCGACGATCAGGTCATAGTTCCGCTCACCCATCGCATGCCACAATTCTTCGGTGATGAAGGGCATGAAGGGGTGGAGCATCACCAGGATCTGGTCGAGCACCCAACCGGCGACGGCGCGCGTTTCTTCTTTGGGATCGCCCAAAATTGCGTTGGCACCTGCAAGCATCGACAGAGTCGGCTTGATCAGTTCGAGATACCAGTCGCAGAAGGTGCCCCACGCGAACTGGTAGATGGCATCGGCCATCGCGTCGAAGCGATATTCTTCAAACGCCTTATTGAGCTTCGCCAGCGTTTCCACAACCTCGCCGATGATCCATTTGTTGACCGCAAGGCTCGCCTCCGGCGCGCGCAGCGTGGTCGACGCACCGATACCGTTTGACTGGCAGAAACGCGCAGCATTCCACAGCTTGGTTGCAAAGTTGCGATAACCTTCGACGCGGCGCTCATCCATTTTCACATCGCGGCCCTGGCTTTCCATCGCCGCCATGAAGAAGCGCAGTGCGTCGGCGCCATATTTGTCCATCAGGATCAACGGATCGACGACATTGCCCTTGGATTTGGACATTTTCTGCCCGTCCGCTGCGCGCACCAGCCCGTGCAGATAGAGCGTCTTCCACGGCACTTCCTTCATGAAGTGCATCCCCTGCATCGCCATGCGCGCATCCCAGAAGAAGAGGATGTCAAAGCCGGAGATCAGGACGTCATTGGGGTAGTGGCGTTTCAGCGCATCGGTCTGGTTAGGCCAACCGAGCGTGCCGAAGGGCCAGAGTGCAGAGGAGAACCATGTGTCGAGGACGTCGTTGTCTTGGACTAAGCCAATTTTGCCATTCCAATCGGTACCATCCACGGACTGTTCGAATGCGTCAAAATTGTTGATTGCCTCGAAAACATTATCCGTCTGAACATTATAAAACTTTGCGGCCTGCTCACGCGCTTCCTCAAAGTTTTGTGCGACAAAAACCTGCGTGTAATCCGAAGCGACACCAGCAATGTTTGCAGGCCCATACCAAGCTGGAATCCGGTGCCCCCACCACAGTTGGCGCGAGACGCACCAGGGCTGGATATTCTCCATCCAGTTGAAGAAAGTTTTCTCCCAGCTTTTGGGGACGATTTCGATCGCGCCCGAACGCACGGCCTGTATCGGCGGCTGCGCAAGCGTTTCGGCGTCGACATACCATTGGTCGGTCAACCAAGGCTCGATCACCACACCACCGCGATCACCAAAGGGCGTCTGGATGGTGCGCGGTTCGGCGTCGAGTTCGCTTTCCTCACCATCCGCCGATTTGACGATATGCGGGACAAGGCGGCCCAGCGCCTTCATCTTTTTAACGACAGCGGCACGCGCATCGAAGCGATCCATGCCGACCAGATCGGCGGGGATCAGCCCGTCCGCCGTCTGCACAACCCGCGCCTCGGCATCGAACATGTTGAGCATCTCGCCGGGCTTAATCCCCGCGCGCTTGCCGACTTCAAAGTCGTTGAAATCATGTCCGGGGGTGATCTTCACTGCGCCCGAGCCCAGTTCCGGATCGGCATGTTCATCGGCGACGATCGGCACGCGGCGCCCGGTAATCGGCAGCTCGACAAATTTGCCGATGACGCTTTTGTAGCGCGGATCATCGGCATTCACCGCAACCGCCATATCGGCGAGCATTGTTTCGGGGCGGGTGGTGGCGACGACGATATGGTCCGCGCCGTTGTCGAGCTTCACGCCGTCGGCCAGCGGATAGCGGAAGTGCCAGAAATGGCCCTTCACCTCGCGCGTTTCGACCTCAAGGTCCGAAATCGCGGTCTTCAGCTTCGGGTCCCAATTGACCAGCCTTTTGTCGCGGTAAATCAGCGCCTGATTGTAAAGGTCAACAAAGACCTTGAGCACCGCGCGGTTGAAATGCGGGTCCATGGTGAACTGTTCGTTCGCCCAGTCCATCGAGCAGCCAAGGCG
Organism: uncultured Sphingorhabdus sp.; assembly: GCF_937872355.1. Taxonomy (GTDB): domain Bacteria; phylum Pseudomonadota; class Alphaproteobacteria; order Sphingomonadales; family Sphingomonadaceae; genus Sphingorhabdus_B. The sequence continues at coordinate 11,013 of NZ_CALMSV010000074.1, read as the reverse complement.
GCGCAGCTGGCGGGTAATCTGCCCGCCGCTTTCCGCCTTCCACTTCCAGACGATGTCGACAAATTCGTCGCGGCTGTAATTGGTGCGCTTGTCCTGACGCTCTTCAAGCTGGCGCTCGACCACCATCTGCGTTGCGATGCCCGCATGGTCCATGCCGACCACCCACAGCGCATCCTTGCCCTGCAAGCGGGCATGACGGATTAAAATATCCTGCAAAGTGTTATCGAGCGCATGGCCGATATGCAGGCTGCCCGTCACATTCGGCGGCGGGTTCACAATGGTAAAGGGTTGCGCATCGGGGCGCTCGGGGCGGAAGGCGCCGCTCGTTTCCCAATGCTCAAACCATTTGGTTTCGATTGCTGCCGGGTCGAATGTCTTGTCGATAGTCATGGGCCCGCGCCTTACCCGCGCTTTGCCCAAAGGAAAACCCCTAGGAATCGCGCTTATACTTGCGCCCAAATGCTGCACCCGCTAACGCCGCGCGCGTCATGCAGTATATCAGCACCAGGGGAAATGCGTCGAACCTCGATTTTGCGGGGGTGACGCTGGCGGGGCTCGCAAGCGACGGTGGGCTCTATGTCCCCGGTGCATGGCCCACTTTCACGCAGGCCGAAATCGCCGCGATGCGTGGCCTTCCCTATGTCGATCTGGCCGCCAAGGTGATGGCGCCCTTTACTGCGGGAAGTCTGACCGAGGACGAACTTCGTGAACTGTGTGCCGCAGCCTATGGCAGTTTCTCGCACGCTGCGGTCACGCCGCTGACTCAGCTGGACAACCAGCAGTGGCTGCTCGAATTATTTCACGGCCCGACGCTGGCGTTCAAGGATGTTGCGCTGCAGCTGCTCGGCCATCTTTTCGAACGCTTTTTGAGCGGCGGTGACAAAGCGCTGACGATCGTCGGTGCTACCTCGGGCGACACCGGATCCGCTGCTATCCACGCGGTGGCTGGTCGCGAGAATATCGAGATATTCATGCTCCACCCGCATGGCCGCGTGTCGGACGTGCAGCGGCGGCAGATGACGACGGTGCTGGCCCCCAATGTCCACAATATCGCCATCGAAGGCAGCTTCGACGACGCGCAGGCGATGGTGAAGCGGATGTTTGGTGACAGCGAAGTCACCAGTGCGATCACTTTGTCGGCGGTCAATTCGATCAACTGGGCGCGACTGATGGCGCAGGTGGTCTATTATTTCTGGGCCGCGCTGCAACTGGGCGCGCCCGAGCGCAAAATTGCCTTTTCGGTGCCCACCGGTAATTTCGGCGATGTTTTTGCCGGCTATGTTGCGGCGCAAATGGGCTTGCCTATCGAGCGGCTGATCGTGGCCACCAACGTCAGCGATATCCTTCACCGCGCGCTCGCCAAGGGCGATTATTCGGTCGGCACGGTCACGCCGACTGCCGCACCCTCGATGGACATACAGGTGTCGAGCAATTTCGAACGGCTGCTGTTCGACCTTGAAGGCCGTGAGGGCAGCGCGACCGCTGCACGTATGAAGTTGTTCGAACAGGACGGCAAAACGGCGCTGAGCGATGCCATGCGCAGCAAGGCGGGGATTTTCCAAAGCGCGCGTGCTGACGCCGATGAAATGTCGGGCGCGATGCGCTGGGCCTATGAAAAATGCGCCGAAATTGTCGATCCGCACACTGCGATCGCGCTCCACGCAGCGCGCAATGCAGGCATTTCGGCCGACATTCCGGTAGTGACGCTGGCGACCGCGCATCCTGCCAAATTCCCCGATGCGGTCGAACGGGCAACCGGCGTGCGCCCTTCTTTGCCTTCGCGCGTCGGCAATCTGTTTGACCGTGAGGAGCGGTTTATCGTGCTGCCTTCGGATTATGTCGCGGTGCGCGACCATGTGCTGGGCCATGCCGCTCGCGCCTGATTTCGTCACCCTCGTCAGCGAGCCGAGGCCCGATTACACGCTGATCGACAGCGGTAATGGCCGTAAGCTCGAATCCTATGGCAACCGCCGCTTTATCCGTCCCGAGCCGCAAGCGATGTGGGAACCGGCCACCGCGGACTGGCAGGCCGATGGCGAATTCGTGCCCGGCTCGGACGAGGATGGCGGCGGTCGCTGGTATTATGACAAGCCGGTTCCGCAGGATGGCTGGCCGCTCAAATGGAATGACGAGGTCAGCTTCACCGCAAGTTGCACCCCATTCCGACATTTGGGCTTCTTTCCCGACATGGACCCGGTCTGGCGCTGGATGCGTGGACAGATTTCTGCAACGCCCGAGCCCAATTGCATGAACCTGTTTGGCTATACCGGCGTTGGCACCTTGGCGCTTTCGTCAGCGGGCGCGCAGATGGTGCATGTCGATGCCTCCAAGAAATCGGTGGCGCAGGCGCGCGAAAATGCAGCGCTATCAGGCATGTCTGATCGGCCCATCCGATGGATCGTCGATGATGCGGCCAAGTTCGTCGCACGCGAGGTGCGGCGTGATCGGCGTTACGATGGTATCCTCCTCGACCCACCCAAATATGGCCGCGGGCCCGATGGCGAAGTTTGGCGGCTTGAGGAAGACCTACCCGGCCTGATCGCCAACTGCCGCCAGCTGCTCGACACCAATTCACGTTTCCTCTTCCTCACCGTATATGCCGTCCGTATGTCGGCAATCGCTCTGGGCAACCTGCTGCAGGCGCATTTTGCTGACCTGCCCGGCAAAGTAGAATTCGGCGAACTGGCTGTTCGCGAACAGGCAAGAGGGCTATTATTACCGACCGCAATCTTCGCCAGATGGTCGCAACAGGACTGACATGAACGATCTTCTCACCCTCGAAGTGCACGACCTGCACGTCAATGTGCTCACCGGCATTTACAGCCAGGAAACACACCTGCCGCAGCCGCTGCACATCTCGGTCAGCGCCGACCTCGAGGTTGCGCCGCATTATGCGCCCGACACGCCGTTGTCGGCTTCGAAAAACTATATGGCGATCAAAGAGGCCGCGACGGTTTTTCCCGAAGGCGTGCACTTCACGCTGATAGAGGCGGTGGCGGACCATATCATCGACAAGCTGTTCGCCGCCGATCCGCGCGTCCAGAATGTGACGGTGAAGATCATCAAGCTGGCGATTTCTGAAGACGGCGAATCGATCGGGATCACGTTGACGAGGCACCGCAAGTGACCCGACCACTCGCGCTCGTCACTGGCGGGATGCGACGGCTGGGCGCGGTGATCGCAGCGCAACTGGCGGATGCGGGATATGATCTCGCGCTGACCAGCCACGGCGACGGCACGCCGGATATTGAGCTTGCGGCTACACTCGACCATAACGCCACCAACTGGATGTATTTTGCTGCCGACCTTTCGGCAGAAGGTGCGACAGAAACGCTGATGTCTGAAGTGCTGGCTCATTTCGGTCGCGCACCCGATCTGCTGGTCAACAATGCCGCGATGTTCGGGCAGGATGGATGGGAGGCGCTGTCTGCCAACTCCCTGAGTGACCACTTTGCGCTCAATCTATTCGCACCCATATTGTTGAGCAGGGCACTGGTGCAGGCGTCAGCTGAAACAGCCCAGCCCGCAATCGTCCAAATCGTAGACCAGCGCATCACCAACCCCAATGGCGATCAGCTGAGCTACACACTGTCGAAGCAGGCGCTGGCCGGTTCGGTTCGCTCGCTCGCGGCGGCTTTCGGAAAACGCGCACGGGTCAATGGCGTCGCCCCCGGTCTGGTGATTCCCACCGATGACTATGACGATGGGCAGATGCAGCGGCTCAACGAAGACATGCCCTTGGGCCAATTACCGGATGCAAAAGCAATCGCCGATGCCGTGCTGTACTTGGCCAAGGCCCGCCACGTGACCGGGCAGATTGTTTTCGTCGATGGTGGCGCACATCTGCGCAGCTATCCGCGCGACTTCATGCACCTTTAGAGTCTGAGGCGGGTCCCCACCGTTTCAGTGAAACTGAAACAAATTCTAACGCACGCGCCAGACCTTCAGCCCTTCGCCCATATCGGGCATTTTTTCCAGCCAATCAGGCGTGTTGCCTTTCGCCAGTTGCGCCCAGAGACCATCAGGGTTGCGCCGTTGATAGCCTTTCATTTCGGCTTCATCGATACAAGCGACGATATGGGTTATTTTGCGACGCTTAATGATCCCCCGCGACTGCATTGGTGGCAGCCGGTATATGTCGATATGCGCGCGCAAGGCCTTTTCATTGCGGTGATGGCTGGAGGCCAAGACGCTGTGCGAGGTGTTCAGCAGGATTTTGGGACCTATGTCGAACGGCGCGACGATATTGGCCTGTTTGAGAGCCGCCAAAGCACGAACCGATTCGCTGGATTCGCATTGCCCGGCTTCGCTGCCCTTCTCACCCGCAACCTCCAACTGGCTGTTTGCCACATGCGGCGATAACAATTTGAATATCTGTGAAAAATATGGTCCCGGCATGAGCATTAGCGCCATAAGGGCGACCAACCCAATTCTGCGGATAGCCACGGGCTCCGCTCTGTAACGGCTGAACAGTTTTGCAATACCAGTCGCGATGACAGGCGTTGCAACCAGTGTGGCGGTCGAAACGGTGCGGAAAACCAGCAACGAAAGCAGAAGCGTGTAAATACTGAGAAACGCGATGATGGCGTAGTTGGCACGCTGCTCGACGTCTGACCTGATCAACAATAATGCCAGGGTTGCAAGGCCGACAGCCGGTACAGCCAGCATCAATATGGCTGTGCCCCATTTCTGATGCCAAACCGGCAAACCTTCGCGCACCATATCATACCAATAGGCACGAACGACCGGATCCATCGTTGAAAAGGCGCCGCGCGCACAATCGGGCGCCGCATTCAGGTAAATTGCCGCCGACGCAAGGGCTGCCGCCAGAACGATTGCGAAGCGCGGCACCCTGCCCATCTGCAGGAGGAGGGCGGGTGGCGCGATAATCATGCCAGCGGCTGCAATCGCGTAAATATGCGCTGGCGAGATCGTATCGCAAAAATTGGGTGCAGACAGTCCCGTCGCTTGCGTGCCGAAGAAAAGAGCCAAAGTAGCAGAGGTAAATGTAAGCACAGCCCAGCCGAGCCGCTGTGCACCATCTCCCTTAAAAGCCCAGCGCCAGCCCAGAACTGCAAAAAACGCCGCTGCTGCGGGCGCCCCTTCCAGCGATATGTGCAGCCACACCGCCATGGCCAGACCCATTACGACCCCGGCTTTGCGGGGCGAAGGCCAGAACAACGTCCAGAGTGTAAGGGCGGCGCAAACCAGCTGCCAGCCATGATGGTCGATCCGCATTGGGCGCAGTTGCATCGTTATTGCAGGTGACATCAACGTCATGACGACAGCAATCCCGCCAGCCAGCCTCCCCCCCAAAGACATTGCTACGCGGCCGAGAATGTAGGCGATCGTCGCGTAGCACAATAGGGGTATGACCGTGCCGGCGAGCATCTCCGCACCCGCCTGACCAAATAGCGGAGCTGCTATGATAACAATGATAGCAAGCGGTAACTCGATTAGTCGCGACCAGTGCATTGGGCCGCCCTCAGGTGCATTCAACCGATATTGGGTGGTATCGAACCAGCTTTGCCCGGCAAGAAAATCACGCAGCTGCACCATACGCAGCTGATCATCGGGATCCCATCCGGAACGAGAAGCGATATTGGGCCAGCTTGAATAGATAAGGAAGGCCGCAGCTGCGAGCCAGATGATGGCTGCCAGCTTGGGCAAGGACTCTTTGCTGTTATTTTGCGGAACGCCGTTCATCGGTTCAATTCGACGCAACCCGCACAGTCGGCTTATGCTTCAGATACAGCCAGGGGACCTTTGCGGGATTAAACTGGGTCCGGTGATGCCGATCGAAATAAGGCGGCATATGATCCCCAACTATAAGAATATCCGCTTCGGGAAAGTCGGCAGCCGAAATTTCACTCGCGAGTGCGGTGAATATGTCGTCATAAATAGCAAACTGCCTGCAGATCTGAGGATAATCGCTTTTCAACAGAGGCGAGACACGTTCACAATTGTCGACATTGAGGTTCAGTCCCGCAGGCACTGGCAAGTGCGAATTGAGCGTCAGCCAATAGAGAAAAGTCGGCTTGTCCGCAGACTTCAACCGCACTGAAATCTGGCGAGGAATATCGCGGTCACATGCACCAGGGAAAACACCGCCGCATTTCTCGGAACCCTCCGCAACCATGTCGTTTTTGAATGCCATGTGCTTGAAGCCGACATTGGGATACCATTTTTCACGCGCAAAGAAATTCGGCGTGAAACTGTGCATCGCCAGCGTGTCATAGCCCTTTGCGACCAACTGTGCCGGGATGCATTTTTCATCCTTGCGATCGACAAGGTCATAATAATCGCCCCAGCGCCCGCATAATTCACGGATCTCTCCGGCTGTGGTGCTGTTGTAATAAGGCGCCGATCCCCTGCTAAAATCGAACTTCGCCTGCACATCCTTGTCTTGCAACAGCGGCGCAAACATCAGTCGCGACATTTCGGGATTATTTTGGGGAAGACCCATGGCTTCGACGACGATCAATATCAGGTGCCGCTGCCCATCCGCGCGCGCCACAAACCCGCTGCTCTTGGTTGCCGAATCGAATGTCGCTCCCGCAGGCGCGGCACGGAAATAGTGGCCTCGCATGTCCTTGCCCATCCACAAGTCGACGCCGGCCAAGGTGAAGAAAAGCCCGCCCGCACCGGCAATCAGCAACGGCCGGGAAAAATGGATGTTGCGCTTCAAAAGACGCCAACCGATTCCAAGCACCATCACAATCGCAATGGCCGCCGCTATATAGTCATAGGAGTTGGATGGCTTGATCTCGGCAAAGAATTTCAACGAATAGAGCAACGAGGAGATATCAAGATTGAACAGACCACCGATGAAACGCAGCGTCGAATAGATCAAGGCTCCGGCAAACGCAGCGTACCGTATCCAGAAACTGGTCCGCATCACGATGAGGCCAAGTACCCCGGTATAGACAATATCCATGTGCCGTGGCGGTGCTCCGGAAAACCACAACACTGCAAATCCCGCATTGGCGAGGACAACCCAGATGAGGAGCCAACGGCCAAAGCTTTTGAGTTGCTCATCCACGCCCCAAAATGGCGGGCGAACGGTCTGCGCTGTTAGCGTGGTCACCGGAAAACCCCCCATTTGCGCAGTGCATACACCGCAAAAAAGCTGATTGCGACAGCGGCTCCTTTGGATGGCAATGGATGCACGCCCGCGCGGCCGAGAAATTCTACAGTCGCCACTGTTATTCCAAGGCCAGCAAGCGCCGAACCGGCGAACAATGCGCGCTGAATGTGCAGCGCGGCGCCAACCCTGGCCTTGCCCGTGAAAACGAAGTTGGCACTCACCATCCAGTGCACCACGATTCCAGCGCAATATCCCGCCGCAGAAGCAAGCGTCGGATCGATCTTGACCGCGACAAGGCTCGAGAACAGCGCCACATCAAATGCCAAGGCAATGATGCTGGCGACAAGGTAGCGCGTTATCGTAAACCGCTGCCAAAGCTGCAGGGCGGAGGCCATTGCCCGCTCCATTGAAGTCAGGCCGCCTTGACGATTTTGCGCTGTTTCGTTGCGGGTGCCACGCGGGTCGGGACGTCACGTTCTGAAGCAAGCGCAGCGGCCTGATCCTCGGTCACCTTGACCGCAATCTTTTCCTGTTCGCCTTCGTCGCCCGCCTCATGATACTCGGCGTCTTCGTTGACGTTCCAGATATTGTAGACACGCGCGCCAGCCTCAATATTCTCGACCGTCAGCATCGCCGTCATCATCGCATGGTCCTGATTATTGTAGCGGTGCATACCGTTGCGGCCGACCATGTGCAGCGTCGGGTATTTGCTTTCGAGTTCCGAGCGCATCGCCTCGACATTCGCGGCATAGCTGTCGTCATAAACCGGATAAGCTTTTTCCTGACGGACAACCGCGCCGCCGACCACGTCTTCGGGGTTGCACAGGCCAAGGATCGCCATTTCTTTCTTCGCAAGTTCGACCAGATCGGCATCTCTCGATGACCAGAGGCCATCACCTTCGAAGCAGAAATATTCAAGGCCGACACAGGCTATCGACGGATCAGGCACCATTTCGGGTGACCAGCTGCGAAAATTTTGTACCCGGCCGACCTTCACCTTGCTGTCATGGATATAGATCCAGTTGTCAGGGAACAGATCGTCCGACTTGATCATCAAGGCTACGGTCAGGAAGTCGCGATATTTGAGGTTTGATGCCTCGAGCGAAGTTTGTGGCAGCGGATGAATGCGGGCCGAAAGCTCGCGCATGGGCGCCGAACTGATCACATGGCGTGCCTGAACAACGGTTTCGCTGCCATCGGTCTTGGTCGCCGACAGACGCCAATTGCCTTTGGCATCTTGCGCTAGCTGATTGAAGCTGTGCCCCATCAGTACATTGTTACCCTTGGCGATGACGAAATCGCGTGCCGCATCCCACATCATGCCCGGCCCCAGCCGCGGATAGCGGAAGGTTTCGAGCAAAGTCTTGGTTTCCATGCCGTCATTGGGCTTTTTGTTGAGGCCAAGGCTACGCTTCAGCCCGTCCATTACCGCGGCACCAAGGCTCAATCCCTTAATGCGTTGCGCGGCCCAGTCTGCCGACATTTCGTCGCAGGGCATGCCCCATACCTTCTCGGTATAGGTCTTGAAGAAGATCGAATAGAGCTTCCAACCAAACTGGTTCGTCGTCCAATCCTCGAACGAGCGGACGTTGCGGTTTGGAAGCAGTTTCGCCTTGGCATAGCTCGCCATGCACAAGGTCGAACGAATGATGCCAAGATTGAACAGGGCTTCGAACGCACGCAGCGGATAGCTGTAGAATTTGCCTTCATAATAGATGCGGCTCATGCGCGGGCGCTGGATGAAATCATCGGGAAGGATTTCGTTCCAGAGGTCGACGACTTCCTTGGACTTCGAAAAGAAGCGATGGCCGCCAATATCGAAACGATAGCCATCGACTTCGACGGTGCGGCTGATGCCGCCGACATAGCGTTCGTCTTTTTCGATAACAGTGACGCTATAGCCCTTTTTGGAGAGCAGATAGGCAGCAGTCAGCCCTGCGGGTCCTGCGCCGATGATCGCTACGTCCACCAAATCCTGTTTTTGCCCCGACATTTTCGCACTTCCTCCAGCGGCTATAGGCTTTCGGGGAAATCTCTGAACGAAAATGGATAATGAAAAGTTAACAGGGGCGTCAAGCGGCCAGTCACGACAGATAATTGCTGCATTGCAGTAATTTCTTGCTTTTTGGTGCCCACTCCGCCATATGGCCTTCAAGCGCATGAGGCGAGCGGGGATAACCGCCGCAGTATCGACAGCGTGAGAGCTTGTTCAAAAGCTCCGTCGATCGAGAGATGCGCGCAGCCAAGAGGCTTCCCAATTCACGCGGGGTGGTTTCCAAGGGGTCGGCGTTTCGCTTGCCCTTAAACCCGCTTGTGCGCCGCGCGCTGCCAAAAGGCCTGCGCGGGCTGCATCATGCATATTTGAGAGTTTATTATGTCTTTTTTTGAAGAACTGGGCCTTGCCCAACCCCTCCTGAAGGCGCTTGCCGCTTCGGGATATGATACCCCGACCCCGATCCAGATGCAGGCGATACCGCCTTTGCTGGAAGGTCGCGACCTGTGCGGTATTGCGCAGACCGGCACCGGCAAGACCGCTGCCTTTGCGCTGCCCTCGCTCCACCATTTCGCCACCAACATCAAACCGCGCGTGCCTTATGGCTGCCGTATGCTGGTGCTTTCGCCGACGCGCGAGCTGGCCGCGCAGATTGCGGAAAAGTTCCGCGACTATGGCAAGTTTCTGGGCCTAACCGTCAACTGCGTATTCGGCGGCATGCCCATTTTCACGCAGAAGAAGAAGCTGCAGCCCGGCACCGACATCCTTGTCGCAACGCCTGGCCGACTGCTCGACCTTATCGAACAACGCGCGTTGAGCCTGAAGGACGTCGAGATCTTCGTCCTCGACGAAGCCGACCAGATGATGGATCTAGGCTTCATTCACGCATTGAAGCGCATTGACCTGCTGCTCCCTAAGAAGCGACAGAGCCTGTTCTTTTCGGCCACCATGCCCAAGGCGATTGCAGAACTGGGAAACCGTTTCCTGAACAACCCCGTGCGCGTCTCGGTAACGCCAGCAGCGACAACGGCGGAACGCGTCGATCAATTCGTCACCTTCGTTACGCAGGGTGAAAAGCAGGCCTTGCTCAACTATCGCCTCAAGGATGAGGCTGTCGAGCGTGCGCTTGTCTTCACCCGCACCAAACATGGTGCCGACCGGGTGGTCCGCCATCTGGCGGGCGCAGGCATCAAGGCAGCCGCTATCCATGGCAATAAGAGCCAGGGACAGCGCACCGCAGCGATGCAGGGCTTCCGCCACGGACATCTGAAAGTGCTGGTCGCAACCGACATCGCCGCGCGCGGTATCGACGTCCCCGGCGTCAGCCATGTGTTCAATTATGAGCTGCCCAATGTGCCCGACCAATATGTCCACCGCATCGGCCGCACCGCGCGTGCCGGGGCAGACGGCATCGCTGTCAGTTTTGTCAGCGATGATGAGCGTGGCTATCTGAAGGATATCGAAAAGCTGACCAAGGTGCGCCTGATGCAGGTTGGCCTGCCCGAAGGTTTCCGCCAACTGGTAGCCGAAATGCCCAAGCCATCCGTCGCCAAGCGGAAAGAACGCCCCCGCCGTGCAGGCGGGCGTCCGGGCGGCGAACGTCAGGGGCAGGGTCGACCCGGCGGTCGTCAAGGTTCAGGTCGCGCGCGTCCGGCCCATGGCAGCCCGTTGATGAGCCGCGACGGTTATGGCCGTGACGAAATTCCTGTCCGCGATGATCGTGGCAGCGAACGTCGCGACGATCAGCGTGCACCCCGCGCCGACAATCGCCCCAACCACAAACGTGGTGGCCCGCCAATCAGTGGTGCCTCACATGGCCGCGACAGTGAACGTCCCCGCAACTATGGCCCCAAACCATCAGGTTTGGGCAAGTTCAAGACTGCGGTGAAGCGGGCGCGGTAATCTACTCCCTCTCCCAATGGGAGAGGGGGTT
>NZ_CALMSV010000073.1 GCF_937872355.1 uncultured Sphingorhabdus sp. | reverse complement strand
TGGATCTCTTCGAGCGCGGCAATATCCTGCTCAATGGCTGCGAGTTGCTGGTTATCGACGAAGCCGACCGCATGCTCGATATGGGCTTCATTCCCGACATCGAAAATATCTGCACGAAACTGCCAACAACGCGGCAAACGCTGCTTTTTTCGGCAACCATGCCGCCGCCGATCAAGAAGCTGGCGGACAAGTTCCTTTCGAACCCGAAATATATTGAGGTTGCGAGGCCCGCCTCCTCGAATCTCAACATCGAAGCCAAACTGGTCGATGTTGCACCGATGAAAAAGCGCGAAGTGCTGCGGAGCCTGTTACGCAGCGAAGATGCGCACACCGCCATAATCTTCTGCAACCGCAAGACAACCGTGCGCGAGCTCAACAAGAGCCTGCAGCAACATGGTTTTCGTTCGGGTGAAATCCATGGCGACATTGATCAGGCATCGCGCCAGCGACAGTTGGATGCATTCAAGAGCGGAACCATCAATCTTCTGGTCGCCTCCGACGTTGCCGCGCGTGGTCTTGATATCAAGGGCGTCAGCCATGTGTTCAACTTTGACGCTCCCTGGCATCCCGACGATTATGTCCACCGTATCGGCCGCACCGGTCGCGCAGGTGCCAAGGGCAAAGCCTTTACCTTTGTGACCAAGGCCGATGAAGAAGCGATCGATAATATCGAGAAGCTGATCGGCTTGAAGATCGAGCGTCTGGGTAAGCAGGCAAGCGAAAGTGCGGACGAACCGGAACGTGAGCGCCCGTCGCGTCGTAAAGCCTCGACGAAACCCAAAGAGCCCAGTGAAGCAAAAGCACCATCTCGGCCGGCGAAATCGGAACCCAAAAAGCACGGTAAGCCTGCCGCCAAAGAACGCGACGACGGCACTGTCGATGGCGACTGGAACGGCCCGATGCCCGATTTTTTGAACTTTACGATACCGCTCTAATTTTCGGTAACGCATCAAACAAAAAGGCCCGCCGAAGCGGGCCTTTTCTAATTTTGGTTCGGCATTCCTCAGAATTTGCCACGAAGCGTAATTCCGTAGGTGCGCGGTTCGGCCAGGAAGTGTGAGAACAGCTGGCGACCGCCCGGATATTGCGGATCGGTGAATTGCGCGCTGGCGCCACCTGCCTGGAACGGCGTGTTAAAGGCAACCTGCGCATAGTCCTGATTGAAGATATTCTGGCCCCACAATTCGAGCGACCAAGCCTCATCCGGACCGCGGATGCCAATGCGCGCGTTGAAGATCGCATAGCCATCCTGTTCCTTTTGCGGGAACAGATCCGAGCCGGTGTTGTAATCGCCGGTCAAGCGACCATCGATATACAACAGACCCGAAAGACCACTTCCGCCAATTTCAGGAGTCCAGGTGATGCTGCTGGTTGCCACCAGTTCAGGTGCGTTCGACAGATTGTCACCCGGCAGCTTGCGCAAGGCGGCATCCAGCGGAGCACCGGACTTGTTGCCCACCAGATTGGTGCGATAGCTGGTATTCGCATAGGTCAAGCCTGCCGCCATGCGGAAGTTGCGAGCCGGAACCAGCGAAGCTTCAAGTTCGAAACCTTCTGCCCGGACGCCATAACCTACATCACCTGCAGCACACGCTCCTGTAGCATTGCTCAAATCACGATCCGCCCCGCCAAGATCGGCTGAGCAGCCATTGATAGTCTGAACAAGGTACACGGCGCCATTAAAGGTATTCAGCTGGAAATTGCTGAAATCCGAACGGAAAGCCGAGAGGCTGACGCTGAACGGCCCCGTCGCATATTTTGCACCGATTTCGTAGCTGTCGACCACTTCGGGATCAAATTGCAGATTGCCGACCAGCGACTGCGCTCCGCCAGCCCCTGCGAATGTCACACTCGTAGGCACTCCTGCCGCGTTCACCACGATCGGTGGTTTGAGCGCTGATCGATCAAGGTTGAAACCGCCTGCTTTATATCCACGCGCGAAGCTGCCATAGAGCAGAAGATCATCTGTCGCTTTCCAGGAAAGAATCGCAGTGCCTGTGAATTTGTCTTCGCTGCGACGGTCATTAATCGAAACGCCGTTCAATTCCGCAGTAGAGTTACCCTGACAGCCCAGCCCGATCAGAGCTGATGCAAGAGCTCGGGCCGTTCCAATCTGCAATGCTGTACCCGCGGTCGTCGTTGTCAGGTCGTCGAAGACCAATCCCTGAATCGTCGTGCAGCGGGTATTGTCGTTGCCGAAGGTAGCATCGAACTTTTTCTTGTCACTTGTGTAACGCAGACCAAGTGTCAGATCGAGCGTGTCTGTGATGTGCACGATATTGTGCGTAAACAGGGCCCAGTTAGTACCGTTCTGGAAGTAGCTTTCATTGGTAGTTCCCAAATCATTGAGGCTATCCAACGCTGTAAACGCCGCAACGATATCCGCACCAGAGGTTCCGGTAGCACCCGCAAGCGTTGCGGGGCCTACGACCGGCGCAACGCATGATGGGTTGGTCGGCGAGTACAGACCGGCAAGGCCGCCCCCGGAAATGATACGGCAGGTTGCAAAGCGGCCATATTGGTTGCCGAAGCGCAGATTATCACGAACCGTCAACTTCTCATTGGCGTAGAAACCGCCGACCAGCCAATCGAGCGTGCCGCCAAATGCTTCGCCCTGCAAACGCAGTTCCTGTGTGAATGTGTGGAACTGGCGATAGGCATCATCGCTGGGTGCGCGATAAAGGATGTCGACTTCGCCATAATCGGTATCTGAAGCCTGACCCGAACGATATTCACGGTACGCCGTGATTGAAGTCAATTTAGCTCCGCCAAAATCATAATCGATCTGGCCGGAAAAACCGTAATCTTTGGTTTCGCCATTGAACAAACGATTGGGGCTGATCGAAATCTTTCGGCCATATCCCTGACTGAACGACGAAAGCGGCTGCCCCAGGTCGCGCAGCACATTGATAATGTTGTTCGCAGCCGAATTGTTCAGCGGCGTCGCCAAATTATTCAGATTGCCGATATATGGGTTGACCGTACCGTCCACATATGTCGCAGCGCAGCATGCTTCCTTGCGCGACGTATAGTCCGCAATGAGGCGAACCGACAGATCGTCATTGGGTTCGAACAGCAACTGTCCACGCAGGAAATAGCGGTCACGGTTATTCACATCGCGACCATTGGTATCATCGCGATAGAAACCATCGCGCTTCACATAAACACCGTCTACCCGGAAGGCGATCTGTTCGCTGATCGGTCCGGTGATGCTGCTGGCAGCGCGCATGAAATCATAGTTGCCATAGGTCAGCTCGCCGCTACCGCCAAAGGAGAATTCGGGCTTTTTCGAATAGATGCTGATCAGGCCTGCGGACGAGTTGCGTCCGCCCAAGGTTCCCTGCGGGCCACGCTGTACTTCAACTCGGTCGATTTCACCAAGTTCATTGAGGCCGATGCCTGAACGCGAGCGGTACACGCCATCGATGAAGACCGGAACCGAGCTTTCAAGGCCCGGGTTGTCGCCGACCGTACCGATACCGCGAATACGTGCCGAGCCGTTGGCTTCCGATCCAGTCGAAGAGACGAGCAGCGATGGCGCAACTTGGTTCAGCTGGCGAATGTCATTCGCGCCGCTGTTTTGCAGCGTTTCGGCGTTCACCGCCGAAATGGCCACCGGCACATCAGACAAGACCTGCGAACGGCCTTGTGCAGTAACGACGATCTCGACTTCTTCTTCTGCGGTGTCGGCTGCCTCATCTTGAGCATAGGCATATGTCGGCATCACCAGCGCGCAAGTTGCGGCAGATAAAGCGAACACAGTTTTCCGGATGCCAGTATTGGCCTTCATAACCCTCTCCTTCAACGTCAACTTTTATTATTGCCTGCATACCTATGCGCTTTATGCGCATAAGTCACCTACGACAGACATTGTTGCAACAATTTTTCAAAGAATGTTGCTCAACTGCAACAAAGCGCAACTGCAATGACTAATTTAATCGATTAATTAAAAACATTGTTGCGCGCTAGATTAACGCGATGTTGCGTCATTTAGGGTGTTTATCTTGGCTATATCATCTTGTTTGTAGACCGGCCGTCCGCCCAACCAGGTCTCTTTCACCCGAGCCGCGCGGATTTGCGCAGGCGATGCCAGCAGTGGATCAGTGTCGACCAAGATAAAGTCGGCGCGATGCCCGGGGGTCAGCGAACCCACTTTTCCCTCCGCAAAAGCAGCATAGGCCGCGCCAATGGTGAATCCAGCCAAGGCTTGTTCGCGCGTTACTCGCTCGGCGGGAATCCACCCTCCGAATGGCTGCCCCTGTGCGTCCTCGCGCGTCATTGCCGCTGCGATGCCAGCAAAGGGATTGGGCGCTTCAACAGGCGTATCAGAGCCGAATGCAAGCTTCCCGCCCGCTTTCAGTATCGAGTTCCAGGCATAGGCACCGGCCAGCCGCTCAGGCCCCAACCGCGCTTCCGCCATCAGCCGGTCAGATGTCTGATGGACCGGCTGCATCGACGCGATGATGCCATTTTTGGCAAGGCGGGGCAGGTCGGCCGGATCGACTATCTGCACATGCTCGATCCGCCAGCGCCGGTCGCCCGCATAGGTCTCCGCCAAATCCTCGACCGCGCCAATCGCATCTGCGTTGGCGGCATCACCGATTGCATGCACAGCAGTCTGAAAGCCATCCATCGACGCACGGACCATCAGATTACGGATTTCAGCACTTGCCAGAAATGAAAGACCGGTTTGACCGGGTGCATCGGCATAAGGCTTTTTCAGCCAAGCCCCGCGACTGCCCAGCGCGCCGTCCAGATAGAGCTTCACACCGCCCAGACGCAGCTTGTCGTCATACAACCAGGGTGTCGGGCGCGGCCCTGCAATGGCCACCATATTGTCGATTCCGCCTGCATAGCCAAAGATACGGATCGACAGCCAACCAGCATCGCCTGCGCGCCGATAGCTTTGCCAGTCCTCGATTGTCGTTCCCATATCGGCAATGCTGGTCACGCCAACCGAGAGCAATGCCTTCTGCGCCTCGGCCAACGCCAGATCGCGTTCCGCAGGTTTGGGTGCGGGGATGTGTTTTGCGACGAGATCGCTGGCCGCATCGACAAAGATGCCACTGGGCTTGGCACCCACCATCTCGATTCGGCCACCCGCAGGCGATTTTGAGGCACCAGTCACACCTGCAATTTCCATCGCCTTGCTGTTGGCCCAGCCCGCATGGCCATCAACCCGCTCGAGCCAGATCGGGCGATCAGCAACGACGGCATCCAGATCGGCAGAGGTCGGGAAACGACCCAAGCCCCATTTTTCCTGGTTCCAGCCACGCCCGACTATCCATCTGCGCTCGGGATATTTCGTAGCATAAGCTTTGATCGCCGCCTGCGCCTCTTCCAGCGAGTTGGTACCCGACAAGTCCAGCGTCAGCGCTGCAAAACCGAGCCCCATCACATGTCCATGCGCATCAATCAGCCCGGGAAGCATCGTCAGCCCGCGCCCGTCATGGCGAAAATCAAGCTGTTTGGGAGCTTTTTCCTTGCTCGTTAAAAGCTGGCTGATCTTGCCTTCCTTGTCGATCAGCACCGCAGAGAAGCGAACAACCTTGCCGTCTTTGTCGAGCGTGATGCCATTGACATTTTCAACCATGCCATCGGCGTAAACAGGGGCTGCGAATGCAATGCAAATTGCCGCAGCCAATCGGGTAATGGCTTTCATCGTTTCGGCAACCTCCGCACCAATGCACTCGTATCCTGTCGTCCGCCGCCCATATATTGGATATCGGAAAAGAATTGGTCGGTCATTGCTGCGATTGGAATGCTGGCACCATTGGCGCGGGCTTCGTCGATTGCCAGCCCCAGATCCTTTCGCATCCAGTCGACGGCGAAACCGAAGTCAAACTCGCCCTTCGCCATAGTTGCCCAGCGATTGTCCATCTGCCAGCTTTGTGCAGCCCCTCCCGAAATGGCATCGAACACTTTGTCGAGATCGAGCTCGGCACATTGGGCGAAGTGCAGGGCTTCGGAGAGGCCTTGTAAGACCCCTGCAATGCAAATCTGGTTGACCATTTTTGCCGTTTGCCCATCGCCCGGACCGCCGACATGGACGACACGTTTGGAATATGCCGCCATCACCGGTGTGGCCGATACTACCGCTGCTTCTGTGCCCCCGCACATGATTGCCAAGGTGCCATTTTCAGCACCAGCCTGTCCGCCTGTCACAGGCGCATCGACGCAATGGATGCCACGTCCCTTGGCTTCGACAGCCAACTGGCGTGCAATCCGGGCTGATACCGTTGTATGGTCGATGAAGGTGCTGCCCTTTGGCATCGCGGCGAATACACCATCGCGGCCCAAAGTGATGCTGGCCAGGTCATCGTCGGTGCCGACACAGCTAACGACAAATTCCGCGTCCTTCGCAGCCTCTGCCGGCGATGCGGCCTTTTGCCCGCCATGTTCGGCAACCCATTTGTCGGCCTTGGCTGATGAACGATTGTACACGGTCATCTCATGACCAGCGTTGCGAAGGTGACGTGCGATCGGGCCGCCCATGACGCCCAATCCGATAAAAGCTATTCTTGCCATGCCTGAGCCTTAATGTCTGTTTTCACATTGCGCCAGATAGGTTAGGGCCCGCGCCACTATGTCCGATCTTCTGACCCTTGCCGATGTCCGCGCCGCGCACGAGCGTATCCGCGACGCCATTGTCGCAACGCCCACTTTGCACAGCAAAACGCTGTCCAACCTGACAGGCGCGAATATTTATCTGAAATTCGAAAACCTCCAGTTTA
>NZ_CALMSV010000072.1 GCF_937872355.1 uncultured Sphingorhabdus sp. | reverse complement strand
CAGGTAGCCGAGTTCGGGACTGCCCATGCCAAGGTCACACAGGCCGAACAGGCGAACGTCCTCGCCTTCGGGACAGGCTTCCGTGATGAGCCATGTCGCGGCACCATCAGGCGTGAACAGCTTCACGACCGGGAACGGATCGAAGCCGTCACGCTCCTCGCTGGTGCGGCCGTTCTCGATCAGCTTGGCCAGCAGTTCGTCGGGGATCAGGGCTTCGGTGCGGGGAAAGCGCGGCATCATGACACGCCCTCCCCTGCCGGTTCGTTGATCCGGCAGCGAACGCAGTGTGCCGCGATGGCTCCGGCCTGCCGCGCCAGCTTTTGGGACAGCGCATCGATCTCGCCGCGCCGCGCAAAGCGCAGCGCCGCGACGTTAGCCTGAACGTCGCGCTCGTCGGCGCGGCTCCAGGTGGCGGAGGCACGGCCAAACTGGCGAGCCTTGACGCGGCTGCTCGTCGTCATGCGTTCGGCGCGCGCTTCAACCTGCCGCTCGATGACGGCAAGGTGGCGCGCGGTCTCGGCGTGCGCCGTCTCCATGCGGGTCAGTGTCGCCCGCTGTTTTGCATCGGTCTTCATGGTCTCGTGTCCTGCTGTCGTGCTCGAGGGCCTTGGCCGCGCCGATCAGGCGCGGCCGGAAAATCCCTCGGGCGGTGTCGGGACACTGGCCGAGGCCGCGCGAGGGCGGCCCCGGCCGCGGCGGCTCACTCGGCGGCTTCGGGGAACCCTTCACTCCCCTCGGTCGTGTCGATGTCCTCGACAGGCCCGCTCTCCGTTTCCGCAACCGGCGTGGTGCGCATCAGCGGCGGCAGCCATCCGGTCCCGGCAAGAAGCTGCTCGGCGGCTTCCGCCATCGGCTGCTTCTTCATGCTGGCGATGCGATCCGCCGCCTCACCGCTGACGGCCTCTCGTACAGCATCGAGGATGAGCGCCTTCGTCACGCGGCCGAGATAGGTTCGCACCGTCGGCGTCCAGTGCGCGGTCATGTCGAGCGCAAGTGCGCTTGCCAGCTTGTCAGCCGTCTCAAGCGCGCGCGGCTTGCGCTCCCAAGGCACTTTCACCGCGTTAACGGTCTGCGAGGCGCAATGCGCGAACAGCGCCATGACGCTTGCATGGTCCAGCCCGGTGATGAAGCCCCACAGGTCCGCCACGTCGCGCGGCATGTCCGCCGCCCATCCGGCGTGACGATCCGCGAGCGCCTTTGCCGCCGCCGTATCCTCGATGCCGTCCGCGTGTCCGCCAAGGGGTGGACTGACGGTGCGGATGTCGAGGCAATGGGCGTCACCGCCGCGATGGAAGCTCTGCGCGGCGAGCGCATGGGTGACGGCGATTAAGGCCATGTCCGGCTGCTCGCCAAGGGCGACCCGCAGGCCAAGGGTGCGATGCGTGGTCAGCTCGCGGACGAGAAGGTCGGACAGCGGCGTGCCGTCATCCCCTGCGTCCTCGTCGTCGGCGTTATGTGCGGCTGCATCGTCGCCGTCCTCGATGATCTCGCCATCACCGTTGACGCGCACGCCATCGATGACGGTTTCGCCATCGCTGGCTTCCTCCGCTTCGGGCTTCTCGTCCTCTGGACGGATGAAACCGCGCTCGATGCGGGCTTCTCCGTCCGGCGACAGCACGACAAAGACGCCACCGCGCGCGATCTCGTCAGGATCGTAAGCATGACGCTTGGCGTCGATGCGCTCGATCTCGGCTTCAAGCTCCCCGAACCGTTGGTCCACGTCGTCGGGAAGCTCCTCCGCGCCTTCATACTCCGACGACAGGCGGTCATATTCCTCCTGTGCGACAGCGCAGGCGGCTTCGTCTTCCTCGGAAAGCTTCACCGGATGCGGATAGGTGCGCGGCAGGCCGTGGGCGTGGGGATAATCGATATGAACCGAAACCCACTTCCAGCCTTCCGCCTCCTGAACCTGCGCGGCGATGCCTTCCAGTTTCTCGATGACAAGCCGCTCCAATAGCGCGGCGTCTTCATAGAAGCCGCCACGATCCTCCGTGAACAGATCGCGGACAATGTTGCCGCCTGCTTCCGTGTAGACTTCCGCACCGATGAAGATCGCGCGCCGATCCGTTGCCGGAATGTGGGTCTTCATGATGTCGCGGCGGATGAAGGACGGATCGCGGTTATAGGACAGGTTCTCGTAAACCTGCTCCTGCCGGGCGTGATCCTCGGTGATGGCGAAGGCCCTCAACTGGTCGAGCGTCAAGCCGCCGTCACGATAGACTTGCATCAGCCTCGGGCTGACCGCGCCGAGCCGAAGCCGCTGCTTCACCACATGCGCGGTGACGCCGAAGCGGGCCGCGATTTCCTCCGCGCCCCATCCGCGATGTTCCGCAAGCTCGCGGAAGGCCTCGAACTGGTCGGCGGGGTGCATGGCGGTGCGCGTGACATTCTCGTCAAGGCTGATTTCGAACGGATCGTTCGCCGTGTCGATGACGCAGCGGATACCCTCCGTTTTCTTGATCTGCTTGCGCTTCACGCGCAGCAACTGCGCCAGCCTGCGGCCTTCCCCGATGGTGACGAGATAGAAGCCGGTCGGCTTTTTCTCCGCGTCAAGCTCAGGCTCCACCACGAGGTTTTGCAGGATGCCCTTGGCGGCGATGCTGGCCGCATAGGCTTCGATCTCCGCCTCGCTGTGCGGGGTCTTGCGCGCATTGCGGGGTGACTTCTTCAGCTTGTTGAGCGGGATGAGAACCGTCTCGCCGTTTGCCGCGACTGACACGGTTTCCGCGCCGGTCTCAACCGCCGCAACCGCTTCCGTTTCTCCGACGCTGCGAACGTCCGCGTCTGCCGCTGCTTCCGCCACCATCGCAACCGTGCCGGCCCTCGCCATCTTCGATGTCCTTGCCATTGTTCCAATCCTTTTTCTGTGCAGGCCGGAGGCATGGCCCCCGCCATGCCTCCCGGGGGCGCGTGAGCGCTCGGCAGAGAGGGGGGCGGCTATCGGCGAGCATGGCCGGGCTGCGCGACAAGCGAGGTGGATTGGACGGATTGGGCGCGTGAAAACGATGCGCCGCCTTGCGCGTGCGCGGCCCTGCCATCGCACAGGCGGTAGTCGCGGGGGAGAGATGGCCGAGACCATCTCTCCCCTCCACGGATCGGCAAGGCTTCATCCGCAGCCGATCACGACAGAGCGAGCGAAACTCTCCTTACTCATCACCGCCATGCGCAGGCATCTTGCGTCCTGTTGCTTCACCAGGCCGTGTTCGCCTGCGCTCAATTTCGCGAAACTACGAAGACGCTCGACGCAGGGCTTTATACTGCCTGGAAATTCGCATTCTCATTCATGGGCACTGCGGCCAACATAGTTGGAGTCACAACCGCGCGGATTGAGCGTTTCGTGGGCGCTTTCAAAGTAACCGTTATGTTTGTTTGCGCCCCGCATCCTGCCGGGTTGCGATCGCTGCCGATAAAACAGTTTGCGCTGAAAAAGCGATCGCATGATCGCGCGATAAAAAATCGAAGAGTCAAACGGAGGTCACAACAGACGCAATCTAACTTCCGCACTTCGGAAGCACGCTGTGCAAGTCGTCATTGCCGCCCGCCTATAGCGCTGCGCGGCAATTTCCACTAAGCTGTTGGGCGCTTTAATGCGTGCCCGGATACGATCGTCTCGGGAGCAAAAGGCGATCATTCGACCGCTTGACCCTTCCCATCCTCGTAGCTGGGACAATCCCGACAATGAGGAGATTTGGCTAGAGTTGGCGCGCGCCATCGGACGCCAAATTGCAAGGGATGGAAGAGACGGTTTGGGACAGCCGATAGGGGAACGACATGACGATGGTGTCACCCAAAAAGAGAGCCGTGATATACGCCCGTTATTCGAGCGACATGCAAAAGGCGACCTCGATTGACGGTCAAATATTGCTCTGCCGTAAGGTCGCCGAACGCAACAATCTCGATGTCATCGGTGAATTCGTCGATGCGGCGAAGTCCGGTCTGACCGAAGATGCGCGGGACGGCTATCAGCGACTGCTCGACGGCGTGCGGAGCCACGACTTTGATGTGATTATCGTCGAGCATTTTGACCGTCTGTCGCGCGATCCGGCAACGATCCAGCGTCTAAAGCAGATTTTCGAGTTTAATCGCGTCGAGCTGATGGATCAGAAGGGGATTTACGCGACCGCTACCGATATCAGCATCGCGAGTCTCTACAATACGATCTACAAGCCCCAGCTTGCCGAAAAGGTTCGGCGCGGGCACGACAACGCTGTGGTCAACGGGAAGATTCCCGGCTCGTATGCTTATGGCTATCGGCCGACGCCTGGAGCGCCGGGTGAGCGTTCGATCGACGAGAATGAGGCGAAGATCGTACTTCGTATTTTCGAGGAGTACGCCGCCGGTCGGTCAACCAGAAATATTGCCGCCGATCTCACGCGCGAAGGCGTGCCTACGCCCGGCGCCACTCGCCACAAGAACAAAGTTGGTCGCACGATCTGGAATCATCAGTGCATCACGGGTGGTCGTAACGGCCGCGGCATCCTCGGCAACGAGCTGTATGTCGGCGTGATCCACTGGAACGTTCGCTCAACAATTCTCAATCCGGAGACGCAGAAGAAGCAGAAGCGCCGCAATCCGGAGGAACATCACCTCATTGTCATGAAGCCTGAGCTTCGGATTGTTCCACAAAAGCTATGGGATATGACGCAAAAGCTACGCAGCGAGCGCGCTGTCCGTATGTTCGGACCGAGCGGCAAGCCGCGGCGTCGCGAGGTAGTTCCGCGCAACAATGAACATCCGCTTGCTGGGACCCTTCGATGTGGGGTTTGCAATGGCCACATGCGAATTGCGCAGTCGTCTCGCGATGGCGGCCCGCGCGCAGCATGCGCCAACGCGCATCAACGCGGGACCTGCGAGCATACCCGTAGCTTTGACATGGACGTCATACTCAAAGACGTTTGCCGCAACATCGATGTGAAGCTGCTCTCTCCAAAGGCCATCGAGGAAGCGATGAGCGCCTGGCAAGAAGAGCGCAAGAACGATCGAAAGAAAGGCAGCGAACGCGAGACGCTTGAACGTCGACGCCGCAAACTCACTGCCGAGATCGAACGC
The DNA here is from genome assembly GCF_937872355.1 of uncultured Sphingorhabdus sp. Lineage (GTDB taxonomy): Bacteria > Pseudomonadota > Alphaproteobacteria > Sphingomonadales > Sphingomonadaceae > Sphingorhabdus_B. Next base: position 923 of record NZ_CALMSV010000072.1, on the reverse strand, counting down.
CTATCCTACGCGATCGCGAACAGTCGTCGTAAGCCCGATGAGCTACTGAAACTGATCGATGAGTGCGACCTGGAGCGAGAAAATATTGATGCGCGCTTGCAGTTGCTCGGCGACGGTAGCGGAAACGTGATCCCGTTCGACCATCCGAAGTTCGGAGAGCTTTACTGCTCGGAGGTTAAGAAGCTCGTCACAGCGCTCAAGACCAATCCGAAGGCGACCGAAACGCGAGTCGCTTTCCGCACCTTGATTGGCTGTATTGTAGTGCATCCAGGCCGCAAGCGGATGCCCTACGAATATACGCCGTACCTGAACAGTGCCGCGCTCTTCGGGAAGCAACTTTTCCCTGAAAAAGGCGGGAAAGGCAAAGAGATCGGCAAGTCTGCATACTACAACAATGGCGGGTCAGAGAAATCCGTGTCCTCGTAATAGACGCGGATCGGCATGATGTGGCGGCCGTCGCGAATGTTGCCGTCGAGTTTGGACGTCATCGCAGTAATTACAGATCGGCAGCAACTGAAAGCCGTTGCGCAACGGCCTTAAGGCGCTTGTCCCTGGTCCAAAGGCGAACATCCGACATGAGCAGGCATGAGGCGACGAGATGCGCGTCGACATAGCCAATACCGGAGCCGCTCAAGTCTCGGTTTTGTATCAACGCGAGCACCTCCATCGAACTCGCAACCACGGCCTTCGGGAGGCGGTTGAGACGCGCGAGAAAAAGTTCGAGATTCTTCATTTGGCCCAACGCAATTTCGCCGACCACAAACGGATGGACCAGCACCATCTCGCTTTCGAGATGCCACACGAGGTCGTTATCGGAGCGCCTGATATGATCGACCCAAATGGGGCTATCGACCAGCAGCATCAATCGTTCGTGAATCTTGGCGGGCGGCGGCCCGGCGGCGCCTTCGCCCGCGGATCGCTCC
>NZ_CALMSV010000071.1 GCF_937872355.1 uncultured Sphingorhabdus sp. | reverse complement strand
CGTGCAGCGTGGGCATATTTTGATGCTGGCCGGAAATGCCAGAACCGCAAGGGCGTGGGGTGCCGATGGCGTGCATGGTCCAGGCGCATCGTCCAAGCGGCTGTTGTTAAGTGCGCCGGCACATAACCCCCGCGAAATCAAACAGGCTAAAAGGCACGGGGCGGGCATCATGTTTCTCTCCCCCTTGCGGAAAACCCGCTCACATCCCGGTGAACGCGCATTAGGCGCCTTGGCGTTTCGCAGGCTTGCGGTCCTCTGCCAACCTGCGCTGGTCGTGGCACTGGGAGGGATGAATCGGGCAGAAGCCGCCAAATGGCCGCGCAACATTGTTCATGGCTGGGCAGCCATCGACACTTTCAGGAATTAGTTAGGCTTAGAAGCGGATTTTGGTGCCGACATAAACGGCTTCGTTATCCGGGCTGCTGTTAGCAGCAGGAGCGATGCGATCACGCTCGCTAGAATAACGGACGCCTGCGGTCACGTCGATACGCCGCGAAATCGAGAAGCTGCCACCGACATTGAGCGCATAATCGCCTGCAGCTGCCGAACCGCGCGGGTTGGGGGTAGCGTTACCGACTTTATCGACGCTTAGGTCGGTGTTGAAGCGGCTGGGCTTCTTCTTGTCGTTACCGTCGAGTCGGAAATCACCCTTGCCGACCATACCCGACAAACGAGGCTGTTCAACCTGCACCGCCTTCGCAGGCAGCTTGAAACCTTGCCAGCCGCGGGCGGCGGACAATTGATAGTCGGAATTGTTCAGGCGAACCGTTGTTCCCGATCCAGCCTCAAACTTTTCGATCGCCGAACGAATCGAAACCGCATTCGCCGAATTTGCCAGATCGGCGCGCGCCGCAACCGTCAAAACATTGTTGCCCTTGCGATCAAGACCGGCAGGGGTGAAGCGGAATTGGTTACCGGACACAGCCTTGCGTTCTGCCCGAACGGCAAGACGGCTATCGACACCGGCAGGTGTGAAGCGGCTCATCCAGCTACCCGATTGGGCTGCAACATTAGAAAATTGTGCTGCAAAAGCAGGGACTAGCACAGGCGACAGCAACAAGCTGCCCGTTGCCAAGAAGGCAACTGCCCTGCGGCCTTTAAGGCCCAAATTTGCTACACCCCGTTTCATGTCCGTATTATTACGACTCCATCAGGTTTGGAATATAGGCACAATTCCATTGGCGACAAATAATTTTATCCACAACGCTAGTGATTTTACCAATATGTTGCCGATACACAACAATCGGTTGCAACTGATACCGGAATCCGCGCTTTTTCGGGCGATATACACAGCCAAATCCGGTTCAGTTTCGCGAAAGCTTGCCCGCGCCAACAAAGGTGAATAGAGACGTCCGCACAAACAGCGAAATCGCGAGGATTCAATATGCGTTTTAACCAGTTCGTCCTGGTCACAGCTTCGGTTTTGGCACTGGCTGCCTGTGGCGGCAAGGAGCGCCCCAAGACCGATCTGGCGGCAAGCCAGGTGACGACCATCGGCGTCAACAGCTATTTGTGGCGCGCCTCGCTTGATGCACTGTCTTTCATGCCGCTGTTGCAGACTGACAGCGCAGGCGGCGTGATCGTGACCGACTGGTATGTGAACCCGACCAGCCCGGGAGAACGCATGAAGCTGACCGTGTCGATCCTCGATCAGGATCTACGCGCTGATGCGCTGCGCGTTGCCGCTGCCCGTGAAGTTTTGCAGAATGGTCAATGGGTTGCAGCGGCAACCCGTGCCGCGACTGTGCAAAAGCTTGAAGGCATCATCCTTACCAAGGCGCGCGACCTTCGTCGTAGCGCTATCGCCGACTAATATCGAAAATCCTGCGTCTTCGCGTTGAAGGCGCGAAGACTAACAGGGAAACAGCCAGCCATGGCATCACGATTCAACCCGTTCAAAGCGGACGGGCATTGGCAGAAAATCTGGGAAGAGCAGGGGGTGTTCAACGCGCCCCCGGCCAGCGATCCGCGCCCCAAAAGCTATATCCTCGAGATGTTTCCCTATCCGTCGGGGCGCATTCATATGGGCCATGTGCGCAACTACACCATGGGTGACGTGCTCGCGCGCTACAAAGCGATGACTGGCCATGCCGTGCTCCATCCGATGGGGTGGGACAGCTTTGGCATGCCTGCCGAAAATGCGGCGATGGAAAAGAAGGTCCATCCCGGCGCATGGACCCGCCAGAATATTGAGGCGATGAAAAAGCAGCTCAAGCGGTTGGGTCTCGCTATCGACTGGAGCCGCGAGCTTTCGACCTGTGAGCCAGACTATTACGGCCATGAACAGGCGCTTTTCCTCGATTTCTACAAGGCGGGCCTTGTCTATCGCAAGGAAAGCGAGGTCAATTGGGACCCGGTCGACATGACCGTGCTGGCGAACGAGCAGGTGATCGACGGGCGCGGTTGGCGCTCGGGCGCGCTGGTCGAGCGCAAGAAGCTGAACCAGTGGTTCCTGAAGATCACTGATTTTGCCGAGGAGCTGCTTGAAGGCTTGGAAGGACTTGAGCATTGGCCCGAGAAGGTCAAGCTGATGCAGGAAAATTGGATTGGCAAGTCGAAGGGGTTGCGATGCACCTTCAATCTTGTCGGCTCGCATGACGGTATCGACGTCTTCACCACGCGGCCCGATACGCTTTACGGCGCAAGCTTTGTTGCAATTGCGGCCGATCATCCGTTGGCGCAATCGCTGGCGGAGAATGCACCCGCACTGCAGGATTTCATAGCCGAGTGCAAACGCGGCGGAACGACTGCGGCTGAACTCGAAACTGCCGAGAAAATGGGTTTCAACACCGGGATCAGCGTTGAACATCCGCTTGATTCCAACTGGCATCTGCCGGTCTATGTCGCCAATTTTGTGCTGATGGATTATGGCACCGGCGCGGTGTTCGGCTGCCCTGCTCATGACCAGCGCGACCTTGATTTCGCCCGCAAATATGATCTGCCGGTAACGCGCGTTGTTGCCGACGGCGACAAAGAAGACAGCGCCTTTTATGGTGATGTCGCCTACACCGGCCCCGGCAAAATCGTCAATTCGCACTGGATGAACGGATTGAGCGTTGACGAGGCGAAAGCCGATGTCATCGCCAAGGCCGAACATGAAGGCTGGGGCGTAGGTCAGCCCCAATACCGCCTGCGCGACTGGGGCGTCAGTCGCCAGCGTTATTGGGGCACGCCGATCCCGATTATACACTGCGAATTTTGCGGCGTTTTGCCGGTGCCACGCACCCAGTTGCCGGTCAAACTGCCCGAAGACGTCAGTTTCGACATTCCCGGCAACCCGCTCGACCGGCATCCGACATGGAAACATGTGAAGTGCCCGAACTGCCAGGAACCGGCGATCCGTGAAACGGACACGCTCGATACCTTTGCCGATTCCAGCTGGTATTTCATCCGCTTCGCCAGCCAGCCTGACGACAAGCCCTTCGACAAGGAAGAGGCAGAGGCTTGGCTGCCGGTTGGCCAATATATTGGCGGCATCGAACATGCGATCCTGCACCTGCTTTATGCCCGTTTCTGGACGCGCGCCCTGCAGAAGGTCGGAAAGCTCGATTTTGCCGAACCCTTTGCCGCGCTGTTCACGCAGGGGATGGTGACGCACGAGACATACAAGTCGTCTGCAGGTGCCTGGCTGAGCCCCGAAGAAATCAAATTTGAAGGCGATAAGGCATTCACCCTTGATGGTGCGCCAGTCGAGCGCGGTCGCATCGAGAAGATGTCGAAATCAAAGAAGAATGTCGTCGATCCCGATCCGATGTTTGACCAATATGGTGCCGATGCGGTGCGCTGGTTCATGCTGTCGGACAGCCCGCCTGAACGTGACCTCGAATGGTCCGAAAGCGGAATCGAGGGCACATGGCGCTTTGTAAACCGCGTCTGGCGCTTGGTCGACGGGCTGGAAAATGCGGAAGGTGAAGACAAGGCGCTCGACAAGAGCCTGCACCGCGCGATTGCGGGTATCGCCGCCGATATCGAGGCGCTGCATTTCAACAAGGCGGTCGCCAAGGTCCATGGCCTAGTCAACGATATCGAAAAGGCAGCGCCATCGGCATCGCGCACAACGGCGATCCGCACATTACCGCTGCTCGTCGCGCCGATGCTGCCGCATCTGGCCGAAGAGGCCTGGGTCGCATTGGGCAATAAAAGTCTGATCGCGGGCCAGCCTTGGCCAAGCCATGATCCCGCGCTGCTGGTTGACGACGAGGTCACCATTGCCGTGCAGGTGATGGGCAAGCTGCGCGATACGCTAACCGTAGCCAAAGGATCGCCTAAGGATGCACTTGAAGCGCTTGCGCTTGCCAGCGAGAAGGTGCAGCGTTCCATGGATGGCGCAAGCCCCAAGAAAATCATCGTGGTACCCGACCGTTTGGTGAATATCGTTATATGATGAGACTGCTACCCCTAATCCTTGCCTCGCTGTTGCTTTCGGCCTGCGGGCTGAAGCCGCTGTACAGCGGCGGCTCGCAGGGGCAGGTTTCGGCGTTACTCGGTTCGGTCGCGGTTGATGCGATCGAGGGCAAAAATGGCTGGCTGATGCGCAATGCCCTTAATGACCGTTTGGGTGCATCGCATGGCAGCAACGCGCGCTATCGACTGGTGGTTAAACTGGATGACCAGATTGAAGGCTTTGGCGTTCGCGCGGACGATACCGTCACGCGCGAACGACGCACGCTGCGCGCGCGCTATCAGCTGATTGATCTGGAAAGCAGCAAGACCGTGCTTGACGCAACGGCGGGGTCGGGAGCAGGCATCGGCGGTGTGGGGTCGGAATATGCCACAAACGCGGGAGAAAAAACCCCGCCCGGGAAACTGACGCCAAAAGGTGCCGGACAGA
>NZ_CALMSV010000070.1 GCF_937872355.1 uncultured Sphingorhabdus sp. | reverse complement strand
AACCCGGCGGGCAATATCGGCAAATGCACCCGCCACTGGACCTTCACCCAGCGCTGGCGGTTCGCCCGCATCACTTGCCAGCCGCACCGAGATGTCGAGCGGGATGCGGCCAAGGAAGGGGATGCCCAGTTCTGCCGCTGCTGCTTCTGCTCCGCCGCGACCAAATGGATCGCTGACTTCCCCGCAATGCGGGCAGATATAGCCCGCCATATTCTCGACCAGCCCGATTATCGGAACCTGCGCCTGATTGAAAAACCCGATCGCGCGCGTTGCATCCATCAGCGCCAGATCCTGCGGTGTCGAGACGATAACCGCGCCAACCGGCTTATGCTTCTGGATCATCGAAAGCTGGATGTCGCCCGTGCCCGGCGGCATGTCGACAATGATCTCGCGTACATCGCCCCAATGCGCATCGACAAGTTGCGATAGCGCCTGCCCGGCCATCGGTCCGCGCCATGCAATCGGCTGGCCCGGTGCCGCCAGCTGCCCCATCGACAGGAAGGGCACGCCCCCTGCACCTGTGGTCGGGAACATCTTCTTGCCCTCTGCCTCGGGCTTCACGCCTTCGAGCCCAAGCAGGCGGGTTTGCGAGGGACCATAGATGTCGGCATCAACAAGGCCCGTAGCCCGTCCTGCCCGACGCATAGCAACCGCCAGATTTGTCGATAATGTCGATTTGCCGACGCCGCCTTTACCACTGGCGACGGCGATCAAGTTAGGAACGATGCGTTCTGCCGTCTGCAACAGTCGCAACGGCATACCCGGTGCGGCGTTGGCAACAGCGGCCTTGATGCTCTCCGCGAGCGCTTCACGGCCTGCATTGTTGAGACCGGCGACATCGACCATCATCGAAATCGCGCCATCCTTTTCCCTGATCCCACTGGTGCGGCCTTGCGAAATTCCAGCAACCGCTGCTTCGATTTTGTCGATATCAACCATGCGAAATGCGAATAGAATCAGATTGTCGGGAATGACACTGTTTTTCTTGAAACGGCGTACCTATATGTTGGCCATGATGCAAAATGAGGATGGCGGGGCGCCGCAGGCGTCGCACAACGAAAGCAAGGGACCATGGGATCTTCCCGGGTCTGGGGACAATAACGGGTCGGGGGGCAAGGCCGGAGGCAACAAACCCTCCCATCCCGGTGCGTCTGCTGGAGAGGATGGTGCAAAACCGTCCAATCCCTGGGAGCCACAAGGGACACCAACCGGTCGCTCACGCGGGCCATCGTTGGAGGAAATATTCCGGCGCGGCGGCGGCAAGGGTGGCGGATTTAGCGGCCTTCCCCCACGTGCCAATGGCAAAAGCTGGTGGCCGCTGATCACCGCCATATTTTTCGCGATCTGGATAATGTGGACCAGCATCCACCGCCTCGACCAGCAAGAGGAAGGGGTCGTCACTTTCTTTGGCAAATATTCGCGCACCGTCGGTTCGGGCATCAGTTTCACATTGCCTGCACCTATCGAGCAGATGCAAAAAGTCGACGCCTTGCAGGTGCGCACGACTTCCATCGGATCCGCAAACAGCAAAAGCGAAAATCTGGTTCTGACCAAGGACCAGAATCTGATGGATATCGCGTTCGATATCCGCTGGTCGATCAAGAGCCCGGAACTGTATCTGTTCCAGCTCGATGATCCGGCGGGCACCGTGCAAGAGGTAGGCGAAAGCGCGATGCGCGCCGAACTGGCCAATTTCGACTATAACGAAGCCGTTGGTGTTGCGCGTGGAACGATCGAAGCACAGGTCAAGCAGCGGATGCAGGCGATACTCGACGAATATCGCTCGGGCATTTCAATCAGCAGCATTTCGATCCGCCAGTCAGACCCGCCGGAGGAAGTCAAAGCCGCCTTCCGCGAAGTCAACAGCGCGCAGCAGCGGCGTGAACGCTATCTCAATGAAGCGCGTGCTTATTCCAGCCAGGTCACCGAACTTGCCGCAGGCCAGACCGCCGAATTCGACAAGATCTATGAGCAATATCGCCAGGCACCCGAAGTCACCCGTCGGCGTATCTACTATGAAACCATGGAACAGGTGTTGAGCAAGGTGGACAAGACGATTGTCGAGTCAGGCAACGTGACCCCCTATCTGCCGCTGCCCGAACTCCAGCGTCGCGCAAAGGCTGCAAGCGACAACACTGTAACCGTAACGGGGAAGCAATAATGTTTGGTTCTTTGAGACAAAATCCCGTCGCACTGGGCTTGGGTGGACTGGCCTTGCTGGTCCTTCTTGGCATGTCAATTTCGATCGTTCCAGAGACCAAACAGGCGATCATTTCGAGCTACGGTCAACCGCTACGCGTCGTAAATCCCTACAAGCCCAATCAGCGATTTGGCGATACCTGGGCGGGGCTGACCTTCCGCATCCCCTTTGTCGAGCAGATCCAGTGGGTCGACAAACGGGTGCTTTCGGTTTCGATGCAGCCGCAGGAAGTGCAGTCGACTGACCGTCGGCGTCTGCGCGTCGATGCCTTTGCCCGTTTTCGTATCGTTAAGCCGGCCCGAATGTATCAGGCTATCCGGACCGAAGAGGCGTTGAAGGCCCAGTTGCAAACCATCCTCGAATCACGCCTGCGCAACGAATTGGGTAAGCGGTCGTTCGAAACGCTACTAAGCGCCGAACGCGGTGCCGTGATGGACAATATTCAGGCCTCTCTGGACCGAGAGGCCCGTAAATATGGCGCGCAAATCATCGACGTCCGCATCAAACGGACCGACCTTCCCGAAGGCCAGTCGCTGCAATCCGCTTATCAGCGCATGCAATCGGCGCAGCAGCAGCAGGCGATAGCGATCGACGCCGAAGGCCAGAAGGAAGCCCAGATCATCCGTGCTGAAGCTGACGCGAAGGCTGCGCAAATCTACGCGCAAAGCTATGGCAAGGATGCTGATTTCTACGATTTTTACCGATCGATGCAGTCCTACCGTCGGACGTTCCAGCAAGACAGCCAGAATGGCGACGGGAACACCACGGTCGTTCTGTCGACTGACAATGATTATTTGCGCAATTTCCGCGACGGGCGCTAGCCGATTGTCGTTCGTCGAACGCAATCGGCGCTTTGCCAAGCGGTGGGAAGCGACATATTTTCGTTCAATCGGCGTTCATTTTTTTGCCGCAAGGACGATTGGGTTTTAATGCCGGTGTTGCCGGTGTGATTTTGAATGAGAGGAATGACTATCGTGCGTTACGCTTATGGAGTGACCGCCCTTCTCCTGCTTTCGGGCAGCGCCTTTGCGCTTTCGACCGGCAACCCCGGACCGGTCGCCACGACCGGCCCAGTCGCAATCGCCCAGTCCGGCCTCGCACCCCGGGGTGCGCCGAACAGCTTTGCCGATCTGGCAGCCCAGCTGCAGCCCGCCGTGGTCAACATCGCGACCAAGCAGAAGGTTCAGGTTGCCACCAGCTTCAATCCCTTCACCGGCGAACGTCGTCCGGTCACACAGGAACAGCAAAGCGGCGGTTCCGGCTTTTTCATCAGCGCCGACGGCCTAATTGTAACCAACAACCACGTCATCGCAGGCGGCCCCAAGGGTGACGCGGTTGATGAAGTCAATGTAACCCTGTTTGACGGCCGCGAATTCAAGGCGGAAATCCTGGGTCGCGACGCGACTTCAGACCTCGCCTTGCTCAAGGTCAAAGTCAGCGGCGTTCCCTATGTCGAAATGGAAAGCTCGCAGAAGAATCGCGTTGGCGACTGGGTGATTGCCATCGGCAACCCGCTCGGTCTTGGCAGCACGGTGACAGCAGGTATCGTTTCCGCCCTGCAGCGCAATATCGGTGCCGGTGGCGCCTATGACCGTTTCATCCAGACCGATACCGCGATCAATCCCGGCAATTCGGGCGGCCCGCTGTTTAATCTCGATGGCAAGGTCATCGGCATCAACAATCGCCTGATCTCTCCGGTCGGTGCGAATATTGGCGTTGGCTTCGCAATACCTGCCGAAGAAGCCATTCCGGTTATCGAGTCGCTGAAAAAAGGCGTTACCCCGCAACGCGGCTATCTGGGAATCGGCATACAGCCCGTTGGTGCAGACATGGCCGACGCTTTGGGCATCGACAAGAATAAGGGCGAATTCGTCACGCGCATTGTGAAGGATGAAGCTGCTGACAAAGCAGGCCTGAAGGAAGGCGACATTGTCCTCAAGGTCAACGGTCGCGATGTAACTCCTGATGAGACTTTGTCGTACATTGTCGCCAATGTGAAGCCGGGCACACGCATTCCGCTCGACATCCTGCGTGAGGGTAAACCGATGCGGTTGACCGCAACGGTCGGCACCCGCCCAAGCGAAGAAAAGCTCGCCCAGAGCACCTTCGATCCTGACGAAAACAAGGATTTTGACCAGCAGGGCGAGAATGCGGACAGCAAGGCCGTGCGCGATACGCTCGGCGTCAGCGTCATACCGCTGGATCCCGAAATCGCGCGCCAACTTGGCATGGGCGCTGATGTAAAGGGCGTTGTCGTTGACATCCCGGGTTCGGGAAGTGCAGCCCAGGCCGGTATTCGGCGCGGTGACGTGCTGGTGTCGGTCAATTACAAGCCGGTGACCAATACTGCACAATTGGCCGCAGCTATCGCTGAAGCCAAGAGTGGCGGACGCGGCGCTATCCTCCTCGGTGTCAAACGCCGTGGTGCGCCGACGCAATATACCACAGTGCGGATCGATGACTGATCCCGCTACCAACTGATCCAAAGGGGTGTTAGTGAGTGTTGCATGACGCTGACCGACACCCCTTGGCGCGATGACGCCGAAAGCCTGCTTCCCGACCTTGTAGAACTCCGCCGCGCGATCCATCGCGAGCCCGAACTCGGTCTCCAAAATCCCAAAACACTCGCTAAGATAAAGGCCGCGCTGGCCGGTCTGCCGCTCGAGTTTCGCGAGGGGCCATCGACAACTGGTTTGCTTGCCATACTGCGCGGCCCTTCAAATGGCCGCACCGTGTTGCTGCGCGGCGATATGGACGCGCTGCCATTACACGAAGACACTGGCCTCGACTTTGCATCCGAAACAACCGGCGCGATGCACGCCTGCGGGCACGACACCCATGTCGCCATGCTGGTGGGTGCCGCAAAGATGCTGTGTGCGCGTAAGGAGCAATTGACTGGCACCGTCTATTTCATGTTCCAGCCGGGCGAAGAGGGCCATCATGGCGCGCGCTTCATGCTCGACGACGGCTTGCTCGATCCGCTGCCCGATGCTGCCTTTGCCCTCCACATCATGCCCAATGCGCCGCGCGGGATTTTCACGGGGCGCGCCGGGCCGCTGCTCGCTTCCTCGGACGTCCTGTCGATCAAGATCACCGGCAAAGGCGGTCATGCCTCTATGCCGCACGATGCAGTCGATCCGATTCCGGTCGCCTGCGAAATCGTCTCGGCAATCCAGACGATGGTTACGCGCAAGGTTTCGGTGTTTGACCCTGCCGTAATCACCATTGCCAAGATCAAAGCGGGGACGACCAACAACACCATCCCCAAACCCGCCAGCCTGCTCGGCACGATCCGCACGCTCAGCCCGCGCCGACGCGCGATGGTGGCAGAAGAACTGCACCGCCTCGCCCCCGGCATTGCTGCCGCGCATGGATGCGAAGCACAGTTGCATATCGAGCAAGGCTTTCCGGTTACGCTGTGTGACGATCGGGCCGTACGGTTCGGGCAGGAGGTGGTCGAAGCCACTTTCGGAACCGAAAGCTGGAAGACGCTCGACGCACCGATCATGGGCGCGGAGGATTTTGCCTATGTTCTAGAAAAGGTGCCCGGCGCGATGTTCTTCCTCGGGGCAAGCCATGAAGGCGATGACTGGCGGCAATGCTGCGGCCTGCATTCCAATCGCATGGTGCTTGATGAAAGCGTGATGGCGAAGGGGGCGGCGCTACACGCTGCGCTTGCCGAACGCTTTCTTGCCGACGGTTTCGACGCCAGCTAACACACCCAAAGAATTCATAACTCAGGGGAAATCCATGCCATCCGGTCTCGCCGCGCTTCTCGACGATATCGCCACCATTGCCAAAGTCGCGGCCGCATCGGTGGATGATGTGGCAGCCGCAGCCGGCAAGGCTGGCAGCAAAGCTGCCGGTGTGGTGATCGATGACACTGCGGTTACCCCCCAATATGTGACCGGCTTCACCCCCGATCGCGAACTGCCGATTATCTGGCGCATCGCCAAGGGATCGCTGGTCAACAAGATTATCATCATTCTGCCAGTGGCGCTGTCGCTCAGCTTCTTCCTGCCATGGGCGATTACCCCGCTGCTTATGCTTGGCGGAGCGTTCCTCTGCTTCGAAGGCGCAGAAAAAGTCCTCGAAAAACTGATGCCGCATGAGGAAGAAACGCTGGCGGAGGAATTTGCCGAAGTCTGCAGCAAGACGCATGAGGAGAATATGGTGAAGGGCGCGGTACGTACCGACTTCATTCTCTCGGCCGAAATTATGGCGATAGCCTTGAACGAGGTGAAAGGCCTCGCTGAAACCTCTATATGGCTGGAGGCTGCCGTGCTGGCACTGGTCGCGGTTGTCATCACCATCGCGGTATATGGCGTGGTCGGTTTCATCGTGAAGATGGACGATATCGGCCTGCACATGGCGCAACGCGAGAATGGCGCTGCCCAGGCTTTCGGTCGCGGACTCGTCAAGGGCATGCCCAAATTGATGACCTTCCTGTCGGTAGTGGGTACCGCCGCCATGCTCTGGGTTGGCGGGCAAATCATAGTCCATGGCTTTGGCCTCCACCCGGCGGAATGGTTCGGCCTACACGAAGGCGCGCTGGCATGGATTGTCGATGCAGGGCTATCCGGTGTCGCAGGGTTGGCAATTGGTGCCGCTATTGTCGGCGTGCACCATCGATGGGCAGCACGCAAAAAAGCCTAAGGAACAAGCACCGTATCACGCGCCTCGGGCAACATTTTGGGGTAATCGAGCGTATAGTGCAGACCGCGGCTTTCCTTCCGGGATAGCGCGGAGCGGATAATGAGGTCGGCCACTTCGACCAGATTGCGCAGCTCGATAAGGTCGGGGGTCACGCGGAAGTGGCTGTAATAATCCTCCACCTCGCGCCGGAGCAGATCGATGCGATGCTTGGCGCGTTCCAGTCGCTTGGTGGTGCGGACGATGCCGACGAAATTCCACATGAACTGGCGGATTTCGCGCCAGCATTGGGCGATTACAACTTCCTCATCGCTGTCGGTCACGCGGCTTTCATCCCATGGACGGATGGCGGGTGGCGGCGGCAATTCATCCCAATGCGCGTCGATATGCGCGGCGCAGGCATCGCCGAAGACGAAACATTCAAGCAGCGAATTTGACGCAAGGCGGTTCGCCCCGTGCGGCCCTGACTGCGCCCCTTCGCCCGCCGCATAGAGCCCCGGCGCATCGGTGCGCCCGTCCAGATCGACCAGCACACCGCCACAGGTATAATGCTGCGCGGGAACAACCGGGATTGGCTCCTTGGTAATATCGATCCCCAGCCCCATCAGCTTTTCATAGATATTGGGGAAATGCTCGCGGACGAATTCCGGATCCTTGTGGCTGATGTCCAGATGGACAAAATCAAGGCCGTCGCGCTTGATTTCCCCATCATTTGCTCGCGCCACAATATCGCGCGGGGCAAGCTCTGCCCGCTCGTCATAATCGGGCATATAGCGGTGCCCGGTCTTCGGGTTTTTGAGGATACCCCCCTCCCCGCGCACCGCCTCGGTAATCAGAAAATTCTTGACCTCCAGATTGTAGAGGCAGGTCGGGTGGAACTGCATCATTTCCATATTGGAAACGCGACATCCCGCACGCCACGCCATGGCGATGCCATCGCCGGTCGCCCCTCGCGGCGCGGTGGAATAAAGATAGGTACGCCCAGCGCCCCCGGTCGCTAGTATGGTGGCGCGCGCGGTGAATGCCTCCACCTTCCCGCTCTTGCGATTGAGCGCATAGATGCCGTGCACGCGCCCGCTGGTAGAAAAGCGTTCCTGATGGCGGCCAACGATAAGGTCGATTGCCACCATATCGGGCACCAATGTGATATTGGGGTTTTCACGCGCAGCGGCTTCCAGCGCCTGTTGTACCGCCCAACCGGTGGCATCGTTGACATGCACGATCCGGCGATGGCTGTGCCCGCCTTCACGGGTCAGATGCCAGTTCTCGCCAAATTCGTTGGTCGGACCACCGAGGTTGAAGGGCACGCCCAGCTTGGCCAGTCGGTCGATCGCTTGCGGCGCATGTTCGATGACAAATTCGACGGTCGCGCGATTGTTTAGCCCCGCCCCGGCGACCATCGTGTCCTCGATATGGCTCTCAAAAGTGTCGCCCGGCTCAAGCACCGCTGCAATCCCGCCCTGCGCCCAAGCCGTCGCACCATCTGACAGCGCACCTTTGGCCAATACGGTGACCTTATGCTTCTGCGCCAGCTGCAGCGCCGCTGTCAGGCCAGCCGCCCCTGAGCCGATGATCAGGACATCGGTTTCCACCGCCTTACTCCGCGCTGCCGCTGGTCAGGCTGAGGAACACGTCCTCGAGGTCAGCCTCTTTGGTGGTCACGTCGATAATGCCCAAGCCTAGTCCCTGCACTGCAGCGAGCACCTCACCCGCATTCATCCGGTCCTTATTATAGGTAATCTCGACCGTCCGGTCGGCGACCAGTTCGGTCTTTTCAAAAGCGTCATGCTTGGGGGCTTCGCTAACGTCGCGGTCGAGCGTCAACACCACCGCCTTTTCGCGCGCCATGCCCACCAACTCCTTGGTCGGCTTGTTGGCTATCAGCTTGCCATGATTGATGATTGCAATGCGATCACATAATTGCTCGGCTTCTTCGAGATAGTGGGTGGTCAACACCACGGTCGTACCCTGCTTGTTGAGTTCGACCACATATTCCCAAAGCTGTTGGCGCAATTCGATGTCGACGCCTGCAGTAGGCTCATCAAGCACGATTACCGGCGGCGAATGTACCATCGCCTTGGCCACCAGAAGCCGACGTTTCATCCCGCCCGAAAGCGTTCGTGCATAGGCATCAGCCTTGTCTTCCAGCCGCACCGCCTTAAGCAATTCCATCGATTGGCGCTTTTCCTTGGGGACACCATAAAGGCCCGCAAATAATTCCAATGTTTCAAACGGTGTGAAAAAGGGATCGAACATGATCTCTTGCGGCACAATGCCAATCGAAGCCTTGGCATTGCGCGGATTGACGTCGATGTCGAAACCCCAGATACTCGCATGGCCCGAGGTTTTCTGAACCATTCCTGCCAATATATTGATGATAGTCGATTTTCCGGCGCCATTTGGTCCAAGAAGTCCGAAAATCGAACCGCGTTCGACGTCAAAGCTGACACCGTCGAGCGCCTGCTTTCCATTAGAGTAGCGTTTGGTGAGATCACGGATCGAAATGGCGGCTTGTGTCATAGATGTTAATCGATAGCCGAGGCCCAACCCGCACGCAACGCAAGGCTTTGCATCAAGGGGTTAAGTTCGATTAACCATAGACGCTAAGGCAAATTTGCGAGGATGATGGCAAAGCGATCAAATGCGTGGGGCAAAAATCCGAGACAAATGTGCGCGATTCGCGCTGGCTGCGGCTATCATGGCCGCCGCGACTGCCCCTGCACATGCGGAGACAGAAGCGCTGGATTCGCAAGTCGCGGTCGTCAGTCCCGGCAGTTTCTATAAGGTTCGCGACCTGCATTTTGGCATCGTTGCTGCAAGTACGTTGCCTGGTACGGTGACGGTTGCGCCGAACGGTACGCGCACATCAACCGGCGGCGTTACCTTGATTGGCAACAGCCATTACCCTGCCGAGTTTGCTGGAATGAAGCCAACCCAGCCTAACCGCCCCGTAAGGATGCGCGTCGGATCGAACACTGTGTTGCTGACCGGCCCAGGTACGCCGATGGTCGTCAGCTTGTTCCGCGCGAATACCAACCCCGCTCAAACGCTCAGCACGATCCCGCGCAACTTTCAGGTGCAACAGTCGAGCAACGGCGCTTTTGCGCTTTATGTCGGAGCGACGCTCGCCGTAAACGCTAACCAGCAGCCGGGGACCTACACCGGTACCTGGACACTGACGCTCGACTACCAATAGCATAAAAAGCTCAGCGTTCGGCGGCAAATCGCGAAATCTTCTGTTTACCAAATAGTTATAACTATACTTCTATAACTATATGAATGTGCTTCACCTCCGCCCGTCCTTTCACAGTTACAATATGCGCCATATTCGCAAGTTGTGCCTCAGGTGCTTGGGCGCAGAATGCTGCAGAACAGGGGCGTTCCCAGGTCGGAGTTGTAACCCCGCTTAGCTTTATTCAGACTGAGGAGCTGAGTTTCGGTCAAATCATTGCCAGCAACACAGCTGGAACCGTTACCGTTGCGCCCAACGGAAGTAGAACGCGAACGGGTAACATAACGCTGCTGGGCGCCAGCCACCAACCTGCGGAATTTGCTGGCATGGGCGCATTCAACCAGCGCGTGCAGGTGTCATTGGGAAGCAATTCGATTTTCCTCACCGGTCCAGGTGTTCGCATGCGCGCCCGCACATTTGTCATCGGGAGCACGCCGACCGCTGTTTTGACGACAACGCCCACCGTGTTTCGCATTGCCGGAGCAACCGGCGCATTTCGGTTTCCGGTCGGCGCGACTCTCGAAGTTGGCGCCAACCAAGCCCCGGGCACCTATCGCGGCACCTGGACAATTACGCTTAATTACCAATAACTGCCCCGTTGCCGAGGCAGCACAGCTTTGCTAACGGCTTCGGCATGATCGAAGCGCCTGAAACCATCCTCGTCCGCACCCACCGCATCGCCTGCGACGGCAGCGGCGAAGGTGTTCCCGCCGCACTGGGCCATCCTCGCGTGTGGCTGGAAATCGACGAGAGCGGCATGGTCGAATGTGGCTATTGCGATCGCCGCTATGTGCTTGTCGGCGGACCTGCCGATAATGGGACGCCAAACAAGGGCTGAAGCCCCTTCCGTTCCGTGCCACAGTCCTTATATCGGTGGCATGAGCATTTCAGATCCGCGCAGCTTTCTCTATCAACCCGGCCTTCTCGATCCCGACGGCGCAATGCGCGTCACGCGCGAAGCCTTGAACGCGTGCGACGATGGTGAACTCTATCTGCAATATAGCGCGAGCGAGAGTTTCGGTTTTGACGATGGTCGCCTGAAAATGGCCGATTACTCGACTGCTTCGGGCTTTGGTCTACGCGGCGTTTCGGGCGAAATGACTGGTTTCAGCCACGCCAACGACTTAAGCGAAGGCGCAATCCGCCGCGCAGCGGAGACGCTGCAACTGCTCGACCCGGCCAAAGGACAAGCTGCTCCTCCACCGCGTAAGAACAACCGCCATCTCTACACCGATGGCAACCCGCTCGATCTGGTGCCCTTTGCCAAGAAGGTTGCCCTGTGTCAGCAGATTGATGCCGCCGCCCGCGCTCGCGATCCCCGCGTAGCACAGGTTTCGGTTTCACTCGCAGGCAGCTGGTCGGTGATTGAAATCGTCCGCGCCGATGGTTTTGTCGCGACCGACATTCGCCCGCTCGTCCGTCTCAATGTCTCTATTGTCACTGAAGAAAATGGCCGCCGTGAGACCGGCACCTACGGCTTTGGCGGGCGTAAGCTATATGATGACCTGTTCGACGAAGCCGCCTGGAACCATGCTATCGATGAAGCATTGGCACAGTCGCTGACCAACCTCCGCTCGGTCGATGCGCCTGCGGGCGAAATGACCGTGCTGCTCGGTCCCGGCTGGCCTGGCGTGCTGCTGCACGAGGCAGTCGGTCATGGCCTTGAAGGCGATTTCAACCGTAAGGGCACCAGCGCCTTTTCGGGCAAGATTGGCCAGCGGGTAGCCGCACCCGGCGTGACCGTGGTCGACGACGGCAGCATGGCGGACCGTCGTGGCTCGCTTTCAATCGATGATGAAGGCACACCGACTCAGGAAAACATCCTGATCGAAGACGGTATATTGAAGGGCTATATGCAGGATCGGCTGAACGCCAGGCTGATGGGCGTTGCGCCAACCGGCAATGGCCGCCGCCAGAGCTATGCCCATGCCCCGATGCCGCGTATGACCAACACCTTTATGCGTGGGGGCAATGACGATCCAGCCGAACTTCTAAGCCGCGTGAAGGATGGCATTTTTGCCAAGAGCTTTGGCGGTGGGCAGGTTGACATCGTATCGGGTAAGTTCGTTTTCAGCTGCACCGAGGCCTATCGTGTCAAAAATGGCAAGCTCGGTGACCCGATCAAGGGCGCGACCCTGATCGGCGACGGACCGACTTCGCTCACCAAAATTATTGGTATCGGCAACGATATGGCGCTCGACGAAGGCATCGGCGTCTGCGGCAAAGCCGGACAGAGCGTGCCTGCAGGTGTGGGTCAGCCGACAACTTTGGTCAGTGCCCTGACCGTGGGCGGCACGGCTGGATGATTGAAGACGACGAAGCGGAAACTGTTGCGCCGCCCCCAGACTGGGCTGAACAGCTTCTTCGCTTCTGGTTTGTCGAGCATGGATTTGCCGACTGGTTCAAGGGCGGTGATGCTTTTGATGTTGCCGTGACTAAAGGCTTTGCGGCTTGGCGCGATGCCTTGCGCGAACTGCCGACCGAGAGTTTTCTAACCGACCCGCACACTGCACTCGCGGCGGTAATCCTGTTCGACCAAGCGCCGCGCAATGCGTATCGCGGACACGCCGAAGCATTTGCCACAGATCATCTCGCGTTGGCAATTGCCAAGGCAGCCATAGCGGGTGCGTTCGACACCAGCCTTTCGAAGGACGAGCGTCTATTTCTTTACCTGCCCTTTGAGCATAGCGAAAATCGCGACGACCAGCGCGAATCCGTCCGCCTAGTCAGTCAACTCGGCGATCAGGGCCTGTTGAAATATGCGAAAGATCATCAGGCAATGATCGAACGCTTCGGGCGTTTTCCGCACCGCAACAAGGCACTTGGCCGGACCGATCGTCCCGGGGAGGCGGAAGCTGTTGCAGCAGGTAACAACTGGTAATTGCTGGCACTATTACTGCTAATCGCTTGCGCTGCATCAATGCGGGCATATAACTTAAGCACATAGAATCGGGTCGCACAGATTCCAGGCGCAATAGCGTCGAACGGAAGGAGTTTCGCCGTGCGTACCATGTACCGATTTGCTTCAATTGCCGCTCTTGCCACCGCACTTGCGGTTGTTCCCGGATCTGCCCAGAAAACGACTGGTCCCAAGGCGACTTATGCCATGGACGTACAGACTATGTCGGGAATGGGCATGGGGGCCATGATGGGCGGCGGCCTCGGAAGCCTGCTTGGTGGGGGCGGCGATAATTATATGCTCGAGCTGCGGCTGACTTCAGCCACGCCGTCGCCAGTCCAGCCGGAAAAGGGTGACCATTTCTTCCAGCCGCAAGCCAAGATGGGCAAATCGGTTCCACTGCTGGGCGATGCGCCGGGGACGTCAAAGCCCGACCGCGATTATGATCCCAAACAGACGATGGAAAAACCCAAGGGCCGGATCCTGATGTTCTGGGGTTGCCACGCCAATGCTCCAAAAGGCCAGCCGTTCATCATAGACTTCGCCAAGATGCCAACCGCAAAGATGCCCGCGAACATGCCTCAACAGATGCAGCGCTATGAG
>NZ_CALMSV010000069.1 GCF_937872355.1 uncultured Sphingorhabdus sp. | reverse complement strand
AACTGGGCTGGAACGCATCGCCGACCGCGCAGGTGATCTTCGAGGATTTCCGTGTTCCGGTTGCCAACCGCGTCGGTGCGGAGGGTGATGGGTTCCGCTTTGCGATGGCGGGGCTTGATGGCGGTCGGCTCAACATCGGTGCCTGCTCGCTCGGCGGTGCGCAACGCTGCCTCGACGAAGCGGTCAAATATACCAAGGAACGCCAGCAATTCGGCCAGCCAGTTGCCGATTTTCAGAACACCCAGTTCATGCTCGCCGACATGGCGACCGATCTCGAAGCCGCACGCGCGCTGCTTTACATGGCGGCATGCAAGGTCAACGCTAACGCGCCTGACAAGAGCCGTTTCTCCGCCATGGCGAAGCGCCTCGCGACCGACAATGGCAGCGAGATCGTCAACAAGTCGCTGCAACTGTTTGGCGGCTATGGCTATTTGCGCGACTATCCGATCGAGCGTTTCTGGCGCGACCTGCGCGTCCACTCGATCTTGGAAGGTACCAATCAGGTGATGCGGATGATCGTCGGAAGGGATTTGTTACGCCAATGAAAATAGCTTTTATCGGTCTTGGCAATATGGGCGGCGGGATGGCCGCGAACCTTGTGAAGGCAGGGCATAGCGTAAACGCGTTCGATCTGTCGGAAGATGCTCTCGCGCGCGCGAAGGAAAATGGCTGCGCGACTTTCACCAGCGTGCGTGAAGCAGTGGCTGATGTGGAGGCAGTCGTCTCGATGCTACCCAATGGCAAAATTGTCGACAGCGTCTATGAAGGCGATGTCATCGGCCATGCACCTGCGGGCGCCATCCTGCTCGACTGTTCGACCATCGATGTCGCCACAGCGCGCAAGGTGACGGCGGATGCGACCGCAGCTGGCTATGAAATGGTCGATGCGCCGGTATCTGGCGGCATTGCGGCGGCCAATGGCGGTACGTTGACCTTCATGGTGGGCGGCACCGACAGCGCCTTTGGGCGCGCCGAGCCTATCCTTACCGCAATGGGTAAGGCGGTTATCCATGCAGGTGCATCGGGGGCAGGGCAGGCGGCGAAGATCTGCAACAACATGCTGCTCGGAGCATCTATGATCGCAACCTGTGAAGCGTTCATGCTGGCCGACAAACTCGGCCTCGATCTGCAGACTTTCTACGACATCTCCTCCAAGGCTTCGGGCCAAAATTGGTCGATGACCAGCTATTGCCCCGTTCCCGGCGTCGGCCCGCAATCACCAGCAGACAACGACTATCAAGGCGGCTTTGCCACTGCGCTGATGCTGAAGGATTTGAAACTGGCGATGGAGGCTGCTGCCTCGGTGAACGCCGACGTGCCGATGGGTGAAAAGGCCGCCGCGCTCTACGACGCCTTCGACAAGGCCGGGCAGGGCGGTCTCGATTTCTCGGCGATTATCAAGACGCTGTAAAAAGGGCGGCCAGTTGATGGCCGCCCGTTTCTATCTTAGATCCGTTCGATGATCACCGCCGGTGCCATGCCGCCAGCAGCGCACATCGTGATCAGGCCATAACGGCCGCCCGAACGTTCTAGTTCGTCCAATGCGGTTCCGATCAGGATCGAACCGGTGGCGCCGATCGGATGGCCGAGGGCGCAGGCACCGCCATTGATGTTCACCTTATCGCGATCAAGGTGCAGGTCACGGATGAACTTTTCAGCGACGACAGCAAAGGCTTCGTTGATTTCCCAAACGTCGATATCTTCGACTTTGAGGCCAGCCTTTTCGAGAACCTTCTTCGCCGCTGGAACCGGTGCGTTGAGCATCAGCGTCGGGCAGTCGCCGATATTGGCATAAGCGACGATGCGGCCGCGCGGCTTCAGGCCGTTTTTGTCCGCATATTCCTTTGAAGTGATCAGGAGCGCAGCGGCACCATCGACCACGCCCGAGCTGTTACCAGCATGGTGGAAATGCTCAATTTGCAATTCCGGATAGCGGCGGTTGATCTGCTTACGGAAGGTGTTGCCGCCTCCCAGATCGAAATCAGCCATTCCTGCAAAGCTGGGCTTCAGCGCCGCAAGGCCCTCTGCTGTGGTTTCCGGGCGGGGGAATTCTTCATGGTCCAGCGCGACCGTGCCGTCTTCATTGTACACAGTGACGACCGAACGGTCGAAACGGCCTTCGCGGATGGCGCGGGCTGCTTTTTCCTGGCTCGAAAGCGCAAGCGCATCGAGTTCTTCGCGGGTGATGCCCTCCATGCTGGCGATGGCGTCGCCGCAAATGCCTTGGTGGCTTTGCGGGTGGATCGCATCGAGCGCGGCGTTACCCGAACCCATGCCCAGCGGTTTAATGCCCGCATTTGCAAGCTCTGCGCCATAGGCAGCCGTGAAGCTCATCATTTCGGTGCCGCCTGCGATCACGCAGTCTTCCATACCCGACATGACGGTGGCTGCCGCGAGGTTCACCGAAGTGATACCGCCACCGCAGAAACGGTCGAGCGTGGTGCCCGATGCCGAGATATCATAGCCGGCGGCGAGGGCTGCCATACGGCCCATGTCGCCACCCTGCTTGCCATTCTGGCTCGAGGTTGACCAGATGATGTCGTCGACAGTCGAGGTGTCGAGATTGTTGCGATCCTTGATCGCCTTGAGCACGGTTGCGGCCAGATGCTGCGGGTGAAGATGCGAAAGCGCGCCCTTGCCGGGCTTGCCAACCCCGCGGGGGGTGCGGACGGCGTCGATGATATAGGCTTCTGCCATGGGATTATCCTTTCAGTTGAATTAGCGGGGTGCCATGCGGATCGCGCCGTCGAGGCGGAGGCATTGGCCGTTGAAATAAGTGTTGCGGTTGAGTTCGAGTACCAAGCTGCCAAATTCTTCAGGCTTGCCGAGGCGCTTGGGGAATGGCACCGATGCGGCGAGGCTATCGAGCACATTTTGCGGCGCACCGAGCATCAGCGGCGTTGCGAAAATGCCAGGCATGATAGAGTTGCAGCGAATGCCGAGATCCATGAGGTCGCGTGCCAGCGGCAGGACAAGTCCGTTCACGCCAGCCTTGGCCGATCCGTAGATTACCTGACCGATTTGCGCATCCTGTGCCGCCACCGATGCGGTCAAGGTGATGCAGCCGCGTTCGCCGTCTTCCATCGGTTCCAACTCGCTCATGCCGAGTGCCGACAAGGAGGCGAGACGATAGGAGGCGACAAGGATGCCCTCTACGCCAAATGCATAATCTTCGGTCGGAGTGCGCTTATATTTGCCGGTGGTCTTGTCGAACGACAAAGTCTTGCCGCGCTTCGATGTCATTGCGCAGTGAACGAGGATGCGTTCCTGCCCGTGCGCAGCGCGCGCCTTTTCAAAACCGTCAACAACGCTCTCTTCGCTGGTGATATCGACCTTGCAGAAAACGCCGCCGATCTTGGCCGCGATTTCCTCGCCTTGCGCTTCGTTGATATCGAAAATTGCCACCTTTGCGCCCGCAGCGGCCAATGCTTCCGCACTGGCCCGACCAAGGCCCGATGCACCGCCGGTAACGACCGCGGCGATATTGCTGTCGATCTTCACGTCCTTCTCCCGATTTCTGTCATTTATCGAATGACAGCAGAATAACCGAGAAATTTAATCGCGCAATTAAATTGAGTCTTCAGGCGCAAGTTTTTTGCTCCCGCGAGTGCGCAAATAAACGCGTTGCCGGGTTTCAAATCTAGATGCGGAATGGTGGTGAGCCCTGCTGGATTCGAACCAGCGACCTACTGATTAAAAGTCAGTTGCTCTACCGACTGAGCTAAGGGCCCATCGCGGCGCGGAAAATCCGGCGCACTCAGGAGCGCTCCCCCTAATGCGGGCTTTGCAAACGGTCAAGCGGCTTGGGGCGGTTTAAGCGATGAAAAAGTTGGCGAATGGTCAGGCCGGATACCGGGTCGCGCCAATCAGGCGCAATTTCCGTCGCCGGGCCGAGCACGAAGTTCCGTTCGCGCATTGAAACGTGCGGAATGGCAAGCACAGGGTGTTCGCCAGACCAGATCCCGCCAGACCATAAGAGGATATCGAGGTCGAGCGTACGCGCACGCCAGCGTTGACCAATGCGCCGACGGCCGAAATGGGTTTCGACCGAATGTAGGCGGCGCAACAATGCTGGCGGATCAAGGTGGCTGGAGATCAATGCAACCGCATTGGCGTAACGGCGCCTGGAGGCGCCTATCGCTGCGCTTTCGATGATTGAAGATTGCGCAAAAACATCAATATCCGGCATTTCGAGGGCTTCAATAGCCTGCTCGAGCATATTTCGCGGACTGCCTGCGAGTTCGTGACGCTGGTTTGAACCCAGCGCGATCAAATAGAGATGATTGGTATTCCCGGCCATATCCCCGCCTAGCGCCGATGCGCCGGGCGGGGAAGCGCAATCCAGGGCTGCTTATTCCCCCAGCAGTCCCGGAGCGTGAAAATCAGAAGTGGAAGTTCAACCCGACGCGGATCAGGTGCATATCCAGATCCTGCCGCAGGGTTTCGGTATAAGCGGGTGTCACAAAGGTGCTGCCCGGCAGATATCCGGTGACATAGCTGGTGCCACCTTGGTCGGTGTACGCATAGTCGAGGCGAGCCGAGACCGTGTCGCTGAATTTGTGTTCAACGCCGCCGCCGATAATGAATCCGTCCAGCGTCTTCTTGGTACTACCAGCCTTGTCGTATCCGCCGTTGGACGACATTGTTGCTGCGAATTCGGCTTTGGTCCACGCCCAGCCGCCGGATGCGTAGATCAGGGTCTTGTCCATGGCCACGCCGGCGCGAGCGCGCAGCGAGAACATATGTTTCGCGTCAACGCCATTGCCGAAATTATAGCTGAGCGACGGGAATGGGGTTGTCGGAACCAATCCGGTCGACCGGCTGTCATCGGCATTCAGGATGGTGAAGTCAGCCTCGGCGCCAAGGACGAAGTTTCCAGCGGTTTGGTAATTATAGCCCAACTGGCCGCCGAAGTTGAAACCTTCCGGTTTGCGGCTGTCCGCGAAAGTCGACGTCACATAATCGCGCAGCCCCTGCGATTCAGACGTCCATGTGTCGCTGAGGGCAACATCGGTGTCGGATGATCCGGTGCCATATCCAGCCTGGACGCCGACATAAGGGCCAGTCCAGTTGGAATCCTGCGCAAAGGCGGGGCTGGCGATCATGGCTGCAGCAGAAGCTGAGATGAGCGAAAATTTCTTCATGGCAAGTTCCTTCAATTGGTTCCAATTTCTCGGAAACATGTTGGTGCGACCCATGAATGTGAGGCCGGACAAAAGGCGTCGCGAAATCACGACGCCCCGTTAACGCGTAGAACCTTTCTGGATATTGTATGGAATCGACCTTGCCGACGATTTTGCGGCGCCTGTGGCAATAATGTAACAGAAGTTATAGCCGCCTAGCTGTCTTCGATCAGGCGGCCATAGAGTTGAGGCCTGCGGTCGCGGAAAAAGCCCATGCTGGCGCGGTGAAGGCGAGCCTGATTGAGATCGAAGCTCGCCAGAAGTATGCCCGTTTCGCGATCGTCCAGATCGCAAACAACATCACCCCATTCATTGGCGATGAAGCTGGTGCCATAAAATTTTTGCGCTGTACCTCCATGGTCGGATTCAGCGCCAACGCGGTTGGCGGCGACCACGGGCATACAGTTTGAGACCGCATGGCCGACCATTGCACGTCGCCACATATGACGGGTGTCCAACGTCGCATCCTGCGGTTCCGCCCCAATCGCGGTTGGATAGAACAGCAACTCCGCCCCCATAAGGGCCATGGCCCGCGCGCATTCGGGATACCATTGGTCCCAGCATATGCCGATGCCGATGCGGGTGCCGAAGACATCCCACACCTTGAAGCCGGTATTGCCGGGCCGGAAATAATATTTCTCCTGATAGCCGGGGCCATCGGGGATGTGGCTCTTGCGATAGGTGCCTAGGATTTCACCGTCGGCATCAATCATCGCCATCGTATTATAAAAATGTGAACCGTCGCGTTCGAAGAAACTGGTGGGGATGGCAACTTTAAGCTTTTTGGCCAGTTTCGCCATCGCTTGCACCGAGGGGTGTTCAAGCGTCGGTCTTGCAAGGGCAAAATGCGCCTCTTCCTGAGTTTTGCAGAAATAGGGGCCGGAGAAGAGTTCGGGCGGCAATATGATTTGCGCACCATCACTGGCAGCCTTCTCGACCAATCCAGAAACGGCTTCGATATTCTCGCTTTCACTGCCCTGCAGAGGCAGTTGGAGCGCGGCGACGGTGATAGTGCGCGTGGACATTCGCAATTACATCCGCTTCTTAAAGAGCAAGGTCATGCGGTCGCTTTCGCCGATCGCTTCATATTGGGCCTTGTCGACATCTTTGAGACGCAGCGCAGGCGGCAATGTCCATACGCCGTCGGGCCAGTTTGCGCTGTCTTTAGGGTTTGCGTTGATTTCGCTCTTCGCGACCAGTTCAAAGCCGTTCACTTCCATGAACTTGATGACATCAGCTTCGCGTAGATAGCCTTTATTGCCGTCGGCATAGCTATAGGGTGCATCGGCCTTGGCGCGGTGCTGCTCGATGCCGAGCAGGCCGTCATCCTTGAGCAGGTCGCGCATCCGCTTGATTTCCTGATCGGCCATGTTCCAGCGCTGCAGATTGTGCATCATGCGCATGACTATGATCCGGTCAAAGGTGCCTTTCGCGCCTTCTGGAATCGCATCAAGCGTGAAGGCTGCGTAGTCGGTTGCCGGACGACCGGTTACCTTTGCGACATCGTCGGGGAATTTCGCTGCCCCCGCCTTTACGCCTTCACGAGTCTTTTCATCGGCAAAAACGGTGGTGCTAAAATAGAGGCCGTTGAACTTACCCGGATCCATATAGCGGCCGAGAATGCGCGAAATCCACTCGCCGCCCGGCGCATATTCGCCGACCTTGTGATCGGGATGGATGCGGAAAAATTCAAAGGTCTCTGCGGGATGACGATATTTGTCGCGCTTGCTGTCTTCTGCGCGCGAGGGGTCGGCGAGAATTTTGGCCATCTTCTCTGTATGCGCCTTGTGCATCGCCGAATGCGATGCATCATGTTTGTGGCCGTGATTATCGGCAAATGCGGGCGCCGAAAGTGCGGTTGCTGCCAAAGCAAGGAATAGCTTCATTTTCATGGGGGAGGCCCTCTCTTCTGAATTTAATGCGCTAATTATGCGTCAACTCGCGCCGCAAGGGAATACAGTCAAACCGGCACTTGCTGGCTGGAGCAATGGAAGCTGCCTCCGCCGGTCAGCACTGCGTCTGCACGAAGGCCGACAAGCTTTCGATCAGGGAACAGCGGCTCCAATTCGGCCAGAGCAACTTCGTCATAACGGCTACCATATACAGGGACCACAACTGCGCTGTTGCCGATATAGAAGTTCATATAGCTCGCTGGCACTGCTTCGCCATCCTGCTCGAAACGGCCAACTGAGGGTAGGGGAGTGACTTTGCACCCAAAGGCTTCGGAGCGGCGGCGGGCATCGGCGTAAACTGCAGCATTGGGGTCATCGGCATCGCGCGCTTCGGGCAGCACAAGATGATTGGGGGCCACAAAGCGCGCCAAATTATCAACATGGCCGTCGGTATGGTCGTTTGCGAGGCCGTCGCCCAACCAAAGCAGACCATCGATACCAAGATCGCGGGCCAGCCGCGCTTCGATGGCTGCTCGGTCAAGGGTCGGATTACGGTTGGGATTGAGCAGGCAATCGACCGTGGTCACGGCCAATCCTTCGCCGTCGACGTCGATTGATCCGCCTTCAAGCACCCAATCACAATCGGTCACCGAAAAGCCAGCCGCTTCCGCCAGCTCACGCCCGATAGTCTGGTCACCGTCATAGTCGAAGCGATTACCCCAACCGTTAAAACCGAAGTTGCGCGCGACGCGGCCAGCGCCGCTTCCTGTGATGATGCAGCCGGTGTCGCGCAACCAAACATCGCCGATCAGCCGGTCTTCGACAATCACGTCTGCATCGCAAAGTTCGCGAGCCCGCGCGGTCGCGTCCACTCCTTTGGCGATCAGGTGCACCGTCTCGCCTTTGCCGCCGTCGTGAACAGCATTGGCAAAGGCGGCAATCTGGCGTTGTGCTTCGGCCAGCGGTTCACCCCAGGCGGCGGGATCGGACGGAAAGCCGATCCAGACGCGTTCATGTGGCGCCCATTCGGCAGGCATTCGAAAAGTCATGCAATATAATCCGGCTTGTTTGGCATGAAGCTGCCTGAAACGCGGATATGCGCGATTAAACCGTTCGCAACAAGGGGGCAGTTGCTAGCCGACTTTCATTGGCTGGCGCTGCCAATAGGTCAGCGAACGCCAAAGCCACTCAAATGGCCCGAAACGGAAATGACGGAGCCAAATCGGGCTCCAGATCAGCTCGGCGACCCAGATGGCAGCAACAATGATGTATAGTTCATGCCGTTCCAGCTTACCGAACAGCGCGAAACCAAAGCCGTAGAATAAAGTCACACAGATCAGAGTCTGTGCCAGATAATTGCTGAGTGCCATTTGCCCTGTAGCTGCCAAGGCACGTTGCAGGAACCCGAGTAGCCCACTTTTGATGAATAACAATATCAAGCCCAGATGGCCGCAGACCATGGCGAGCCGACTGAATTGATATGTGATATCTGCCGATTTGAATCCCATAACCTCAAAACCGGAGGCTAAGATCAGATTTAACTCGTAAAGCCCCAGTGGAACACCGATGCCATAGCCTGCCACCATCAAAGTCAGGTAAAAACGACGGCTGCGGCTTGCGGATAGGACGCCCAGTTTCAACAATCCCATGCCGATCAGCATGAAGGAAGACATGTCAAAGATCAGCCAGAAGGGGGCCTCGGTCCATTGGAATTGATAGCTGCTGTCGAACTGGCCGGTAACTGCCTGCCAATATCCGACATTGTGGATTTTGCGCACCGCCTTTGCGGCTTCCTCGGTCGGATAGAAATGTTCGCGCAAGCCATTCCAATCCTCAATCGCGCTTGCCTGTTCCTTGCTCAACTTTTGGCCAGCATCTTTAGCGGCCAGGGCGTCGTTAGCTGAGGCTTGCATCGTGGCAGCCTCCTGATAGCTCTGCGCTTGGAAACCGGCAGCGCCAAGCAAGAGAAGGGCAGCCAGAGCAAGTTGCCACTTTGCCGCAATCTTGCGGAAGGCAAAAAGCACGAAGCCGCACATCGCATAGGCAAAGAGAATTTCTCCATACCAAAGCAGCAGCGACCAGTGGATGAAGCCAAAGACCAGCATCCAGAACATTCGTCGGAAATAGATTTCTGCGGTATCCAGACCGGCGCCGCTTTGCTCCATCCGTTCGGTTAGCAACACAATGCTTGCACCAAACAGCAGCGAGAATATGCCGCGCATTGTGCCCTCGAACAGGATGGTCGTCGTTTGATACGTGGCCAGATTGATGCCCGTGCCCCCGCCATCGGCCAACGGATTGCCATAGGCGTGTGGCAGCAAGCCAAATCCGGTGATGTTCATCAACAGGATGCCGAGAACGGCCACGCCGCGCAATATATCGAGCGAGTCGATACGCGCTGCCTTTGTGACAGGTCGTAGCGCAGATTCAGTTTGTGCCTGTGTTGTCATGATTGCCTCCCCCGAAGCAGATCATGCCGCGCCAAGCTCTAGACCACGCAAGGCCTGCTTTTACGGCATCTTGCGAGGTTAGTTCAGATGGCTGTGTTTTACAAGCAGATAGACACTAGTTGACGCTACGTTTTCCTTGCATATCAAAGGATATAGCTGGTTGGTTCATTTTGCTTCCCGGCTTTTGTCGCGGATTGCACGGAACTCGTCACCTTCGACCCAATTGGGCCATGCGCTGGTCATCGCAAGCATCCGTCCGACGCGGTAATAAAGACGCAGGTCGGCCATCACACCTGACCAATCCCAGCTATCGTCAAATTCGTCACCGGGCGCGTGATAGCGATTCTCTTCATAGTCCTTCGCTGCCTTTTCGGCGGCTTCCTTGCCGCCATTGACCAGATCGTCTCCGCCCTCGAAATAGACCATTGGCACGCCCAGCTTGGCGAAGCTGAAATGGTCCGAACGATAATAGAAACCCTTTTCAGGAGTAGGCTCGCGATCAGGCGTGCGGCCTTCGATTTTCGCGGCGGCGTTCAGATAAGTGTCCAGTTCCGACTTGCCCATGCCGATAACGGTCAGGTTCTTGGCAGGACCCGACATCGAAAAAGCGTCCATGTTGACACCGCCGACGGTCTTCGCCAGCGGGTAGATCGGGTTCTCGGCATAATATTTGGAACCGAGCAGGCCGGACTCTTCGGCAGTCACCGCCA
Organism: uncultured Sphingorhabdus sp.; assembly: GCF_937872355.1. GTDB lineage: Bacteria > Pseudomonadota > Alphaproteobacteria > Sphingomonadales > Sphingomonadaceae > Sphingorhabdus_B. The sequence goes on along the minus strand of NZ_CALMSV010000069.1, from coordinate 3,369 downwards.
GGAAAACGATGCTGCGGTCTGGCGCACCGGCTTTCTTGTGCGCTTCTGCAAGCGCGACAAGAGCTGCAGTGCCAGTGGCGTTATCTACCGCGCCATTGCAGATTTCGTCGCCGTCAACGGGTGTGCAACGTCCAAGATGATCCCAATGCGCGGTGTAGAGCACATATTCGTCAGGACGCTTGGCGCCCTTCAATACGCCAACAATATTGCGGCTGTTTTTCTTCGAGATTGCATTTTCAAAGCTAACCCCAGCTTTCAGTCCGAGCGGGACAGCCTTGAAACCCTTGGTCTTTGCGGCGGCCATCGCCTTGGTCAAATCCTGCCCGCCAGCGGCCATGATCTTTGCTGCTACATCCTTTTGTACCCAGCCATTGGCCTTGGTCTGGTCAGAGCCAGCATTTTTGGATTGGGCGAGGAATTGCGGGCCGGTCCAGCTTGAATTGACGACATTCCAGCCATAGGCGGCGGGCTCGGTATCGTGCACGATTAGCGCCGCGGCGGCGCCTTGGCGCGCGGCTTCTTCGAACTTGTAAGTCCAGCGGCCATAATAGGTCATCGCTTTGCCGCCGAACGGCCCTTCCAAGCTTGATGTCTCAAAGTCTGGATCGTTGACAAGGATGAGGACGGTCTTGCCCTTTACATCGACTCCGGCATAGTCGTTCCAGCCCTTTTCAGGGGCGTTGATGCCGTAACCGACGAAGACAACATCGCTATCCTTGATGTCGATTTTCGGCTGTTCCTGATAGGTCCCGGCTACATATTCGGTGCCATAGGCAAAACTCATCGCCTTGCCGTCTTTACCGGTGACTGTGAGTGGTGAGAAATTCTTGGCTGCGATTTCGACCAGCGGCACGTCTTGTGTCCATCCGCCATCTTTACTGCTCGACGGGTTGCCCGGTTCGAGACCAGCGGCTTTGAACTTTTCGATCATCAGCGCGACGGTCTTTTCCTCACCCGCTGTGCCCGGCGCACGACCTTCGAAGGCATCGGATGAAAGCGTGCGGGTGATGTCCTTCATTGTCGCTTCCGACAAATCGGGGACCTCGACGTCGGGCAATTTGCCCGAACCGGCATCATCAATTTTTTTGCACCCCGAAAGGGCAAGCGCGGAAACCAGGGCGAGCGTCAAAAGGCGCATATCATTCTCCAGAAAACGAATTGCGCCGCTTCTGCCAGAGGCGGTGTGTGGGCTCAAACAAAAAAGGCGGCCCCATAACTGGAGCCGCCCCTCTGATTTTGTTGGCTTAAAGCTTAGAACTTCACGCCAATGCCAACGCCGGCGGCGTTCAGATCGGTGCCGTTCAGGAAGTAACGGCGATATTCGACCTTGCCGAACACCTTGTCGTTGAAGCTGTGCTGATAGCCGACACCCGCATTGATTTCTTCAATGTCGTTCACTTCATAACCGGCAGCGATGTACAGCTTGCCCTTTTCGCCAACCTTGGCGCCAAGGCGTCCGCCCAGATTGACCAGATCGGCACCGTCGAAATTGGTGTCATAGGACACTTCAGGGCCGACAAATGCGGTTTCACCGAGATCGATATCATAACCGGCAGCGACGCCAGCGAAGAAATCTTCGGAGCCACCGCCCCAACCGATTGCGCCACGGCCTTCGACGCGACCTTCGCCTGCAGCCATGGCAGGGGTTGCGATAACGGCAGCAGCAGCCGAAGCGAGAATGAGGAGTTTTTTCATTTTTATATCCTTGATTTTAGGGAGATAAACCACGTCAGTGGCTGACCCCTATGTAGGAAGCCAATTCTTGCTGGCCAATGAATGTTGCGTTGAAAAGTAAGATAACACCCAAAAAATGTTGTAATATTGCAACTAGTTTGAAGGGGATTTCGACGAACGGCTGTCGCTGGCGGACAAAAAAAAGAGCGGCCGAAGCCGCTCTTTCGAACATTTGCGATGGACCGCTGATTAACGCGAATAGAATTCGACGACCAGATTGGGTTCCATCTTCACCGGATAGGGTACTTCGTCGAGCGTCGGAACGCGGGTGAAGGTTACCTTGTCATTGCCATCGGGGCTGACATATTCCGGAATATCGCGTTCAGCGAGGCCCTGTGCTTCGATAACCAGCGCCATTTCCTTGGCCTTGTTGCCCAGGCTGATAACGCTGCCGACGTCGACCTGACGGCTGGCAATGTTGCACTTCACGCCGTTGACGCGAATGTGGCCGTGGCTGACGATCTGACGAGCCGCGAAGATAGTCGGTGCGAACTTGGCGCGATACACAATCATGTCCAGACGACGTTCAAGCAGACCGATGAGATTCTGCGAGGTATCGCCCTTCATGCGGTTCGCTTCCTGATAAGCGCGCTTGAACTGCTTTTCGGTGATGTCGCCATAATAGCCCTTAAGCTTCTGCTTGGCGCGGAGCTGGAGACCATAGTCGGAGATTTTGCCCTTGCGGCGCTGACCGTGCTGGCCGGGGCCATATTCGCGACGGTTGACTGGCGATTTGGGACGACCCCAGATATTTTCACCAAGACGACGATCAATTTTATACTTCGAATTCTGACGCTTCGACATGAGTCAAAGTCCTTTCAACTTGCTTCTATTTTCAGTCCCGGGTCGCACCACCAAGCCAATGTACCTGGTGCGGCCGCCACTTCACCGGGGTGTGGGGCCAATTGCGAAGGCGCGCCTATGGCGGGGAGTGTGGATAAAGTCAAGTATCGGCTCGACAGAAAGCGCGCCGAACCCTAATGGCGCGGGCCATGACAATAGAAACTTCTCCCCAAGGTATAAAAGACCCGGCGGACTGCGCCGATATGGCCGAAGTTCGCGCCGGTGTCGACGACGTCGATGCGCAGCTGGTTGAGCTTCTTGCCCGCCGCTTTGGTTATATGGACGCCGCCGCGCGCATCAAGCAGGATCGCGAGACGGTGCGCGACGAGGTGCGCAAAGCACAAGTTATCTCCAATGCACGCAAGGCTGCACTCGATCTGCGTATCCCGCAGGATGTCATCGCTGACATGTGGGAAACGCTGGTCGAAGGCTCGATTGCCTATGAATATGGCCGCTGGGACGCGTTACGCGTTTAATCGTTGCAGTCTCAGCGCTTGCGATCCTTGAAGGCGCTAAGCACCCCGCGCAAAGTACGGATTTCGAGACTGTTCCAGCCTGGCTTGGTCAGTAGATTACGCAAGGTTTGTTGCGTCACGCTCGTGCGTTCGGGCGGGAAGAAATAGTCGCGCTGTTCGAGCATATCAAACAGCTGCAGGATCATCCCGTCGAGCTCCGCCTGCGGGGCAGGAGGATCCAAATCAACCTTGGGCGGGCTTTCCAGCGTCTGGTGCTTGGACCATTCATACGCACATAGAATCACGGCTTGGGCGAGATTGAGCGACCCGAATTGCG
>NZ_CALMSV010000068.1 GCF_937872355.1 uncultured Sphingorhabdus sp. | reverse complement strand
GACGACGACGAGGCTCGCGCCGCGGACGATATCGCCTACCGCGAAGACGCCGGGCAGGTTGGTCATGCCGGTGACATGGTTGGCGCGAATGGTGCCCCAGCGGGTGATATTGAGGTCGGGTGAGCCGAACAGGTTTGGTAGGTCTTCAGGTTCAAAACCCAGCGCCGTGATCACCATATCGGTATCGAGTGTGAAATCGCCTTCCGGGTCCTGCTCGGGGGCGCGGCGGCCACTGGCGTCGGGAGCGCCGAGGCGCATCTTGCTGACATGCACCTTTTCGACGCTATCTGTGCCGTCGAACGCCTTGGGTGCGGAGAGCCAGACAAATTCGACGCCTTCTTCCTCGGCATTTGCGACTTCGCGCTGCGACCCCGGCATATTGTCGCGGTCGCGGCGATAAAGGCACTTCACTGACTTTGCGCCCTGGCGGATGGCGGTGCGGACGCAGTCCATCGCGGTATCGCCGCCGCCGATCACGACGACATTCTTGCCCTCGGCGTTCAGCGTGCCTTCGTCGAAGGCAGGAACGGCATCGCCAAAGCCCTTGCGGTTCGAAGCGGTGAGATAGTCGAGCGCCGCATGGATGCCCAACAGGCCTACGCCTGGTGTCTTGATGTCGCGTGCTTTGTAGACGCCGGTGGCGATTAGCACGCTGTCATGCTTTGCGCGCAAATCGTCGAGGCTGACATCGCGGCCCACTTCGAAATTGGTGTGGAAGACGATGCCTGCTTCCTTCAATCGCTCGACGCGGCGCATCACCACATCCTTTTCCAGCTTGAAGCCAGGGATGCCATAGGTGAGGAGGCCGCCTGCACGGTCATGCCTGTCGTAGATGTGGACGTCATAGCCCGCGACGCGCAGATATTCTGCCGCCGTCAGCCCGCCGGGGCCGGCACCGATGATGCCGACTGATTGGCCGCGCGCCGGGCTAACCTGAATTGGTTCGACCCAGCCTTCGGCCCAAGCGGTGTCGGTGATATATTTCTCAACACTGCCAATCGTGACCGCGCCATGGCCTGAAAATTCGATGACGCAATTGCCTTCGCAGAGGCGGTCCTGTGGGCAGATGCGGCCACAGATTTCGGGCATGGTGCTCGTCAGGTTCGACAGTTCATAGGCTTCGCGCAACCGACCCTCTGCGGTGAGGCGCAGCCAGTCGGGGATGTGGTTGCCTAGCGGGCAATGCACCGAGCAGTAAGGCACGCCGCATTGCGAACAGCGGGAAGCCTGCTCTGTCGCCGTTTCAGGCGCTTAGCGGTTGGCGATTTCCTGAAAGTCTTCGGCACGCAATACGGCCTCCCGCTTTTCAGGGAAGGATTGGCCTGTGCCAACGAATTTGAGCATGCGTTCTTGTGCCATGCCGCGGCCATAGCGAGACACCTGACCTATGTTCAAGGTCTATTCGGCCATATAGGGTAAATATACTGACCTATTATAGCGCATTTGAAACCAAGTTAGTTCCGTCTGCAACTTTATTTCAATTTAAAAGGGCCGTTACGGACTTATATCGCTCCTAGCCATATCAAAGCCGCGACCCCCGCTATGATTCGATACCAGGCAAAGGGCCCGAACCCGTAACGGGTCACCACCGCGAGAAAGGCCTTCACCACCGCCCAGGCGACAAAGAAGGAGACGACAAAGCCTACTGCCAGCAACCCCATATCGTCCGCGCTCACTTCGCTGCGGTGCTTGTAGAGCTGCAACGCAGTGGCGCCAGTGAGAGTTGGGAGGGCGAGGAAAAAGCTGAATTCGGCGGCGGTCTTTCGGTCGACCCCCATCGCCATAGCCCCCAATATCGTCGCGCCGGAGCGGCTGACCCCGGGGATCATCGCAAGGCACTGAACCACGCCGACCATAGCTGAGCGTTGCCAACTGATTTCGGCCACCCCGCCCATTTCTTGCGGTTTGGCGTAGCGTTCCACCACCAATATCGCAAAGCCGCCAATGATCAGCGCCCATGCGACAATCGCCGCATTTTCGAGCATCAGTTCGATCGCGTCGCCAAAGGCCAGCCCCAGCACCACGGCCGGGATGAAGGCCAGCAACAGGTTGCGGGTAAAGGCCACGGCCTTTGCGTCCCATTTGAACAACCCGGTAAACACCTCCCAGAAGGTCCGCCAGTAGAGCACTACAATCGCCAGGATCGCGCCAGGCTGGATGGCGATGTTGAACAGCGCCCAACGCTTGGCATCATAGCCCATCAGCTCGGTCGCGAGGATCAAATGCCCGGTAGAGGATACGGGGAGGAATTCGGTGATGCCTTCAACAATGCCGAGGATCACGGCGGTCCAGAATTCACTCATCTGCAAATTTTCCCCCAAGTCTCGGCTAATCAACCGCAGTAGTAGGTCTGATCGATAACGGTAGGTTCGAAAACGAGTCGGATTCTTGTGTCTGCAGACCCATTTGCACCGTATACAATTCTTATATGTTCGTATTTTCGAGCGTCACAAGCTGAAATGATCGCTTCGTTTTCGTCGATCCAGCGAACGTCAAAGGGCCAGCCATCGCCGAAGAACACCAGATGCTCTTCTTCACTTTCATTCCCGGCATCTTGGACCAAATATACTCGTGCTCGAGCCGTGCCTGCAGCCCCGGGATCTGCAATTTCTAATCGCATTGTTTTCGTGCCGTCTGGTGATTTGAAGTCACTCGAACTGTGGCTGCGGCAAGCAGCCAGCGATAGGCTGGAAACGCAGAGCAAGATTATTGCCAGCAATCGCGCAGCGATCATGCCGCCGCCGCATCACCAAAGCGGCCATGCTTGCGATAGAGCGTCAGCCAGTCATGCGCCACGGCATCAAGCGGCGTGGCGGTAATGCCTAGCGCTTCCAACCCGTTCGCGCCCGACACAACATTATCCTGCGCCAGCATCTTGAGCTGATCGCCCGAAATCGGCCCGCCGGGGATGAAGGTGAGCAGCTTGGCGGCTGCATCGGGCACAGGCACAAACAGCTTCTTGTGTCCGGTCGCCTTGGCGATCCATTCGTTCAGTTGCAGCATCGAGAAAATCTGCGGCCCGCCAAGTTCGAGCGTCTGCCCGCCCGGGCCCTGCAACGCAGCGACCACGGCGCGCGCGACATCCCCTACAAACACCGGCTGAAATTTCGTATCGGCACCAATCACCGGCACAATGGGCAGCATCCGGATCAATCCGGCGAAGCGGTTGATGAACTGGTCCTCACGGCCAAAGATGATTGAGGGGCGCAGGATGCTGGCGCTGGAGAAAGCCGCGCGCACCGCCGCTTCGCCACCCGCCTTGCTGCGCCCATATTCAGCTTCGCTACTCGCGTCTGCGCCGATCGCCGACATATGGACGAAGGCGGTAACGCCAGCCTTGGCCGCCGCTTGAGCGACATTCGCCGCACCCACGCGCTGGATCGCATCCAGATTGTCAAAGCTGCCGACAAGATTCACCGCCATGTCTGCGCCGACCAGAGCGTTGGCAACGGTCGCGGGCTTGGTAATGTCAGCGGCGCAGAGCGAAACCTGGCCGAGATTGCCCAACGGCTTCACGATCACCGCACCGCGCGTATCGCGCACCGCGACGCGCACACGGGCACCCGCCGCGCAAAGTGCCTGCACCACATAACGCCCGACAAAACCGCCGCCGCCGAAAACCGTCACCAATTTGCCCGAAAGATCGCTCATCATTTGCCCAGTTGAAAAGGGGAGAAAGGATGGACCGCGCTTTGCACCAGCAAGGGTCGGGTTTCAAGGGGGGAGGGGAGCGATTTCATCCCTCTCTCTCCTCCCCATCGACTTGCGATGGGGAGGGGGACCGCGCCGAAGGCGTGGTGGAGGGGACTGCAACGTCGAAGGTCCCTCCATCAGTCGCCGCTCTCGCGCCGCCTGCCACCTCCCCATCGCAAGTCGATGGGGAGGACAAATAACCCCAGGCAAAAACTGCCCGTGCAATGGAGGGGGATTGATTGGGGCGGGGGAGCGGGTAGAACGGAGCAAAGGGGATTTTCTTTGAGCCGTCAGCTTATCAATGAATATCGTGCCGAACTGGATAGGCTCCGCCAAATATCCGGCAGTCGCCGTGAAAGCGTATTGCGCGAAGCCTTCAAGGATTTACTCAAACGGTGGGGCAAAAGTCAGGATCTGATCTTTGCGCCCGAACATGATATTGTGACGCCCAAGGACAATCGCATCTATGTCGATGGCGTGCTTCTACACAGCTTGCGCGTCCCTTTTGGCCATTGGGAGGCAAAGGACGAAAGCGACGATCTGAATAAAGAGATCGAGGCCAAATTTCGCAAGGGCTATCCCAAGGAAAATATCGTCTTCACCGATGACGTAACCGCCGTCCTTTGGCAGGACGGACACGAAATCGATCGTGCCGCCATGGACGATACCGATGCCCTTTTCAGGCTGATGAGCCGTTTCTTCGCGCACGAACGCGCCGAAATTGCAGATTTCAAAAAGGCCGTGGCGCAATTTGGCAAAGACTTGCCAGATGTACTGAATGCCCTGCGTGAAATGATTGCCGAAAAGCGCGCCGCATCATCCGATTTCGCCCGCGCCGAAAAGGCATTCCTCGATCACGCCCGCGACGCGATCAATCCGGCGGTCAGCGAAGAGGATGTGCAGGAAATGCTGATCCAGCATATCCTGACCGAAGATATTTTCGCCAAGGTGTTCGATAACCCCGAATTCCATCAGCAGAATAATGTCGCGAAAGAGCTTTATGCGCTTGAAGGCAAACTGTTCGGCTATGGCGAAAAGACCCGCCTGCTAAAGGCTCTGGCGCCTTATTATGCGGGAATCGATGCCACTGCATCGCTGATCGAAAGCCATTCGGAAAAGCAGGGTTTTCTGAAGGCGCTGTATGAGAATTTCTACAAGGTCTATAATCCGCTCGCCGCTGACCGCTTGGGCGTGGTCTATACGCCCGGCGAAATCGTCCGCTTCATGATACGCAGCGCCGATTGGTTGTGCGAAAAACATTTCGGCAAGAATTTGGTCGACAAGGGAGTGGAGATACTCGACCCGGCCACCGGAACCGGCACCTTCATTGTCGAACTGCTTGAACATTTCCGGGGCAATCATGAAAAGCTGCGGCACAAATATAAGGAGGAATTGCACGCCAATGAGGTTGCAATCCTACCTTACTATGTGGCGAACCTGAATATAGAGGCAACCTATCACGCCATCACCGGCCAGTTTGCCGAATATCCCAATCTCTGCTTTGTCGACACGCTCGATAATGTTGCTGCCTTGGGCATCTATGCGGGGCACCAGCATGATATGTTCGGCGGTATCGCCGATGAAAATATGGCGCGGGTAAAGCGGCAGAACGAACGCAAGATCAGCGTCATCATCGGCAACCCGCCCTATAATGCCAATCAACAGAACGAGAATGATAACAACAAGAACCGCGCCTATGCGCGCGTCGATGAACGCATCAAGCAAACCTATATCAAGGCAAGCACGGCACAAAAGACCAAGCTATATGATATGTATTCACGCTTTTTCCGCTGGGCGACTGACCGGCTGAACGAAGACGGGGTGCTGGCCTTCATCACCAACCGCAGCTTCATTGAAAGCCGGACGTTCGACGGTTTCCGCAAGATGGTGGCGCAGGATTTCAATGAAATATGGGTTATCGATTTGGGTGGCGACGTACGGGCTAACCCGAAACTATCGGGCACCAAACATAATGTGTTTGGCATCCAGACCGGCGTGGCGATTTGCTATCTGGTGCGGAAGAAGGGCCTTCAAGGTTGCACGATCCGTTATATCCGGCGGCCTGAAGATGAGACGGCCGAGGATAAGCTAAGTTGGATCGGTGGAGCGAACCTGCAAGCGTTGCCATTGACCGAGGTGAAACCCAATTCAAGGCAAGATTGGCTAAATACTGAGAGCGTCGGCGGATGGGATGAGATGCTGCCAATTGGTGATTCCGCGACGAAGGCTGCAGTTTCCTCAAGCAAAGAAAGATCCATATTCAAACTGTTTGCCATCGGTGTATCAACTAATCGTGACGAATGGGTTTTCGATAGGAGCGCTAGCTTACTAAATTCCAAAGCCGCTGAACTGCGTGCAGGATTTGACAATGCCGCAAAGTCAGGAATTGTAGATGGTGCAATCAAATGGTCACGCAACTTGAAAGGTTGGCTTGCACGGTCAAAATCTGGAACGCCCGTTGACCGGGGCACAATCCGGCAATCGTTGTATAGACCCTTTACCTCCCGAGCAATTTACGATTCAAATACGTTTGTTGATGAACGAGGTGCGCTTGATCGTTACCTACCCGTCGGCGAAAATGAACCAATCATTGCGCTGACAGGTGCTCCAGCTAGTAAGCCATTCCACTTGATAGCCACGCCGCTCGTCCCGTCACTCGATCTTATAGAAAAGACAAAACTGTTCCCTCGCTATCGCTTCACAAAGTCCGGCGAGCGGGTGGACAATGTCACCGATTGGGCGGTGCAGCAGTTTAAGAGCCATTATGGCGACACGACCTCGATCTCGAAGGACGTGATCTTCGCCTATTGCTATGCCGTGCTCCACGATCCGCTCTATCGCGAAAAATATGCGCTCAATCTGAAACGCGAATTTCCGCGCATCCCCTTCTACCCCGATTTCGCGCAATGGGTGGCATGGGGGCAGGCGCTGCTCGATCTGCATATCGGCTATGAAAAGGTGAAACCGTTCAAGCTGAAACGCACCGATACGCCGAACCCCAAACGCGCCGATGGCACCCATCCCAAGCCAAAGCTGAAAAGCAATCCTGAAACGGGCAATATCGTGATCGACGAGGATACCCAGCTATCGGGCATTCCCCGCGAAGCATGGGATTATCGCCTCGGCAACCGCAGCGGCATCGACTGGGTGCTTGACCAGCACAAGGAAAAGACCCCGCGCGACCCGACCATCCGCGAAAAATTCAACACCTATCGCTTCGCCGACTACAAGGAGAGCTGCATCGACCTGCTGGCCAAGGTGGTGCAGGTGAGTGTGGAAACGGTGGCGATCACCGAAGCGATGAAGGCGCTTGATCGTTCAGCGTGGGATTGAGACAAAACCCCCAACCCGAGTGTTGACAAGCCGCCAACACCCGTTAAAGGAGCGCGCCTACCCTGATGCGGGGCGCTTCGCCACGGCGAAGAATTGCCGCATCCCGTGCCCAGATGGCGGAATTGGTAGACGCACCAGCTTCAGGTGCTGGCGCTCGCAAGGGCGTGGAGGTTCGAGTCCTCTTCTGGGCACCATTTTTCAATCCCAAGGCATCCCAAGAGGGTCGACAAAACGGCAGAATTCTGCCATTAATTGCTCTCACCGTTCCCGTGCAGTGTCAAGCGATACCATACGGTCTGGTGCCATGAAATGTCATATTTCGGGCCAATGGCCCCACCCAAAAATGCTTCATGGCACCACATCTTGATGGCCTTGCCGACCCTCTCGCGGGAACCCGATGAGGAGAGTCGCAAATGCCGCTTACAGAGTTGCAAATCCGCAATGCCCGGTCTGGCGAAAAGATCATCCAGCTTGGCGATGATCGAGGCCTCTATCTGGAGGTCCATCCCAACGGGTCAAAACTGTGGCGATACAAATATCGGCACGCAGCCAAGCAGAAGCGTCTTGCCCTTGGTCGCTATCCCGATGTTGGCTTGGCCGAAGCGCGGCGGCGACGGGACGAAGCCCGACGGCAGCTTGAAAGCGGGATCGATCCCTTGATGGCGCGGAAGCGGGAAAAGCTGACAGCCGCTTTCAATGCTGCGAACAGTTTTGGTGACGTAGCCAAGGAATATATCGACAAGATGGTCGCAGAAGGTCGCGCCGATACCACGATTAGCAAGGTGAACTGGCTGCTGGAGCAGTTGCAGCCAATTGCTGCCTTCCCAATCACCGACCTTAAGCCGATGGATGTTCTGGCTGCGCTCAAGCGTATCGAGGCGCGTGGCAAGTATGAAACCGCACGGCGGTGTCGATCATTTGCTGGCCGCGTGTTTCGCTATGCCGTGGCAACGGGGCGGGGAGAGACGGACCCGACTGCAATTTTGCGGGGCGCAATGATCGTTCCCAAGGTCAAGCATCATGCCGCCATCCTCGAACCAGCGCAGCTCGGAGAATTGCTCCGCTCGATAGATAGCTATTCGGGGCATGCGATCACGCGGCTGGCGATGCAGGTCTCTCCGCACGTCATGGCGCGACCCGGCGAAATCCGCAAAGCGACCTGGGCCGAGTTCGATCTGGACAATGCTGTGTGGAAAATTCCCGCCGAACGCATGAAGATGCGTCGCCCGCATGAAATTCCATTGTCGCGGCAGGTGCTGGCCTATCTTGAAGAGCTGTCCGCTTTGACGGGACCGACCGGCTTCGTGTTTCCGGCCTTCCATACGTTCAAGCGCCCTCTCAGCGAGAACACGGTCAATCAGGCGTTCCGGCGATTAGGCTATGCGGTGGGTGAGGTGACCGCCCACGGATTACGTACCACTGCCTCAACGCTGCTCAACGAGAGCGGCAAATGGGCACCCGACGCTATCGAGCGGTCGCTTGCCCATTCCGATGCGAACAGCGTTCGCGGCGTCTATAATCGCGGGCGTTATTGGGACGAACGCGTGGCAATGCACCAATGGTGGAGCGATTATCTCGACCAGCTACGCCTTGGCGGGGGTGTTGTGCCGTTTCCAGAGCCGGACCGGACCGCGAAAAAATCACGTTCGCACCTTAAGGCGGTTTGAACGGGCGGTGCGCGGGGCTAGGTCAAGGTCAGCCAGCGTGCTCGTTTCGAAAGCCAACTGGATCGGCGATCCATTGGTTTACGGCGGACTCGCGCCAGCCAGCGCCATGGATGCTGATCCGGACCTGACACGGGAAGGTGCCCTCGGCGATCTTGCGATACATGGTCGAGCGCGAAAGGCCGGTGCGGGAAAGCACGGTTTTGAGGCGGATAATTCGTTCTGGGTCGGACATGGGACGCACTTCCATTCTTTGACAGTCATTGGTTCCCCATGAGCAAAGGATTGGCGAAACAAATTGCCCGCGCAAGGGCCTGTTGGGTGACGGTTAGCGCAGGCGGACGAAAGGCGGTAATCGGCGGTGAACGGCTACGGACGGCTGTGATCGAACAGAGCCGACTATGGACGGCGGTGCGTGGTGGCGCAGGGCGGGACTTTATTCTTGATGAATCGGTCGAAATTGCATCGGCAGCCGGAAAAGCCGCTCAATTGGACGCCAAAGCTGGACAGTCGTGGCCGAAATGTTCGCCGCCATTGCCGGTGTTTGACGGCATTAATCTGAGTCCATCGCAAAGTGAATAAATGGTTGAGGGTGTATGGTGTCACTTGACGCCGAACGATTTTGTTGCTAGGAGGCGCCATGAAGATCAGGAACGTGATCCACAGAGGGTTGCGGCGCTTTATCGAGAATGATGACGCCAGCGGGTTGCAGCCCGCTATTGTCACCAAGGTGCAGCGTATCGTTTCCTTCCTCCAGGACATGGAGCGCGAGGAGGAGCTTCGTACCGTGCCAAGCTGGAAAGCACATATGCTGACCGGCGACCGCAAGGGGACGTGGAGCCTGTTCGTGACCAAGAACTGGCGGATGACGTTTCGGATTGACCGTCAAGATATCGAGATCATCGACCTTGACTATGAAGACTATCACTAGGAACTGGCACTAGGAGCTGGACATGAGCGCAATCGCAGGCATCCGCATGAAGAACCCGGCGCATCCGGGCGGTTTCGTGAAATCGGAAATCATCGAGCCACTGGGCTTGTCGGTGACGGCAGCGGCGCAGGTGCTGGGCGTCACCCGCGCCACGCTCTCGACCTTGCTGAACGAACATTCGCAGCTTTCGTCCGAAATGGCGCTGCGGATCGAAAAGGCATTCGGCGTGTCGATGGACACGCTTATGCGGATGCAGAACAGCTATGACATCGCGCAGGCTCGGAAGCGCGAGGGGGAGATCAAGGTGCTGCCATTCAAGGGTTTGCCGGAAGACAATCGCGCATCGGCAACGCTTTGAGCGAAATGCAGCTGGTCATGAGCGGTTCGACAACATTTGCGGCACGCCGGCTTGAAGCCGGTTTTTCGGTAGCGGACATTGCCGAGGAATTCGGCGTGCTGCCCGAACTGGTTTGTGAATGGGACGAGGGCAAGGCGCAGCCGCCCGCGCATATCATACGCTCGCTGGAAACCATCGGGCGGATCGGTGCCAGCGAACGACCTACCGGCATCAAGCCGCCGCAGGCCGAGTTCGATGCCATCCGCGACGAGGGTCCGCTTTTCACACCCGATAAGCTAATTAAATCGAAAAAGCGCGTTGCCGATCATGGAGAGGTTTTTACGCCGCCTTGGCTGGTCGAAAAAATGCTCGATCTCGTGAAGGGTGAAACCGAGCGAATAGACAGCCGCTTTCTCGAACCCGCCTGCGGCAGTGGCAATTTCCTTGTTCCGATCCTGCAACGCAAACTGGCGGCGGTGGAGCTGAAATATGGCAGGGCGGGGTTTGGGAAGCGGCATTATGGGCTTGTCGGGTTGGCTTTTTGCTATGGCATCGGATTGCTGGGGGGCAAA
>NZ_CALMSV010000067.1 GCF_937872355.1 uncultured Sphingorhabdus sp. | reverse complement strand
ACCTAATTTTGGCACGTCGCCGTAGTGGGCAGGCGCACCGTTGACCGAGTCCGCGCGATTGCGGCTGTTCGTGTCGTAGAGATTCTCGGCTGGCGCGTGGTTCTTGGGCTGAAGTGCGTAGATCAGCGAACCGCCAATCCCGACGCTGGCGATGACGCCAAGGATTGCGAGTGCCTTGCGCGACAAGCGCATGACGCGCGGCGGTTCCCCGCCAAGGCGAAACCCGTCCGGGCTGGCCGGTGCAACCGGGCGCTCGTCGTCAGGCTCATCGCCTTCGGCTTCGACCTCAACGTCAGTTTCAACGTCGGTCTCGACGTCAGCCTCGACAATCCGGTTGGTGACCGGTCGCACGCCATCATCCTGCGGTCTCGTGTTCATGAGCGGCTCCGGCGGCGTGCGCGTTCACGCTCAATGCGAACCTGCTTGGCGCTGTTGCCTGCGCCAAGCCGCAATTCCGCACGCTCAAACAGCCGGTCGACAACCATATACCGGCCTTGCACACGGTAGTTCACCAGCTCAGCTGCCTGGTCCGCGCCGATCACGAACAGCGGCGGCATATCGCCGCTCGCAATGTCGCCCGGAAACTCGATGAACGCCTGCCGGCCATCATCGAACACCCGCACTGGTCGCCATCCGGGATGATCGCCCCCGATGCGGTAGCGAAAGTTCAGGCTTGAGAAGTCGATACCCGAGGCCACCGGTGCCGTGCGTTCACGCTCGGCCTCGGCAGTACGCAGGGCGATCAAGGCGTCCTGCGGATAGGTCCAGGAGACTGCGGCCATATAGGTCGAGTTCGTCGCACTGAGTTCGAGATGATAGGTGCGCCGATTGGTATTGATAATGAGGTTGGTGCGAATGTCGGCCCGCGTCGGCTTGACGAGGATGTGAACCCGGCGCGCTGCTCCGGCACCGCTCACCGTGTCGCCGATTATCCAGCGGACCGTATCGCCCGATGCGACCGGCCCCGGTCCAACGAGTTCTTCGCCTTCCTGGAGCATGATGTCGGTAATCTGCCCCGGTGCGGTGTAAATCTGGAACAGGGCTCCATCGGTATAGGCATATTGCTGGATGGCATTGAAATAGCTGGTGCGCTCCGGTTCCACCCGCGCTGCGGCGTTGGCTCTACCAACACGGGTGCGCGGGTCGGCAGGCTCAACGGTCTGCGCCGATGTAGCAGGAATTGGATGGGGCTGAGCGCGCTGTTCGCGCGCCATGGCTTGGGCAGGTATGCAGATCAGTGTTACCGCTGAGAGCATAATCGATGTGCGCAGGGCGCGCGTCGGGCGGATCATTGGCTAAGCTCCTTTGACCAGTTGATGGCGTTGATGAACAGGCCGAGCGGATTCTTGCGCAGGGCATCGGGAGTGCGAGGTGGCTGCACGACGGTGGTCAGGATCGCTGACCACCGCGAAGTCTCGAGAAGGGCGCCATCCTGGTAACGCCGCTCGGTCCAGCCTACGCGAAAGCTGTCGTTCGACGCACGAACGACACTCGACACATCGACCGCGACCTGCACCTTGCCGACTTGGGCAAAGGGATCGTTGTTGCGCGCGTAGTCATTGAGCGCCTGCGCGCCGCGGTCGGTGGTAAAGTCGTAAGCCCTGAGCCAGTCTTGCCGCAGCACGATCGGATCGGCGGGAATGGCGCGCACCTGTTCGATGAAGCGAGCAAGGTGGAACGCCATCTGCGGGTCGGTCGGGCGATAATCGACATCGGCAGGCGCGATGGCCTGTGCCTGGCCAAGCTTGTCGACCTCGACCACCCAGGGCGTGATCGTGCCGCGCGCCGATTGCCAGACGAGACCGCCTGCCAGCCCTCCCGAAAGCGCAAGGCAACCGAAGAAGGCAAGCCGCCAGTTTTTCGCCTGCACCCGGGCTGAACCGATGCGGTCGTCCCAGACCTGGGCGGCGCGTTGATAGGGCGTGACGGGCTCGGGACTGGTCCCGTAGCGGATCGAGGGGCGTCGAAACATGTAGGATCCTTTTCGGAAGTTTCAGCTTTTGTCGGAGATGTCGGGGCCAGAGCCGCCGCCGTGGCTGTCGCCGCCCTTGAGGGTATGCGAGGCCATGTTGGCGCCCTGCGTCATCGCCTGACGCCGCTTCATCGCGGTGGCCCATGCAGGAGGGCCATCGGCGGCGCCGGTCGCTGCCGCATTGGCAGGCGTCCCGGCCTTGCCAGCGGCATAGTTCGCCTTGAGACTGTCCGCGGCCCGGCGAAGCGGTGACGCTGCGCTGCTTGCGGCTGATTTTGCGACGTTGGCGAGACCCGAAGCAGCCGCAGCCCGTCCGGTTTTGCCAGCGGCTCCGGCTGCATAGGCACCCGACGCGCCGCCTGCCGCGCGGGCACCGACCGTGGCCGCGCCCGCCATGGCCGAGCCGGCGGCACCTGCGGCGAGCTTGGCACCTGCGATACCGCCCGCAATCGTTGCGCCAGCGGCGATCGCCGTTCCTGCTGCCGCGCCTGCGCCAAGCTGCGGTCCGCCCGATACAATGCCGTTGGCGATGCTGGGACCAAAGATACCAAGGCCGAGCAAAGTCAGTGCTGCGAGCGCAATCGCCATGACCTGCTGGATGTCGGGTTCGACCCCGAGTCCGGCATTGATGAACTGCGTGAACAGGGTCGTGCCAATGCCGGTGATGACGGCCAGCACGAGCACTTTGATGCCGGAGGAAATGATATGTCCAAGGACGCGCTCGGCCATGAAGGCGGTACGCCCGAAAAAGGCGAACGGCAGAAGCACGAAGCCTGCAAGCGTCACCAGCTTGAACTCGATGATGGTGACGAAGACCTGGATCGCCAGCACGAAGAAGGCGATGACGACGATCAGCCAGGAAATCAGCAGGATCAGGATCTGCACGAAATTGGTGAACAGTCCCACCGGCCCGACAAGGTCGGCGGTGGCGTCGAGCAGCGGTTGCCCGGCATCAAGACCGGTTGCGGCCACAACGCCGGGGCGCATGAAATCGCCGATGGCCATGCCGCTGCCGCTGGCCTGCAGGCCAAGCCCGGCAAAGCTCTGGAGCATAATGCCAGCGAGATTGGAGAAGTTGCCAATGATGAAGGCGAAAGTGCCGATGTAGAGCGTCTTCTTGATCAGGCGCTGCAGCACATCTTCATCGGTGCCCCAGGCCCAGAACAAGGCGGCTATGGTCACGTCGATGACGATGAGGGTGGTCGACAGGAAGCCGACCTCACCGCCGAGCAAGCCGAAGCCGCTGTCGATATATTGGGTGAAGACCGTCAGAAACTGGGCGATGACGCCGGTATCATTCATGGCTGCCGGTCCCTTCCATGGAAAAATCGGCGGCGCTCAGCTTCCCAGACCGCATCGCATCCCGATTCCGGCATGGTGATCGTGCTGCAGCGCTTGAGTTCTGCGGCGTGAGGGTTCGGAGATCCTGTCTCGTCCGCGACATAGGTCGTTGTGTCGTGCCGAGCTGGCGGCTGCGTTGTTGACACAACCGCGACCGCGATCAACAATCCGCCAAAAGCAGCGGCTGCCGCCAGCTTGACCGACCGGCTCATGTCAGTTCCGGGTCCGGAAGCGGCGGAAACGCTCGCGGCCCTCGGCCTCGGTCGCGGCATTGCGCGCGGCCTCGATCGACTGCGCGCGGCCCTGCGCCGCAATGGCGGCGGTCAGATCGGCCAGTTGCTGGGTTTGCAAAGCCAATAGCTGATTGCCGGCCTGTGCCGCCTCCAAAGCCCCCGGCCCTGATTGGCTACCGCCGACCCGCGTCGTGATCGAGCTGCGGGTCGCACCCAGATTGCCGACGATCCCGGCCTGAACCTTCATCGCGTCTTCGAAGGCGCCGACGCTGTCCTGCCATCGCGCATTGGCGTTAGCGACCATCTGGGCCTGCCCGCCGGTCAGCGCCGCCCCCTTGTAACGGCCGTTGAACACCTGCTGCACGTCGGTCACGTCATAGGCGATGCGCTGGGCCTGGTTCAGCAACTGGCGGGTCTGGTCGACCTGTTGCTGCAGCGTCTGGATCGTCGAGACCGGCAGACTGGCAAGATTGCGGGCCTCGTTGATGAGGCTGGTAGCCTGGTTCTGGATCTGCTGGATCTGGTTGTTGATCTGCTGCAGCGTCCGCGCGGCGGTCAGCACGTTCTGCGCGTAGTTGCTGGGATCATAGACGATCCCGCCAAACTGGGCCTGCGCTGGGGCGGCGATCATGGTGCCTGATACCAGCGAAGTGGCGATCGCCGTCGCCATGAGCGCGCGGCGGAGGACGGGTATTTTCATGGGCGGTTTTCCTTGTCCGTTAGTGCGGGCGGCGGGGGAGGAAGCAGCTCGGCCGCCCATGCGAGGCTGCGGTTCTGGAGCCAGGCCGCTGCAAAGCCTTCGCTACCATGGGCTGCGACAAGCTCGGCGATGCGGATCTGATCGGTTTTGGAAGAGGCGGCGCTGAAGGCGAGTGCGACATCGCCGAGACCCAGCTCGAACAACCGGTTGCCGCGCCGCGACTGGCAGTAATAGTCACGCTTCGGTGTTGCCCGGCTCAGGATTTCGATCTGGCGATCATTGAGGCCGAACCGCTCATAGACCCGTGCGATCTGCGGTTCGGCCGCGCGCTCGTTGGGCAGAAAGATGCGCGTCGGGCAGCTTTCGATGATGGCAGGCGCGATGGCCGACGTCTCGATGTCGGCAAGGCTCTGGGTCGCGAAGATGACGCTCGCATTCTTCTTGCGCAGCGTCTTCAGCCATTCGCGCAGCTGCGCGGCGAAGGCCGGGCTGTCGAGCACGAGCCAACCTTCATCGATGATGATCATGGTCGGCGAGCCGTCGAGCCGCCCTTCGATCCGGTGGAACAGGTAGGCGAGCACAGCTGCGGCCGATGACGCGCCAATCAGACCTTCGGTTTCGAAAGCCTGCACGGACGCCTCCCCCAGACGTTCCTGTTCAGCATCGGGCAGCCGTCCCCATGGACCGCCGATGAGATACGGGGCGAGTGCCTGCTTCAATTCCTGGGATTGCAGGAGGACCGCGAGACCGGTGAGTGTACGTTCGGCAAGCGGTGCGGACGCAAGCGATGTCAGGGCCGACCAGAGATGCTCTTTGGCGGCAGGGTCAATCACCATGCCTTCGCCGGCCAGCATCGCCGCCAGCCATTCGGCGGCCCATGCGCGTTCGCCGGCGTTGTCGATCCGTACAAGCGGCTGCAGGGCGACGGCAGCGCTGTCGCTTTCTTCGGCATGCAGCGCGCCGCCAAGATCCTGCCAGTCGCCGCCCATACCGAGCGCGGCAGCGCGGATCGATCCACCAAAATCAAAGGCGAAGATCTGGCTGCCCTTGTAGCGCCGGAACTGCAGCGCCATCAGCGCCAGCAGCACGGATTTGCCCGCCCCTGTCGGGCCGACGATCAGACTGTGACCGACATCGCCGACATGAAGGGAAAGGCGGAACGGGGTCGAGCCTTCGGTCTTGCCGTAAAGCAAGGGGGCGTCACCGAAATGCTCGTCCCGTTCCGCTCCCGCCCATACCGCTGACAGGGGGATCAGGTGGGCGAGATTGAGGGTGGAAATGGGCGGCTGCCGGACATTGGCGTAGACATGGCCGGGCAGCGATCCGAGCCATGCCTCGAGCGCATTCATACCTTCGACAGTGCAGGTGAAGTCGCGGCCCTGGATGACCTTTTCGACCAGCCTCAGCTTCTCCGCCGCCAGCGCTGGGTCGCGGTCCCAGACCGTGACCGTCGCAGTGACATAAGCAATGCCGGCATGATCCGCGCCGAGTTCCTGCAGCGCCATGTCGGCATCAGCCGCCTTGTTCGAGGCGTCCGAATCCATCAGCACCGACTGCTCGTTGGTCATCACCTCCTTGAGGATGGCAGCAACCGATTTGCGCTTGGCGAACCATTGCCGCCGAATCTTAGAGAGCAGTTTGGTGGCGTCTGTTTTGTCGAGCATGATTGCCCGCGTCGACCAGCGGTACGGGAAGGCCTGCCGGTTGAGCTCATCAAGCAGCCCGGGAAAGGTTGCCGTCGGAAAGCCGGTGATGGTGAGCGTGCGCAGATGATGGGCGCCAAGCATGGGCTCAAGCCCGCCGGTCAGCGGCTCATCGGCCAGCAGCGCGTCGAGATAGACCGGCGTTTCGGGCACGCGAACGCGCTGCGTCCTGGTCGATACCGTGCTGTGGAGATAGGTCAGCGTGGGGGCGTCATCGAGCCAGGCTGCCTCGGGCATGAATCCCTCAACCAGATGCAGCACGCGGTCGGTACGATCGGTGAAGGATTTGACGAGCTCCTTGGGATCAACCCCGGTCGATGCCTTGCCTTCGTAGAGCCAGCCTTCGGCGCGCGCGGCTTCATCGGGCGGGGGCATCCACAGGAGCGTCAGATAATAGCCGCTTTCGAAATGCGCGCCTTCCTCACGAAACTGTTCGCGGCGTTCCCTGTCGACCAGTGCCGACACAGGATCGGGAAAGCGGGATTGCGGATAGGCTTGCGCTGCGGTGCGCTGCGCTTCGACGAAAGCCGCCCATCCCGAGCCCAACCGCCGCAGGGCATTGTTGAGCCGGGAGGTGACGGCCACGAGTTCAGCGGGCGTGGCACTGTCGAGATCGGGACCGCGAAAGCGGGCTGTCCGCTGGAACGATCCGTCCTTGTTGAGCACCACGCCCGGCCCCACCAGTGCGACCCATGGGAGGAAGTCTGCGAGACTGGCGGATTTGGTCCGATATTCCTGAAGCGACATCATGGCCGCACCCAGGTCGGATATTTGAGATGGCGGCGCGCGACATCGACAAATTGCGGATCGCGGCGGGCAGCCCAGACCGAAAGCACATGGCCGATTGCCCAGATGGCTAGGCCAGCGAGCCAGAGCCGCAAGCCGAGGCCAATCGCGCCCGCCAGCGTGCCATTGACGATGGCGAGTGCGCGCGGCGCACCGCCGAGCAGGATCGGCTCGGCCAGTGCGCGGTGGACCGGGGCATAGAAGCCGGGGATGTCGTCTGCCGATGTCATCAGATCAGCGCCCCGCCGCCGAAGCTGAAGAAGCTGAGGAAGAAGCTCGATGCGGCAAAAGCGATGGAGAGGCCGAAC
>NZ_CALMSV010000066.1 GCF_937872355.1 uncultured Sphingorhabdus sp. | reverse complement strand
TTCGATCTCTCCGACCGTTTTCTCAAGCTTTTCAAGTGTCCGCCCGGTGACAATCACCGCAGCACCCGCTGACGCCAATGCAAGAGCAATGCCCTGCCCTACGCCTTGCCCGGCACCCGTGATCAACGCTACCTTACCCGCAAGCTGTACCATCACACCCTCATTCGCTATTTTCGTAATTTATTCGCATGATTTTTACGCATGACGTTGACAAAAGGCTATAGAAAACGTCAAATGCGTTGAACCTAGGGGAGAAACGACGTGCAATCGACAAACGAAGCTTCACCATTCAGCCCGGTGAAGATAGGTCCGCTGTCTCTGCGTAACCGCTTCATAAAGTCGGCAACCAATGAAGGCATGGCCAAGGGCGGCATCGTATCGAAGGGCTTGGCGCGTTTCCACGAAAAAGTAGCCGAAGGCGGGGCTGCCTTGTCGACTGTCGCTTATTGCGCAACCTCCCTTGACGGACGCACCTTTGTCGATCAGGCTGTACTTGATCGTGAATCCCTGCCCGACTTTCGCGCGCTGACGGACGCGGTGCACAAACATGGCGGCGCCGCCTCTGCGCAGATTACCCATGCCGGCAGCTTCACCTTCCTCGACCATGCCACATTGAAAACCGCGCGTCCGCTGTCATCGAGCGGAGGGTTCAACAAGGTCGGCGTGATGTCACATCGCTGGCTAAAAAAGAAAATGAATCGCGATGAAATGGACGCGATGACTGCGGAGTTTATCGAAGCGGCAAAGCTTGCCCGCGAAGCCGGTTTCGATGCGGTCGAACTGCATATGGGGCACGGCTACCTACTCAGCCAGTTCCTCTCGAAAATCTACAACAAGCGCTGGGACAGCTATGGCGGCAGCATCGAAAAGCGGCTGAAATTCCCGCGCGAAGTGCTGGGCCGTGTCCTTGATGCGGTTGGAAGCGATCTCGCCGTCATCGTCAAATATTCGATGACCGACGGAGGTAAGGGAAACAGCATCGACGACGGTGTTGCAATTGCGAAAGCTATCGAAGCCGACGGCGCACATTTGGCTGTACTTTCGAACGGACTGAACGTTGAATCGATAACGGCCATGTTCGGCTCATCCTTCCCGCAGTCAAACCGGGGTACGGTTGGTAACCCGATCATTGCGCTTGGCATGTGGATCCAGTCGCTGTCGGAGCCCAAAAATGTCGTGTTCCGCGAAAACTATCTGCGCGAACTGGCGCTGAAGGTGCGTGCGTCGGTTGACATGCCGCTTGCCTATCTAGGTGGGGTGCAGTCGCTTGAGGGGGCGCAACAGGCAATGGCCGACGGTTTCGAATGCATCGCGCTGGGCCGCGCACTCGTCAGCGATCCGGCCTTCGTCAATAAGCTGCAATCGGGCGAGTTAGCGAAATCAGCCTGCACCGCGTGCAACCGCTGCGTCACGATGATGTACACCCCCAATGGAACTTTCTGCGTCGACGGCAAGGCTAGTGACGCCAAACTCAATGTAATCAAGGCAGGAGCAGCAGCATGAGCAAGGATATGGTCGGCAAGGTCGCCATCGTCACCGGAGGCAGCGACGGCATCGGTCTTGCAACCGCAAAGCTGCTCGCCAGCCGAGGTGCGACCGTCGCCATATGTGCGCGACGGCCTGATAAACTCGAACAGGCGCGTGCCGAAATCGCGGCAATCGGCAAGGTTGAAGCCAAAGTCATGGATGTCACCGATGAAGCCGGTTTTACCGCGTGGATCGAGGATATTGCGACCCGGCATGGCGGGCTCGACATGCTTGTGAACAATGCGATGTCGGTCCATTACGCGCCGCTGACCAAGCTATCGACAGAACATTGGCGCAAGGATTTCGCCGTCAATGCCGAAGCCGCCTTTGTCGGCACCCGCACCGCGATGAAGATCATGATGGCAGCAGGCAAGGGCAGCATTGTCAACATATCGTCGACCACCGGCATTCGTGCCGCGCCCTATATGGCCAGCTATTCAGCCTCCAAGGCAGCACTGACCCATTTCACAGCCTGCGCCGCGATGGAAGGCGGTCCAGCCAATGTCCGCGTAAATTCAATCGTCCCCGGGCAGGTGATGACCGCCGCGACCGAAGACTGGGCGTCGAAGGCACCCGAAACCGCCGCCAAAACTGCGGGCGCGATCCCGATGATGCGCGGCGGGCAGCCCGAAGAACTGGCCGAAGCCATCGTCTTCCTGCTTTCCGATGCGGCAAGCTACATCACAGGTGTTGCGCTGCCAGTCGATGGCGGTAAGGCAGCACAGCTCTATCTGCCCTCTTGACCCAATGCCAGTAGCCGTCATCACCGGAGCCGCTTCTGGCATAGGTGCAGGTTTGGCACGCGAGGCGGCACGGCGTGGAATGCAGGTTGTTCTGGCAGATCGAGATGCAGCCGCCTTGGCAATCGTCGCCTCGGAAATCGGCGACAATGCCGTCTGCGTGCTTACCGACGTAACCAACCTTGCTGCCGTCGAGGAACTGGCGGATCAGGTCTATCGCCGGTTTGGCGCGGTCGACCTGCTGTTCAATAATGCCGGGGTGATGACAACAGGCCTCAGCTGGGAAATTCCCGCAGACAAATGGGTGGCCAGTTGGCAGGTCAATGTCGACGGCATTTTAAACGGCTTGCGCGCCTTTGTACCGCGGATGATTGCGGCGGACCGCCCTGCGCGGATCATCAACACGGCTTCGGTGGGTGGCTTCCTGCCCTCGCCATTGATGGCGCCCTATTCGGCCACCAAATTCGCCGCTGTCGCCTTGACCGAAGCCTTGGCTGGCGAGTTGAAGATGATGGGTAGCAAGATCGAAGTTTCACTGCTCGCACCCGGCCCAGTCAAGTCGCGGATTTTCCGCGAAACACCACCCGAAGCTGCACAACCGTTTCACGATATGCTGACGTCCATGCTCGACGAAAACGGGCTGGAACCGGACGCGTTCGCAGCACGCGTCTTCGATGCAATCGAACGCGGCGAGTATTGGATTATCCCGCAACCCGAAGCGTTTGACGACGGGTTCGCGGCGCGCAATGAAAGCATAACCAAGCGATTGCCCCCGCAATTCTATGGGGCGGAGGGGAACTGAACATGGCTCGAAACCAAAAGAGCTGGGACAAGGAAGTCGATATACTCGTTGTCGGATCGGGCGCGGGCGGATTGCTTTCGGCACTCGTCGGTGCCCACAATCATGCCGAAGTGCTTGTGGTCGAAAAGGAGGCTCTATGGGGCGGCACCTCGGCCACGTCGGGTGCTGGCATCTGGATACCCAACAGCGATCAGGCAGCAGCAGCCGGATTTCAGGACGACACCAAAAACGCCTTCAAATATGTCCGCAAGCTTTCGGCGAAGAATGTGCCCGACGCCAATATCAAGGCCTATGTCGAAAATGCTGCACATATGCTGCGCTGGGTAACCGCCAACACCGAACTCGATTATCAGGCCTTCCCCTACCCCGATTATCACGCCGAAGAACCGGGTGGATCACCGCAAGGTTTCCGCACCCACATGCCGCTGCCAATCGATGGCCGCAAGCTGGGCAAGGATGTCGAGACGTTGCGCTTCGCATCGCCAGCGGCCAGCCTGTTCGGCTATCTCAACTGGCATTTCGACGAAACCTACATCATCCTGTTCCGCGCACCGGGCTGGTGGTGGCACCTGACCAAAAGCCTCGCCCGTTATTGGTTCGACTGGCCCTTCCGGTTCAAGAGCCGCAAAGACAGGCGATTGACGTTGGGCAACTCGCTGCTAGGCGGGCTGCGACTGGCACTCAACGAACGCAAGGTACCGGTCTGGCTCAATTCTCCACTGCTCGAACTGGTCGAAGAAAAGGGCAAGGTCGTGGGCGCCGTCGTGCGCCATGAAGGCGTGGACATGCGTATTGGTACGCGCAAGGGCGTGGTTCTCGCCGCAGGTGGTTTCGACAAGAATCAGGCGATGCGCGATGCCAACGCGCCGCTCTATAAAAACGCAATCTACTCCGGCGGTACCGCGGGCAACACCGGCGACAGCATCCGCGCAGGCGAAGCTGTAGGCGCAGATACCATGAACATGCACTCCGCATGGGCCGCACCGGTATTCTATGTACCGGGTGAGGATCGCGGGCGGCTGTGCACCATTGAACGCGCGCTGCCCGGCTGCATGATGGTCAACCAGAAGGGTGAGCGCTATCTCAACGAAGCCGCCTCCTATCATATTGTCGGTCAGCAAATGGCGCGGCGGGAGGTCGAGCATGGTGATGCCTCGCCCAGTTGGTTCGTCTTCGATCATACCTATCGCCACAAATATCCGGTCGGGCCGCTGCTGCCGCTGATGCCCGACTGGTTCCAGCGCGGCGAAGTGCGGTCAATCCTGAAAAAAGGTGCCACTATCGAGGCGCTGGCCGCCGACATGGGCGTTGATCCGACAAAGCTCGCAGCCACGGTTTCGCGCTACAACGAATATGCGGTTAAGGGCGAAGACCCCGATTTCCATCGCGGCGAAGCCACCTATGACAAAATGTATGGCGATCCTTCGGTGACACCCAACCCCTGTCTGCGTCCGCTATCGAAGGGCCCCTTTTACGCGATGCCGATTTACCCCGGCGATATCGGGACCAATGGCGGGTTGAAGACCAACGACAAGGCGCAGGTGGTCGGCACCAATGGCAAACCGATTGTCGGGCTATATGCCGTCGGGAACAATGCGGCCTCCGCAATGGGTGAGAGCTACCCTGGTGCAGGCGTAACTATCGGCCCCGCGCTGACCTTTGGCTATATCGCCGCGCGGCATATGACAGGAGCAAATGAATGAGCGGCAGGTTTGCAGGTAAAGGCGCGGTTGTCACTGGTGCGGGTCGCGGGATTGGCCGCGCCATCGTGCAAAGGTTGGCGCAGGAAGGGGCACAGGTGGCGGCACTCGACCTTAATCTGGAAGATGCCATGCAAAGCGGCGGCGCGCTCGCCTTGCGCTGCGATGTGACCAATGCTGAATCGGTGGCAGAGGCCGTGGCCAAAGCGCGCGAGACCTTCGGGCGTCTCGACATCGCTGTCGCCAATGCCGGTATCGGCGCGGCAGAAGGCGACGGATCCGAACAGTTTTACGGCGCGATGGCGCAGCGCAATGCAGAGCTTGCCAAAAACGGCAGCAGCGACATCATCGTCGACCAACTGATCCATATGGAAGACCGTGGATGGGCTGGCGTGATGGAGGTCAATGTCGGCGGCGCATTCCGTTTGGCGCGCGAATTTGTCCGCGTGCTGGCGAAGGATGGCAATCCGGGTGCGATCATCAATATCAGTTCGACCAGTGCCCAATCAGGCGAGGGATCGCCGCATTATTGTGCATCCAAAGCCGCGATCATCGGGCTGACCCGGCAACTGTCGCGTGAACTTGCTCCGCGAAAAATCCGTGTCAATGCTGTCGCCCCCGGGCCGACCAATACGCCGGTGATGGCGGGCATTCCGGACGAATGGATCAAATCAATGGAGGCAAGCATCCCCTTGGGCCGAATGGCAGACCCGGCCGAGATTGCTGCCGCCGTCGCCTATCTGGCTTCGGTCGACGCCAGTTTCGTCAACGGTTCGGTGCTGGTTGCCAACGGAGCGAGCTACTTTTTCTGAGGTCTTTCGCGTACCTGCACCAGCCCACCCGTCATCCCCGCATAGAAATCGCCATTGGGCGCGATCGACATTGACGCCCAATTGTTGTTGAACTTGCTTCCGCGACCGGTCGGGATTTTGATAACCTGCTTTCCGGTGCGGAAATCCAGACCAACAATCGACCAGTCTTGCGTCGGCTTGCCATCTGGTCCTTTTGCAAGGTCAAAGCTGTAGAAATAGGCGATACCGTTCCCCGCCGAGAGCTTGGGCACGACCGACGGAACCTTGAGCGGCGAGGTCCAGATCGTATCGCAGCCGCTTTCGTCGTCGCGCACATCGACGCGGACAACACCGCCAGCAACTGCACTCCAGTCTTTCTGCTCATAGGCGCTGGTAAAGCCGGCATTATTTTCAAGGATGATCGAGCGCCCCCAGCCTATCATGCTGTTATCAGTTGCGCTTGCACCTTCCTTGAACACTGGCTGTGCGCAGATACGGCTGCCGTCGCTGCGACGCAGCACGACGATGTTGATCTGCCCGTCGGCATTGTCGGCAAAGGTAATCCACTTGTCGCCCAGCAATGTCGGCGTGGTACCGCTGCCCTGGTTGATCGAGCCAATTTTTCGTTTGGTGCCGCGATCATAGGCGGTGCGCCATAGCTGGGTAGGCTTGCCTTGCGCATCAGCGCGGAAGGCATATTGCGCATGATCGGACAGAACATAGACGGCGCGGCTGTCCATCGCGAGCGCATTCTGGATTTCCTCATCCTTTAGTCGAATGACCGAAACCTTGCCGCTCTCGGTATCGAGCGTTCCCAGTCGCCCGTTTCGCGAGGTAAACCAGTAACGGCCTTGATGGTCAGGCATCACCGTCGTCACCTTGTCGCATTCGCTGTCTGGCGACCAGTTGTTCCAGTTGAAGCAATCGTGCGGGACATAGGGCTTCAGGTCCCATTCTTTCTCGACAGCAAAGGACCATTTGCCGCCTTCTGCTTTTGCCACCAACCGCTGCACCACCCACTCGCTATTGGCAAAGATCAGCCGATCCTTGTTGTCGAGGAACATGTAGGCCCCGCCCGAACTGTCGTTCATCATGATGCCCATGTCGCGTTTTACGAACGCCTCGAAAGAGCTGGGGCGTATTGGCAAATCGTAATGAGCAAGCGCCTCAAGTGTCTCGGGATCAAGCAGCACCATGCGAAAACCCGAAAGCCCACCACACATGACGATTGGCTTGCCATCACTGCGATAGACAAAGGTGGAGCATTGCCGGGGCATGCCGTTTCCGGCCTGACGACTGCGTACCTCCAAATTGTCTCCGAACGGGCCCGGCGCCAGATGCGTATCCGATTGCCCGCCATCGCCATGCATGGTGCCATTGGTATCTGCCGCGAGGAACGGGTTTGCGTTGATGCTTCCCTCTACCGGCGCAGGTACAAAGGACCTGTCCCATTCGGCCTGTTGTGAAGAAGCACCCT
>NZ_CALMSV010000065.1 GCF_937872355.1 uncultured Sphingorhabdus sp. | reverse complement strand
CCCCGAAATGGCCTCTTTCAGGCTAATCGGCAGGTCAAGCCGGATATTGTCGCCATCGCGCTCGTAAAACGGATGCTTGCCCACTTTGAGCGTCACCATCGCGTCGCCATTACCTCCGGGGCCGGGTTGACCCTTTCCGGGAATACGGATCTGTTGGCCGCTGACGGCACCGGGGGGGAGTTTGAACTCCACCGTCTTGCCGTCGCGCAACGTAATGCGTTGGGGCTCCAGCTTCGCCGCATCGGTAAAGGCGACAAGATGTTCATAGGCGATGTTCGCACCCTTGGGCGGCGGGCCAGGCTGAGGCCTTGGCCCACCCGGCCGGGCACCCGCGCCTCCGCCGAAAAGGCCATCAAAAATATCGCCGAGGTCGATGCCACCGCCAAATTCGAAACCGCCCTGTCCGGGTCGCGCTCCGCCACCGCTGAACGGGCTGCCACCGCCGAAGCCCGCACCAAAGGGGGAGCGCGGCTGGCCGTTCTCATCGATTTCGCCGCGATCAAATTGACCGCGCTTTTGCGGATCAGACAACAGGTCATAGGCGTGCGTAATTTCGGCAAAGCGCTCGGCTGCCTTGGGATTATCCTGGTTCCTGTCGGGGTGCAGTTCCTTGGCGAGCTTGCGATAGGCGCTCTTGATCGCCTTCTCGTCCGCGCCCTTCGAAACGCCCAATATGGAATATGGATCGGCCATTATGGTCCCTGTTGTTCAAGCTCTCTGTATTAGATTGGCATTACAGCCCGCTGAGTCAACTCGGCGCTACAGCATTTTCGACGCTTTTTCCGGCAAATGTGCGCAAGATCAGATAAAGCACCAATCCCAGCGGCCCGAGCAGGAAGATGAATGGCAGAACCGGTATCTGCATCCAGCGCGCTATGCCACGCCGGTCGGCGTTGCGCGCGGCCCAGATGCCGACGAACAGGTCAAAGGCGAGATAATGAATCCATCCAATCGTAGCGCCGCCCTTGCTATCGAAAAGCGCCATAACGCCGGCCAGCGATGAGAAATCTTGCGAGCGCGGCCCTGCGGCGTCGAGTGTGCCGCTCATCAAACCGATAATCAGCACAGCATAGGTCAGTGCCAGCAGCCCGCAACCGGCCATGAACAGCAGAGGCAACACCTGTTCGCGCTTGGGCGCCAACAGCAGTATCAGCCAGCAGACCATCGCATAGATGTTGGTGACCTCAAAAATCGTCTCCCACGGCATTTGCATGGCAGTCCCCCCTTCCTTGCAGGCGCAGTCTAGCCTATCGGGTCGATATGGAAAGCCAAGATCCCTATGTAATTTTCGATGCCTGGTTCAAAGAGGCGCGCGAAAGCGAACTCAATGACGGCAATGCCATGGCACTGGCGACGGCAGATGCAAACGGCCATCCTTCGGTGCGGATGGTGCTACTCAAAGGCCATGGCCCTGACGCCGACGGCAAAGGCGGGTTCATTTTCTACACCAACCTTGAAAGCCGCAAAGGTGGCGAACTGGCTGCAAACCCCCATGTCGCCTTGCTGTTCCATTGGAAGTCTCTCCGCCGCCAGGTCCGTATCGAAGGTCCGATAATGCAGGTCAGCGATGCGACGGCCGACGCCTATTTCGCCAGCCGCGCACGCGATTCCCAATTGGGGGCATGGGCGTCCGACCAATCGCGTCCGCTGGATAGCCGCGCGACGTTCGAGGCGCGTTTTGCCGAGGCCAAAGCACGCTTCGAAGGGCAGGATGTGCCGCGTCCTCCGCACTGGACCGGGAATATCGTTAGCCCCACCCGCATCGAATTCTGGCAAGATCGCGAATTCCGCCTCCACGAACGCTGGGTGTTCGAACGCGACGGCGATGGCTGGCGCAAGCAGATGCTGTACCCCTAACGCCTTATGGGACTGCAGCACAACCACCATCATCACGAACATGGTTCGATGACAGCGAAAGCCGCGATTGCCAGTGTGGCAATGGCGCTGTTCCTGACTGTATTGAAAAGCTGGGCTGCGATTGAGACCGGTTCGGTCGCTCTGCTTGGGTCGCTCGCTGATACCGGCTTTGACTTGCTGGCTTCGCTGTTGACGCTGTTCAGCGTTCGCTATGCCGCGCTTCCGGCGGATGATGACCACCGCTTTGGTCATGGCAAGGCGGAGGCCTTGTCGGCGCTGGTGCAGGTGATGCTGGTGACCGTATCGGCGTTGTTCATCGGCTGGCGCGCGGTCGTCCGGCTGGGCAGCGGCTCACCAACCGAGCATCCTGAAATGGGCATAGGCGTCTCGCTGGTCGCGATTGCGGCGACGCTGGGGCTGCTCGCCTATCAACGCCATGTGATCAAGAAGACCGGCTCGGTCGCGATCCATGGCGACCATTTGCATTATCAAGGTGACTTGCTGCTCAACATCGCGGTCATAATCGCACTCGCGCTCGATGCATTCCTCAATGTGCGTGGCGCTGATCCGCTGTTCGGCATTGCCATCGCGCTCTGGCTGCTCTGGGGCGCCTGGCGCGCCGCCAGCCTTGCGCTCGATCAGTTGCTCGACAAGGAGTGGCCGCTCGAAAAAAGACAGCGGTTCATCGAAGTCGCGATGCGCCATCCCGAGCTGAAGGGCATTCACGACATGCGCACGCGCTCGGCGGGCGCACATGATTTCTGCCAGTTCCATGTCTGGGTCGATCCGAACATGACCGTGCTGCAGGCGCATGAAGTGATGGACGAGATTGAGGCTGAACTGATGCGCGAATTTCCCGGTGTGGAGGTGCTGATTCATCCCGACCCCGAAGGGCATAAGGACGAGCTAGGCTATATTCCGAGCGAAACGATCGAGCACCAGGATGACGATCATGAGCATCACCACCACTAGACCCTTCAAACAGGTCGATGTTTTCACGGCCGTAGCATTGAAGGGTAATCCGGTGGCGGTCATCCTCGATGCCGAGGGGCTGTCAGTCTTGCAGATGCAGGCGATCGCCAACTGGACCAACCTGTCCGAGACGACCTTTGTCACGCCCGCAACCGATCCAGCAGCGGATTATGCCGTTCGCATTTTCACTCCCAAGAGCGAGTTGCCGTTTGCAGGGCATCCCACGTTGGGGACGGCGCATGCGGTGATCGAGGCGGGTCTGGCTATCCCCAAAGACGGCAAGGTGGTGCAGCAATGCGCGGTGGGCCTGGTCGAGGTCAGTTTGGCAGGCACCGGATTGTCGTTCCGCCTTCCGCGTTATGCTTATGAAGCGGCGCCTGAACCGGAAAAACTTGCCGCAGCGCTAGGCGAAGGCGCGATCAAGGGCGTGCCGGAAATCGTCAATGTCGGCCCGCGCTGGGTGATTGCCGAGCTGATATCGGTGGAAACAGTTAAGCAGCTGCAGCCCGATCTGCAAATCCTCGCCGACTATGACCGCGCACAATCGACAACCGGCATGACCGTTTATGCCGAAAAGCCCGACGGTGGCATCGTGGTGCGAAGTTTTGCGCCTGCCGACGGCATCGCCGAAGACCCCGTCTGCGGCAGCGGCAACGGCGCGGTCGCTGCCTATCGCCTCAAGGCACAGCAGGTTTCAGCCGGCAGTGAATATGTCGCGAGCCAGGGGCGGCAAGTGGGCCGCGATGGCCATGTCCGCGTGCAGATAAAGGGAGATGCCGTCCATGTCGGCGGTGACTGCGTCACCGTCGTGGACGGCACCTTCCGGATTTGAGGGCTTAGGCGACCGTAACCGACTGGATCACACCGGGTTCACGCGGCGGCTCGCCCTTGGGCAGTGCGTCGACATTTTCCATGCCTTCGATCACATTCCCCCAAACGGTGTACTGACGATCGAGGAAGGTCGCATCGTCGAACACGATGAAGAACTGGCTGTTGGCGCTGTTCGGATCCTGGGTGCGGGCCATAGAGCAGGCGCCGCGAACATGGGGCTCGTCGTTGAATTCCTGTTTCAGGTTGGGCTTGGACGAACCGCCCATGCCGGTACCATTGGGGCAGCCACCCTGCGCCATGAAACCGTCGATTACGCGGTGGAATTTCACGCCATCGTAAAAGCCTTCACTCGCCAGTTCGACAATGCGTGCGACATGGTTGGGGGCAAGGTCAGGGCGCAGCTTGATTACGACATCGCCGGTCGACAGGTGCATGGTGAGGGTTTCGGCCATTTGGGAATCCTTTTCGTTGAAACTTCGCCGCCGCAATAGGCTCCAAAGGGCAAAAGTAAATTGCATTTTCGCGGGCGGGGCGTAGGAGAAGCGCGGTCGCATCAATCAGCAGCAAAGGGGGGAACGATGAATGCCGAATCCGATCTTGATTTCCCCCAAGTCGAAACCGCAGACGAAACCCTTGACGAGGATAATCGGCTAAAGGCTGACTTTGTCCGGCTGGTGCTCGACGCGGTTGAACGGGGTGACACCGAAGAGGCCTATCGTCTCGCCCAACCGCTGCACGCCGCCGACATTGCCGACCTGTTCGAGCTGACCGCGCGGGAGGATCGCGGCGATCTTGCGATTGCCCTTGGCGACCTGCTCAGCGCTGATGTGCTCGCGGAAATCAACGACTGGGTGCGCGACGACATCGTCGATGCCCTGCCGGCCGCCCAAATTGCCGATCTCGCCGAGCAGATGGAGACCGACGACGCGGTCGCTATGATCGAGGATCTGGAGGAGGAAGAGCAGCAGGCCGTCCTTGCCGAACTCGATCCCGAAGACCGCGCGGTCATCGAAGACGCGCTTTCCTATCCCGAAGAGTCCGCCGGGCGCATCATGCAGCGCGAGCTGGTGGCGGTGCCCGAGCATATTACCGTCGGCCAGCTGATCGACTATCTGCGCGACAATCAGGACCTGACCACCGAATTCTGGGAAATTTTCGTTGTCGATCCGGCGCACCGCCCGATCGGGACCTGCCAGCTAAGCTGGATATTGCGCACCCCGCGTAACATTTCGATTTCAGACGTGATGAAGCGCGAGCAGACGCTGATCCCGGTCGATATGGACCAGGAAGAGGTGGCGCTGCGTTTTCAGAAATATGCGCTGATCTCCGCCGCTGTTGTTGACGATGCCGGGCGGCTGGTCGGGGTGATCACTGCCGACGATGTCGTCCACATCGTTCAGGAAGAGGCTGGTGAGGATATCTTGCGCCTGTCGGGTGCAGGCGAAGGCGATATCAACGAGCCGATTGCCGACAGCTATAAGGCGCGCGTGCGTTGGCTGATTGCCAATCTGGGCACCGCGATGGTTGCTAGCTTCATCATCGCGCAATTCGGCGCCGCCATCGAAACCATGGTGGCGCTCGCGATTTTGATGCCGATCGTCGCCTCGATTGGCGGCAATGCTGGCACACAAACGCTAGCAGTAACGGTGCGCGCGCTCGCCACCAACCAGCTGACGCAATCGAACACGGTGCGATCAATCTGGCGTGAGATTCGTGTCGCACTGCTCATTGGGGCGACGGTGGCGGTGATTGCGGGTTTGGGGGCAGGGGTCATCTTTTCGAACTGGACATTGGCGGGTGTTATCGGCGCGGCCATCCTGTTCAACATCACCATTGCGGGGCTTTCGGGCGTGGTCATTCCGGTGGTGCTCGACCGGCTTGATCAGGATCCCGCGGTATCAAGTTCGATTTTTGTGACGATGATTACCGACTCGATGGGCTTCCTGATCTTCCTCGGACTTGCGGTGTTTGCCGGTCTTGCGGGCTGAGCCCTGCACCCCCAGATAGCGGCCATGCCTCTCCATATGACCAAAATTGCCTTCGGTGCCGAAAGCCCGGCGCATCTGCGCCAGCGGCTGGAAACCTATGCCGAGGCCGGTGAGGTCCGCCTGACGACGCGCTATTTGCCCAAAAGGCATGAGGAGATAGCAGGCGGCTCGCTTTATTGGATATTGAACCACACGCTTATCGGCCGCAGCCCGATCCTCGGCTTCATGGACAATGGACAGGGACGGACATGGATCCGCTTGCGTCCAGAACTGATCCCAGTCCGCTCCATCCCCAAACGCGCGCATCAGGGCTGGCGTTATCTGGAAGGCAAGGATGCGCCGCCGGATCTCGGTTCCGCCAATGCAGATGGCCGCGATGAAATGCCATCCAAGATGTTGGGCGAATTGATGAAAATGGGACTGGTGTGATTGCTTTTCCCCCCTGCCTCGCTTAGCCAAGGCGCGGGTTTGAATAGACGGGGGACATATGACCGAAGATTTGCACGACGCCAGCCATCCGGATCACCGGTTTCCAACTATATGGGGTGCGCTGGGCTGGGTCGCCGTCTTCCTCCTCCTGCAGGTGATAGCCGGTGTAATGGCGCTGGGTATCGCTATCGGGATGGACAAAAGCGGCCGGGATCCAATGGAGCTGGCGCGCGATGCCAGCTTTATCGCTGCGCCGACGATCCTGTCGCTGGTCGCATCAAGCCTGGTTCTGCTCGGTCTATTATGGCTGCATCTGGGCAAGGAGGATCGCGCCGCCCGTATCGGTATGATGCGCTGGAGCCGGCTGAGCCTGATCCAGACGGTCGGACTGGCGATTGGTCTTATAGCGCTCGGCCTCGCCTTCAACCATCTGTACGCAACTTACGTTATCCCTGACATCAAGGTGCAGGAAGCGCTGCGCAAGATGTTCGCGGCGCTACCGGACACCCCGCTCAACACGGTCATCCTGTTTGTCGCCATTGCTGGTATTGCGCCACTGCTTGAGGAAATCCTGTTCCGCGGACTGGTGCAAAATGCTCTGGCGAAAAAGCTGCCCGCCTGGGGCGCCATATTGGGGGCATCGGCGATTTTCGGTGCAGTCCACATGGATTATCACGCATTTCCTGCGTTGATGGCTATGGGTGCCGTGTTTGGCATTCTATATCACAAGACGGGATCGCTGCGGGTCAACATTATTGCGCACATGATCAATAATGGCGCGGCGTTGTTGTTGACCTAATTTCCCGCAATAGCTTTCCACGCCGATGCGATAGGCTCGACGCCTGCCCGCAATTCGGAGAAGCCGATTGGGTCCGCTGCCGTCAGCTTTTCTTCAAGTTCGGCGGCTAGCGCAGCGTAAAGCCCGTCGAGCGTGTGGGCGAGTTCGCCGCCTGATTCAAAATCGAGTCCCGCCCGCAACGCGACCACAATACCTCTCGCTCTATGGGCTTGTTCATCGTCGGTCAGCACGGCTTCGCGTTTGGCGCGAAGGGTCAGCACATCGATGCACAGCAGCAGTTCCTCATAAAGCATCGCGACCAGTGCATGCGGATTGGCGCTCTCGGTTTGTCCGGAAAGTGCCAGGGCACGGTAGTGCGCGCTAGCTTTGCTATAATTTGGTTCGAGCACGACTTAATTCTCGTTCGACCAGAGCTTGATTTGCTGTTCGAGATAGGCCTGCGTCGCCTTGAACGCGCTCAGCCGTGCATCAAGCGTTGCATATTGTTTCTCCAGTCTTGCACGATAGGCTTCCTCGCGCGCCTCCATCCGCTCACGGCTTTTGGCCAAGGTCGCTGCCTCTGCTTGCAATGCCTTTCCGAGGCTCTCCAGTGTCCCACCCGGTGCGAGCGCACTATCCCGAATTTCATCCAGGGCGACTGCAAGACCGGGGTCGGTGAAAATCGTGCGGGTGGCATCACGCGGCGGATTAAACAGCGCTTCGACGGCGTCGGGATTGTTC
Organism: uncultured Sphingorhabdus sp.; assembly: GCF_937872355.1. Classification (GTDB taxonomy): domain Bacteria; phylum Pseudomonadota; class Alphaproteobacteria; order Sphingomonadales; family Sphingomonadaceae; genus Sphingorhabdus_B. The sequence goes on along the minus strand of NZ_CALMSV010000065.1, from coordinate 1,450 downwards.
GCCAATGCGGCATCAAGTTTAACGGTGTCGAGGACAAGTGTCCCGCTGCGATCGGTTCTAATGCCAATATCGGAAAGGCTGTTGATGCCTGCATTGCCAGTCAGCGCTTTACTCACCAGCGCCGTCAGTTGCCGGTCGAGAGCACGCAAATTTCCGGCTCCGCCAACGGTCTGCCGCGCTTCTTTGAGGCTTGTTTGCAGCTGATTGAAGACGGTAACGAAATCGGCAATTGTCTGTTTGAGCGCATCGGCAGGGCGTGTGCTGCCCAGCGCGATAAAGTTACCGACCTCTGCTTTTTTCAACGATAGCGAAACGCCGGGGATGATATCGTTGATCGTATTGGACGGTCTGTTGAATTCGACGCCATCGACACCGATCACTGCATCGGATGCTGCCTGCGATTGGATCAAACCCGTCGTGACCAAGGCGGACAGCGCAGGATCAGCGCCCGGGTCAGCACTTAGGGCAAACGCCTTGGCGGCCCCGGTCTCGCCCTTCAGTACCAGCCGGACCTGGCCTTGGTCCGCTACGATACTCGCACGAACGCCGCTGCCGCTCGCATTGACCGCATCGGCGAGACCGGTGAGGCTGTTGTTGGTGGTGTCGATAGTAATCGCATGCGTGGTTCCGCCTACGGTGAGCGTCAGATTGCCTATGCCGACTGGGTTGCTCGCGGATGGCAGCAGGCTACTGTGCATGGTTTGCGCGCGCGCCAATTGACGGATTTCAACCTCCGCCGCCAGTCTTCCCAATTGCGCATTCGGCAGCGCAGAAACCGCGAGTGCGTTTTCGTCGGACACCGTCGGTTGACTACCCAGACTGCCGGTTGAAACCAGATTGGCAAGCGTATCGGCAAAACTATCCAGATCGGCCCGCGCCTGCGCAACCGCGCTGATCTTCGCCTGTGAGCTCTTTGCAAGCGCGTCGAAGCGTTCCGCCTTTGGCGCGCGCGAAGCGGTGGCAAGATCGCTCACCAGCTGGCTGACATTGATGCCCGAACCGAAGCCAAGGCTATTGGCGATATTTCCGATCATGGTCGCTTCCTTCCATCCAATTAACGACACACAAAGCGGAGGATTTAGATCGCTTCAGGCTTGCCCGAGGTGTCGAAGCGTTTTGAATGCGGCACATCCACAACAGGCGGTTGCTTCTGCTCGCCCAATTCGCGGTCAAGCCGGAAAACGAAGGCAAGAATGATGGCGACCGCCTGATACAAATCCTCAGGGATGGCCTGTCCCGCACGCGTGGTGAAATAAAGTGCGCGGGTCAGAACCGGATAGTCGAGCATCGGCACCTCGCGTTCGCTGGCCAGTTCCCGCATCGCGAGCGCAACTTCGTCACGACCGCGTGCCACCACAACCGGCGCGGCATCTGCGCCAGGACGATAGCGCAAGGCGACCGAAAACTGGCTGGGGTTGGTCAGCCCCACATTGGCCTCCGTCATCGCCTT
>NZ_CALMSV010000064.1 GCF_937872355.1 uncultured Sphingorhabdus sp. | reverse complement strand
TTTTTCGTTTCTCACAAACCGCCCAATATTAAGGGCACAGTTTTTGCTGACCTATCGCACTCGAGTTACCAATGATTAATCGCTTTGTAGATGCAATTAAAGCTGACATAAAAATCATTTTTGTAGCCGCTCTGTGCTGCAGCTTATTGCTTTTTATTTTAGCTTCGAAGAGTATTTCTGGACTAAAACCAGATAGTATCATATATAATACAATACTATTTTTTGCAATTTGGTTTTTATTAATTTCATTTCGTATTATAAGAATAATGTTTATTGATAAGCCAAAAAATCTAATTAATACAATTATAGAAAATGAAATAAATATAAATATTTTATCCAATTATATTAGAGCAAGTCCAGTCATAATTTTACTTTGCATCTATATGCCAATTTTTTCATCGATGAAAAGTGCAATTCCTTTGTTTAATAATTTTCAATGGGATCCAGTTTTTATCGAATGGGATCGTTGGATATTTGGAAAAGATGCTTGGAAAATTTTCCATCCACTGCTTTTTCAACCAATTATCTTAGCTATTATTGCTTTGTTGTATCATATGTGGATATTGCTGATTTACGCAGGCGGTTTGTTTTTTGCTTTCAAACTCGAAAACCCAGATCTTAGGCAGCGCTATTTTATCAGCTATTTTTTAGTTTGGACGCTGATTGGCGGTTTGATGGCCACTTATTTTTCATCAGTCGGCCCGTGCTTCGCCGATCCTTTACTTGGGATTGCGGATTTTGAACCTCTAATGGACGAGCTCACAAGAGCGAACGATCAATTCCCCATCATCGTTCTGGACGTCCAAAAGGGACTGATCCAGTGGCAACATCATGGTGAACGCGGATTAGGTAGCGGAATTACGGCGATGCCATCGATGCACGTGAGTCTAGCACTTTTGTTCTTTTTGGCGGTCCGACACCTGTCGCAGACGGCGAAATGGGTTTTCGCGCTCTTTTTCTGCATCACTTGCGTCGGATCAATCGTGACTGGCTATCACTATGCTGTCGACGGGATCGTAGCGGCAGCGGCAACTTTGTTCATTTGGATGGCAGTAGGGTTTGCATTTAGGTTTAAATCGTCAACAACTGTCCAGCCAAAAACAATGCTCGCAACTCGTGGCGCGAGATAGTGTGGCACGCCAAAGCGGATAACAAAGCCGCTTGCCTGAACAAAAACGGCAATGATCGCGCATAGAGCCAAACTCAACCCAGGTTGACTACAATGTAAATTGTTGGGCTTTTGCTGTAGGTATCTTCAGACGGGAGGCAACAGGCAGAACATGCAGCATCTATGGCGAGCCATTGACGGTTTGATTGCCGCATGCAGAGCTGACGCGCTGACACTTTTGGTGGGTGGATTGTTTATCGTTGCGTCGCTCGTGGCGCTGGCCAGTATCGGCATTTACGGATTCCCGTTAGACGGAAGTGTGTCTCTATTGCTAACATTCGCGGCCACGGCGGTTTTTTTTGGCGGATTGTTACTGCTGGTCGCCTTGTTCCGAGAAAGACCAGATAGCCCGATAGGCTTTACGCAAGAATTTTTGGCGCATCACGCCTCTTGGGATCGGCTGATGCGGCATGTGCCGCTGATTTTGCTGGTATCGCTGTTCCTACCCGCGTTTTCGGGGATAAAGGGTTCAATTTCACTCTTTGCAACCTATAGCTGGGACGGGTTCTGGATAGAGGCTGACCGTTTAATTCACGGAATGGATGCATGGCGGTTGATTCATCCGATTGTCGGCTACCCATTCGTGACCTTCATCCTCAGCGCGCTTTATATCGTCTGGCTGCCGATGCTGCTGATTGCGCTTGTCTATTTTTCGTTTCTCACAAACCGCCCAATATTAAGGGCACAGTTTTTGCTGACCTATTTTTCGTGCTGGGCCACATTGGGCAGTCTGTGCGCGATAGCTTTTGCCTCGGTTGGTCCTTGCTTCGTTCACCCACTTGTCGGACGGGAGGACTTCCTGCCGCTGATGGAATATCTCGACTATGCCGACAGCCAATGGCCGATCTGGGTGATCCATATCCAGGACAGGCTGGCTGCGCAGTTGGCTGAGGGCAGTCGCGAACTGGGTGCCGGAATCACAGCGATGCCATCGATGCATGTCAGCATGGCCTTTCTCTATTGGCTCGCCGCGCGCCAGGTGAACCGCTGGCTCGGCTGGGTGATGTTTGGCTATATGCTCTCTATATTGGTCGCTTCAGTGCATCTGGCCTATCATTACGCCGTTGATGGCTACCTCTCGATAATCCTGACGCTGTTGATCTGGAAGACATGCGGGCATTTGGCTGCGCGCGCGCACCCGTTGCAAAAAGAGGTAGAACCACCGTTTTCCGCGCCTTCAACCGAAGTCACAGCGCTAAATAACTAAAGTTATATATCTTTAGTAAAGTATTGTGATTCGGCGATTTTTTTGCCGTGATTTGTTGTAAAAATACCGCATGGTTAACAAATTCTTAAAATAACCTACTGTTAAAATTGCGTAAATTTTAGCTGTTGACCCTTGGGGCTGATTCACTGGATTGTAGCTGCATCAAGGGTGGACCAAGCGAAAGAGCCGGCGCGATGCTGGCAATAATATAACAGGGTCGCGACGGTTCAATCACTACCCCCCTTGGTAATCCACGATCCGGCAGCAAGCTGGGCGCGGAGACTCTCAAACTATGTAAAGGGGTAGTATTATGCGTAAATTTGTAACTTCGTTCCTGCGTGACGATAGCGGCGCTTCGGCAGCTGAATATGCTCTCATCCTCGCCATCGTCGGTGCCGGCATTGCCGTTGCTGCGATTGCTCTGGGCGGTGCCATTGGCGGCGCGTTGAACGATGCCACGACCTGCATCAGCACAAATGGTCAAACCTGCAACTAATCGGTTGCGGTAAGCAAAGTGAGATACTCCCCACCTGCTCTAAGGGTGGGGAGGCTCCGAAAAACAAACAACAGGGTTAACATTAAGGGGTACTATCATGCGTAAATTTGTAACTTCGTTCCTGCGTGACGACAGCGGCGCTTCGGCAGCTGAATATGCTCTCATCCTCGCCATCATCGGTGCCGGCATTGCCGTCGCCGCGATCGCTCTGGGCGGTGCCATTAGCGGCGCGTTGAACGATGCCACGACCTGCATCAGCACAAATGGTCAAACCTGCAACTAATCGGTTGCAGACTGAAATAGTAAGTTGCTCCCCGCCCGGTTAATCCGGGCGGGAAGTTTCAAGAGGCTCCGGACAGGATGCCATAGGGAAATCAAATTCGGGTGGGGGATCGCATGGCGAACCGGAACTGGATCATAATTGCGATAGCGGCGATCATCGGGATTGTTGCCGTCATTCTAGCAAACAGTTATCTGACTGGCGTTGAAAACCAGCAGGAACGCAGCGCCGAAGAAAATCGCATGGTTCAGGTGGCTGTCGCCCGTGTTCCCATGGCTTATGGCACCACGCTGACTGCGGAAAACATACGCATGGTCGCATGGCCCGCAACATCGGTGCCACCGGGCGCCTTCCAATCCACCAGAGCGCTTCTCGGGCAGGAGGCACGCGTCGTGCTGCGCCCGATCGAGGCGGGTGAACCCATTCTTCCCGGCAAGGTTACCGGCCCAGGTGGCCGCGCGAGCATTTCCGCCCTGATCGACGAAGATATGCGCGCTGTTGCAGTCCGCATCAGCGATGTTTCAGGCGTCGCAGGTTTCGTCCTTCCCAACGATACCGTGGATGTATTGCTGACCCGCACGCCGAAAACAGAATCCGAAGGGCAAATCGATCCGATCACCGACGTGCTGCTGCAAAATGTGCGCGTGATCGCTATCGATCAAGGTGCGGATGAAAAGAGTACCCAACCAAACGTAGGCAAAACAGCCACGTTGCTGGTCGATCAACAAAGCGCGCAGAAACTGGCGCTTGCCTCGACCGTAGGCTCGCTCTCGCTGGCACTCCGCAATGCCGCAAACCAGGACGTTTTCATGGCGCAGACGGTCGGCACACGCGACCTCGGTCAAGGCAGCGTCTCGCCCAGCTTTTACAATCAACCGCGCGGTGGCACCGCAACTGTGGCGTCCAGCCCCTACCCTATCCCTGCCATGCAGGCAGCGGCAGTTGGGCAGGCGCGCAACGCAGCAGCGCCGGTTCGTCGCAAACCCGCCAATTCGGTCGAGGTTGAGATTGAGC
>NZ_CALMSV010000063.1 GCF_937872355.1 uncultured Sphingorhabdus sp. | reverse complement strand
GGCCGAAGTTCACCCGGATGACCTCATCGTAGAATGCCTTGGGTGTGTTCTCGTGGAGACGGACGTGGAAGTTGGGCTGGCGCATGCGCAACTCATCGGCGAGCTCCAACAAAATGAAACTCAGTTCATTGGTCGCATCGTTGCCCTCGGAGTCCTGACCACCGATGGTCACTACCTCCCAGCTGGTCAATCCACCGAGCATGCTGGTCAGCTCGTCGGAGTACATGGGGATGGTTTCGCATAGCTTTACGCAGAAAGCTCCCAGAATATCTTTCGCCTCTTGTCTTGAAATACGTCCAGCCGCCAAATCCTCTTCATAGTAGGAATTCAGGAATTGGTCCACGCGGCCCGGACAGGTGGTTTCACCTATTGTCTCCTGGAAAATGGCGATGTGGGTGAGGGTCATTGATTGGACCGCTTCATAGAAACTGGTTGCGCCATAACGTGGTACGCGAGCGCAGACCTCCGCAATCCGCTCTAGATCAAGTTTCCGCTGAGGGTCCGCTTCAGCCTCTGCCAGCCTACGCGCCTCGGTCGCATAGCGGTCACCAAACTCTGCCAGCGCATTCATTGAGATTTTCACAGACTGGTAGAAGTCCAGCTTGGAGGGATCGTTGGTTTGTGCCTCGAAGGCCTCCACCTCGGCGATGATGCCCTCGGCACCCAGTTTGATCACTTTCTCGTAGCCGGGTGCCAGGTGAGCAATACCACCAGCCTCATACAATTGGTACTGCAGTGCTTCAATCTGCTCCTTAACAAAGCGCATCTGCTCTTCCTGCCCGTCAAAGGCAAGATAAACCATATTCTTGTCCATCCAGAACGGAATATATGACTGGAGTTTTGCCTGCTCGTCTTCGCTGATCTCGAGAGGATTGACCTTGCGGGTGGGTAGTTTGTCGACACCAATCATTATGCCCAGACCGCCCAACTCCGGATAACAGATGCCGGCGACCCGTTTGGCGGTGAAGTTGCCAACAATCAGCTCGTCAGGATAGATTTTCACCGTTTTGTTGGCCAGGACGTGGCGTGTCGCTTCAGCTATCTGAACGGCCGTAGATTTCCCATCGTTGGCCTCATCCATGTAATACTCTGACCAAAGCACTGCGCGCTCGATGCAGCCACCGTAGGTAGCCTCGTCGACAGCTTTCTTCAGGCGAGCGACTCGAGCACCATCTTCCAGTGACTGACCAACGACATTAGTAATTGCATTCATATTTCACCTCGCGTCTCAGCGCTTGACTCAAAAGTTTAATATTGTTTTTGAAGCTACGGTTGCTTTACATGTCGCCCCGTCTTAAACGAAGCACATACTATGGAGAGTACAAGGAGTTGATATTAATTCAAATAGATAATATATAAGAGTATTATCAGTTATTTGAATAAGAGGTGGTCGGTGCTTCGAAACCAGGATTTGAATCTCTTGCCCATATTTGATGCATTGATGCAGGAGCAGCAGCTTTCCAGGGCGGCGGAACGGTTGTGTATGAGCCAGCCTGCAGTTAGTAATGCATTGAAACGTCTCCGAATCAGCTTCAGGGATGATCTATTTGTCAGGACAAGACGGGGGCTGAAGCCAACCCAGCGCGCAGTGGAGCTGCATGAGGCTATAGCACCTGTTCTGGAGTCACTCAGCCATACGTTCGACGATCAAACCTTTAGTCCAGAAGTATCAGATAGGACGTTGGATATCTCCATGGATATTGCAGCGGAGTATGTTTTCGCTCCTGATGTGCTAGGGATACTGCTTCCGGTGGCTCCAAACCTTAGGATTCGGTTCCATCCTGACCATATTCCGGACATTGCTGGGCGTTTGAAGGATGGGCGTTTGAACTATGCATTGGAGTATGGGCCAGTCTTATCCGATGAGTTTGATTCGGCTCATTTTGCGGACGAAACCCTGTCAGTTATTTGTGCCAAGAGTCACCCGAGCATCAAGGGAAGTCTCTCCCTGGAGCAATACACGTCGCTTCCGCATGTGTCGCTGGTCCCACGCCCCAGCTTTTCTGCTGGTCAAACAGCTGGAGAAGTAACTCCCGTTGAGTACATCGTCGGAGGTGACTTGCCTACAAGGAATATTGGTCTCAGGGTGGCCAGTTCGCTCGCTATTCCTGAGATCGTCGCGACAACAGACCTTATTGCCACGCTGTCTACCCGACTAGTTTTACCGCTTGTTGAATCGGGGGAACTGCAGCGTTTCGATCCGCCTTTCAACAATATAGGGTTTGAGTTTCGTCTGTACTGGCATAAGAGTCGGTCTAAAGATCCATTTCATCAATGGTTTATCAACGAGCTTGCTGAACACCAAAATAGTATTCGAGGTCAGAGGAACTAAGATTACACTGAATCTGCAAGCTATTGTTTTTCCCTTATTAGTTCCCACTTTCCAGCGCGCTCCAGCCGTTGATTTTCCATTTCAATGGCTTGCAGGCTCTTTCGAATTTCCTGAATGTGGAGAACTGCTGCGGCACGTGCTTCATCTGGCTTCTGGTCCATAATGGCCACAAAGATAGAGTGATGTTGTGCACTCAACATCATTCGCTGTTCTGGCCGATGATAGAGATTATTTACTGATGTGATAACAGAATCTAATAGCAGTTGGGACAAACTACGCAACGTGTATGCCAGGAAGGGATTGTGGGTTGCTTCTGATATCGCTTGATGAAAGTTGTGATCCAGCTTTGCTTCGATGTTCACGTCAATCTCACCCGAGGTCGAATGGTCCATTGCTTCATAGGCCTTGGAAATACGATAGCGATCAGCCGGCGTCAGGCGTAAAGCAGCGTAGAAGGCGGATTGTCCCTCCAGTAACTCTCGGACCTCAAGGAGATCGTATACGGCCCTTGAGTGGTCTCGAAATAGGTGCCGAAGCGGCGACTGATCGGACGCTGCCGGTAACATTTCTGATACAAAGGATCCCCGGCCACGTTGAGTCTCGATAATTCCCCTGCCTCTTAACTCCTTCAGCGCTTCACGCACTACCGGCCGCGATACAGAGAGTCTTTGGGCCAACTGGCGCTCGGAAGGGATTTTGCTCCCCGGGAGCAATGTTCTGTCTAGAATCAAGGCTTCCAACTGCCTGGCCACATCCTGATAGAACGGGTCGTTAGCGCTAATCATCTGGTATTACCAGTTTTTACATAATGAGAAACTATAGACGTATTCATTCAAATAGAGCTCTAAAGAAAATAAATGGAAACACAAACTGGTATTACCACAGGAATTAAGGGTTGTCTATCGCCAGCTAACGTCTAGGCCGTGTTGACAAAAGACTTCAGCCATAGGCGCGTGGCGGCAAGGTTGAGGAAGCTCTCGAACGAGAGAAGTGTCTTGTCGTATCGGGTGGCGATCCGTCGTTGCTGTTTGAGCTTGCCGAACATTCGCTCGACGCGGTTGCGGTCCCGGTAGCGTCGATAGTCGGGATGCTCTGGCACCTTGCGGTTCGAGCGGGGCGGGATGATCGGCAGGATGCCCCGGACGAGCAGGCTGTCGCGGAAGCGATTACCATCATAGCCCTTGTCCGCGAGCAGCGCCTTGGGTGTGGCGACGGGGATCGCCATCAGCGGTTCGGCGGCCGTGTAATCAGAGGCCTCGCCGCCGGTCAGGATGAAGCCGACAGGCAGTCCTTGATTGTCGCAGCGGGCGTGGATCTTGCTCGTAAAGCCGCCGCGTGATCGACCAAGAGCGTTCGCACAAGCCCCCCTTTTCCGCCCGCTGCCGAGACGTGGCCGCGAACGCTGGTGCTGTCGATCATGTGTTGCCAGTCGTCGGTTAGACCCAGATCGACCAGCGTTTGCAGCAAGGCATCCCAGACACCCTGTTCGGCCCAGCGACGGAAGCGCACATAGACGGAGGTCCACTTGCCGTATCGCTCATGCATGTCGCGCCAGGGACAGCCGACCCGCAGCACGTGAAGCATTCCATTGAGGAAAAGCCGGTTATCGCCCGCCGGCCGCGCCCAACGACCGCGCTCTGGCGGCAGCAGCGGCCCGATCAGGTCCCACTCCGCATCCGACAAATCCCCGCGACCCATGACTGCTCCTCAAAAAGCAGTCTTGAATCAGAAGGAGGCGGGCTTGGGAATCCCTTTTGTCAACACGGCCTAATCCAAGGCAACGACGTATTGCTGTCTCCGTCTGTTTTCAGGACGGAACCAGACTTGCATGAGCGACCGGCTTGAGGCGCCGCGCTCAATCAGCCATGGCAGAAGATCTGGGCCTTGCTTTGCCGCCCCCCCCAAGTTCAATTGAACGGAAGCGATGCCTGCCTGTAGCGCGGCCGTGCGGGCACGGCTCGCGTATCGGCCTGGAGAAGCCCGCGCGCAGCGGGAGAAAGCGTATAGACCGCCTGACGTTGCCCGCCGCGATTATGATGATCGACGCAGTAGCCCTGATAATGCCTGAAGAGGAGGCCAGCGCGAACGAGATCCGACACCGCGCGGCTCACGTTCGTTTTGCCCGATACGCGGACACGCAAACGCACCTCGCTGTCGATCGCGCGCTCGGCTTCAGCAGGATCGGCAGAAAGGGTCCCCTCCCCTGCCAGTTCGCCGCGAACGCGTTCCTGAAGAGCCTGCCGCCGCGGATCCCGGTGGCCCATAGGCGCCAGCGCATCGCACAGCCAGTCGCGGACCGTCACTTGCTCGCCTTCATTCATGATGAGCGGGCCCGCACTGCCATTGGGTCCGGCTGCCTTGGCAATGAGGTTGAGCACCATGAAGGCATAGCGCGGCCGCGCGGAGCTGTGCGCCAGGACCTCGAGCAGCCCCGGCATATCGAGCGAGCTATTATCCGAACGGGATTGAAGGGCGGTTTCCAGCATCGGAACGAATCAAGCACATGAGGAACGAAAAGTGAATCCCCAAAATCGTCCTCACCGGACCTTTGTCATGTGTGACACTTTGCCCGAGGGTAAAGTGTCATTGGCGACAATCACCGAAAGTTGGCGCTCCTCAGCGAAGCGGCAGCCAGGCCGACGTCTCGGTTCCCGGTCCTCCGGAGAAGACCATCAACGCCGCTTCGATCGAACCGAACCATTCCACCGGATCGACCTTGTAGCGCAGCAGATCCTGATCGCTAAGCTTCGCGTCCCTGATCACGATGATCGCCTTATCCAGACGCTCATGGCACTTCGCCTTTACGATCGCCGACGCGACGGGAAGCTGCCGCCGCAAGGTTTCGCTCACTTCGAGATGGAATCCGATACTGAGGGACGCGCTGGAGGACTCCCAGTTTCCCGCGCCCCTCCCCTTCGCGAATAGAAAATCCCGGTGCCAGAGGTCGCCTGCGATCCTGGCGCCTTGCTCGACATGGCCTATCGCGCCGTTCCGCAGCCGGACGATCATGTCGTGATCGGCCTGCTGTTCCGGCAAGAGCTTCGACGCATCGAGCTGAACCGACCCGCGTTCACTCTTCGACCCGCTGGTGCGGTGGCGCGGGCATAAAGCAATATAGCGGTCGTCAACAAACCGCTCTGCACATGAAGCAGGGCAAGGGGATCGATGCCATCGGCTGCCTTGGTCACCTGGGCCAGCGCATCGCAGGCCCCTTGGGGCTGCTCAAGATCCGCGCTGCACGACTGCGCTCTCCAGGCTTGCCTCAGCGCGCTTGAGATTCTCTTGTCGCCGCCTTTTACTTCGATCGAGGTAGCGAGCTTCATGAGATTTACCGTTACCGGCAGCGTAAGCGGGATGCCGCCGCCCACAGGACTCTTCGCCAATCTTCATCTCCTGCCGGCCGGCGCCGGTGCAGGCGACCGGGCAAAGGCGTTGCCGCGGACCTTGTGGCACCCGCCGTCCCGTCGATCCAGAGACAAGGCCGAAACCTTTGGCCCTATAGATCGAGCCCCAGGCTCCGCTCCGGCAGCGGGGGCAAAGTGTCACTACGGCCGCTCTTGTCGGGCGCGTCGGGTGTCTTGCCGTTGCCGGCGCCCTCGGTTGCTGGACCCGCCGGCAATGGCGGCAATTCGCCTCCAGCCGCGGGTATATCGGGCAGCCCCAGACCGTCGATCGGCCCAGGATCGAACGGCGCCTCCGGCGCCGAGCCCCGGCGCCCATCGATATCGATGCGGCCGAGAGTTTCCAGGGCGGATGTCTTATTGCCCGGATTCATATCGAGCTGGCGCGACAGCTTCTCCTTGTCGTCGACGATCATGGTGAGCGCGTCGCGGACGCGCGTCACGGCGACGTTGAACAGCCGCTGGTTCGACAAATGCCGCTCATGCGACGACATGACGGTTATGGCCTTGTCGGTCGTGATCCCCTGCGCCATGTGCATGTTTAGACTATAGGCAAGGTCGAGCCGCGACAGCATCGGATCGCCCTCCGCGAGCCGCAGCTGCTGCCGATCCGCCGTCTCCACTACGATCGCGCCGCTCTCGACCGTCGCGACACGGGCCAAGGCCGAATTGAACAGGCCGCGCGCCTTGTCGTTGGCGGTCCAGCGGATGCGATCGCCTTCCCGCAGCGCGAGCGACTTCTTCTCGGCGAGCTGCAGGCGGTCGCGCTGTTCGGTCGGGGACAATTTGAGCGGATCGAAGCGTATCCGTCGTCGCCCATCGGCGAGCTCGGCGTTCCCGCTGCGAACTATCCTGCCGACGTCGGGCCGCCCCGCCGCGATGCCGACATCCCGCGCACCGCCGGCGCCCACTTCAAGGGTCTCGCCGGGGCGGTAGGTCGAGACATGTCGCAGCTCCTCGCGGGTCGTGTTGATCCGCTCATAAACGGTGACCTGAAAAGCCTCGCCCTTCACGCTCCCTTCGGCGACCAGACCGTCCTGGATGCGTTCGTTGATGACGGTCCGGGCGTCGCGGCCCGAAGCGAAGATCGCGGTCACCTCGCGTTCCGTGGGCGGAAGCGCGAGCCAGCGATCAGCCGCTGCCGAGGCGGGATCGGCTTCCTCGATGACGTTGTCGCCGAGTACCGCGAGTGCGGCCCCAGCCTTGCCGATATTGGCGAGCGCCGCGACCGTGCGCAGCTGATCGGTGCGCTGACGGATGTTCATGTCCATTCGCGCCATTGTGCCGCCGCCCGCCTGGATCATCGCGAACGCCTTGCCTGCGTCGATCGAGGACAGTTGTTGCCGATCGCCGACGAGAACGAGCTTGTCCACGCCGAGCGCCTCGGCGATGCCGTGGAGCTTCAGCATGTCGCTGCTCGAGACCATCGAAGTCTCATCGACAACAAGCATGCTGCCAGCGAAAGACGCGCGCGCCGCCTGGTGTCGATCCGTCCCCTGCTCCGCGATAAACCGCTCGTTGGCCAGCACGAAAGAGGCGATCGTCTGCGCCTTGATCCCCGCCCCCTCGGCAAGGTCGGCAACCATCTTGTTCTGAAAGGCAAGCCCCATGATCACACGCCCTTCAGCCTGCGCGACACGCGCGACCGCCTGGAGCATGGTCGACTTTCCGGCGCCCGCGACGCCCTGCACAACGACCGAACGATCGGGGGAAGAAAGAATCATCGTCGCGGCCGCGAGCTGGCCCGGATTGAGGGGCCGCTCGGCCGCGTCCTGGAGGCGGCCCGGCGCGGCTTCCGCCGAGACGACAGGGCTCGCCGACCCCCGCCCTTTATCGACGGCCGCGAGGATCGTCTCCTCGGTCTGGAGCGCCTCGCGCGTCGTCACCATGCGCCCGGTCCGGTCGGCAGCCGCCGCGACGCCAGGAATGAGCTGTCTCCTGTCGACGAGCGTCACGATCCGGCGCTCGACACCATCGATCGTGACGCCCTTCAGACCGAGATCGAGCGCGGTCTTGGCGAGCGTATCGACAGGCCAGGCTGCTTCCCGCTCGCCAAGGATGCGAACCGCCGATGCAACGGCAGGCTGGGTCCTCGCCGCGGCGGGCGAGGCTACCGCACGGGCGGGGCCGGTGCCGACGAGGGGATGGGGGGGGCGGAGCGGCCCGCCGAGCCGCTGGCGCGCCGTGTCGATCGCGTCCGATATCGCGCGATAACCCTTGTCGAAAATGCTGTCCGCGGGAACGAAGACGGACCGCGCTTCGGCTGCCGCGGCGAGCGCCTTGCCGTCGAAACCGAGTGCGGCCGCCCGGCTGGCCCATTCCTGTTTCAGCGCCGCACGATCCTCGACGCCGAGCTTGGGATCGCGCGACCGTTTCGTGATCTCGCGCAAGCCCTCCGGCGACTTGATGCCGAGATGCGTCGCGCGCTCGAGAATTTCCGCGCGCCGCTGGCTGAACTCCGCAAGAACAGCCTTCGGGACCCCCGCGATCTCGAAGGTTCCATGCTTTCCCTTCATGTCGAGGCTATATCCGAGGCGCTCCAGCTCGCCGCGCAGATGCGCGTGATAGATCGCGCCAATGACGGTGTTGCGGCTCCACAGCTTGTCGGCGTGCAGCGCCTGCCATTTGCCCCCCGGCATGCGTGTGAGATTGGCGATTACGGCATGGATATGACCCTGGGGATCGAGAGCCCGGCTCGTGTCGTGCTGGAAGAGGGCATAGACGAGATTGCCGGTCTGGACCGGAACCTTGCGGCCCTCCACATCGCGCCGTCCTTCCGCGAGATTCTTCTCGACCCATGCCATGGTTTTGGCGACCGCGGCCATGTTGGCGGCGAGGATGCGCTTGTCCCCTGCGACATAGGCCATCACCGACGCGGACTTTGGCATCGAGAAGGTAAGGTCGAATCCTGCGCGCCGGTTCTCGACCTGCGCGACCGCCTCGCCGTCTGGAAGGCTCCCGTTCAATATCGCTTCGAAACCGTCTTTCGTGCCCTCTCCAGAAAGCCCGAGATCGGTTGCACCTTCCCCCGCCCAAAGACTGACCTCGGAGGAGCCCTCGACGGTGTAATAATCGTCCTTCGCGAAATAGTTCGCAGCGCCTGCGGCCGAGCGTACGGGTGCGATCGACAGCATGGCTCAGATGCCGATATCGAGGCCGTCATCCTCTCGCCCGTTTCCGAACGCCTGTCGCAGTTCGAAAAGCGTCAAATCCTCCGGAACAGGCGGCGTTGCGACCTGTCCCTTGGCACCGGGATCCCGGCTCGGCGCTGGCGCTTCAGCCTCCGCCGACGGCTGGCCTGCGTACCGCGCTGGTGCTTCGCTCGCGGGTGCCGGCGCCCCGCCCGGCGCGCCCGTGGTCGGCGCCTCGCGCGGCGCCGTCTCCTCGCTCGGCTCTGGCTCGACAGAAAGGATACGGGCGGCCAGATCGCGCGCGACATTGCGCGGTTCGGCCTCACCCTCCGACACCTGCGATGCGCCATCCCGTCCGCCCGCTTCGCCATCCTCCTCTTGCCCGAACGCCTCTTCGGCGCGCTTCGAGCGAACCGGGCTGACATCGGCGCGCGCGACATGGCCTTCGGCCACGGCCGGATAGTCCTTCCACTCGAGCAGGATGCGCGCCGCGGGAAAGCCGTCGGGGAATTTCACGAACCCGTGAAGCGCGGGCAAATTGGTGATGTCGTCGGCGATCACGAGCGGCTCAACTTGCTTGCGCGGAGTCAGCGTCGAGGCGTCGCGCGTGTTGTTATAGCCATAGCTATAGGCCTCATCCATCTGCCGGACTTCGCGGTTGCCGATATAGCGTGCGCATTGCTCCGCGGTGTCCAGATCCGCGGTCGCAAGAATGAGCTTGGTGCGCGCGAGCGAGGCGAGATTGCGCGCACCCTGCTCGCCATAAACCTCGACCAGCTTTTCGAAACTATGGATGCCGAGGACCATCGCACCGCCGAAGGCGCGGCCCGTCTGGAGCCCGTTCTCGATCGCGGGCAATCGGTGCAGCGCACCAAGCTCGTCGAACATGAACCATGTGCGCAGGGACCGCGTGCGCGGCAGGGTCATCTGCGCGACGAGGCTCCTGAGTTCCGTGGTCTTGCCCGATCCCGTCGTGCCGATGAGCATGACATGCGACTGCTCGGTGCGGTGCGGAAAGGGAATCCCGGCGAGCAGATAAGGGTGGTGGATGCCAGCTTCCTTGCGGGCACGGAACGGCATCGCGAGCACCGCGGCAGGCGAGTGCCCGGGGCAATGCGCATGCACATCCTCCTCGTACCGGGCCTGGTTATGTTCGAGGATCTCAGCGCGCAGGAGCGCGCGGTCGACGAGCATGGCGCCGCGCTCGTGGCGCTCCTGCAGGATGGACCGGCCCCGCCGATGCGATAGGTCGATGAACCATATCGCCGTCGGGATCGCGATGAAAATCGAGATGAGGAAAGCGCCCAGAAGACCGCGCGTTGCGGTATCCCAGGCCCTGATGACTTCGGGGATATAGGGGACCGCCTGCATGACCGTGCGCTCGATCTCGCCGGTTGGCAGCGTGACATTCACCCGCTTGGCGGGATCGAGGTCGACCCAACCCCAAAAGGCCGAATAGATCTTCATGCAGACAAGCTGGAATCCGTGCTCGTCGAGCTTGATCGACATGATGATGAGCCAGGCCGCAACGAACAGGAAGAACCACAGGATCACGGGCAACCGCGCGCCCGAGATCCACATCAGGAGTTCATGGGTCAGGAGCTGGCTGCCGCGCGTGAAATTCCCGGCATTGCGCTGGACGTTTCCGCGCGCCGAATGATGGGTCAGAGGGATGGGCCGACCGTCCGAGCGGATGTCCTCATGCGCCATGGAACTGCTCCAGTCGCCGGTCGGTTTCCGCCACCAGGCGGTCACGATATTCAGGGAATTGCTCGCGGATGATGATGTCGAGCGCGAGGTGCTGATACTCGCCGATGCGGGCCATGCGCCGACAGCTCGACGCAAGCAGATCGCTCCCCGCGAGATACCGGTCAACGGCGGCCCGGATGATGTCCGAAGGCGTGCAGTCGCCTTCTGCGGCGAGCAGCACGATCCGCTCATATTTGGCGCGGTCGAGCCGCACCGTGCAATGCTTGTTGGGAGTAGACAAACCAGGCCTCCTGGCAGGGAGGCTGGCGGGGTCTCAGGAACTGCTGGCGATTATAGCGGAATTTGGCACGGCGAACAAGATTGCCGTGGCCGGCGCGGGAGCCGTGTTCCGGGCGAACACGCCAAGGCCCCGCGTTTCCGGGACTTCTCGCCAATCCCTTGGCTGTCCCACGAGAGCACACGTCTGACACCTAGCATATCACGCTGATTTATAAGCGAAACCAGGCACCTTCAGGTGCGTTCGGTGTGCCTCTGTACCAGGCTGAATCGGGATGTTGGAAGTTCAGGGGTGTTGACCGGCTCGCATGCGAAACCGCGTCCGGCGAGGCATGGCTCCGTCCGGCGGACGGAAGCGAATTGGCAGCGCCGCGCCAACCTCCAGCGCCGAAGCGCCTTGGCTGGGTTGCGGGTGTCTGCTAGGCGGATGTGGCGCCGCGGAAATGCGCGGCGTCGGGACTGGTAATCCCGCGAACACAGCAACTCGGAAATCTGATTTCCGGGGTGCCGTGACATATGTCCAAGCCCTCGGGCCAAAAGTTTCGGCGCATGTGTGTTCGCATGTTACCAACCCCGGCGGCTCCCGCGCGGAACGCGCGGGAGTTCGGGTGTCTGGCAGGGCGCGAACGACTGGTCCGAGAGGAGGAACCGACGATGGCTGATGTGGCGGCCGATGTTCTCGAAGCGAGAGCCATTGCGCTGATGCGCGAAGCGCTGGAGCTTTTCGATTCCGGCGGGGGGTCCGACGCTTCGGCGGCGCTTCAGCATGCTATCGACATCGCCGAGCGACAGCGGCCGATGACCGAACACGACATCTTCGATTCCGAGCTTGCCAATCGCATCCTCGGGCCACTCGAACTTGCGCCGCGCGGCTATCATCTGCGTATGGGGATGCCCCGCGACTTGATCCTGCAGGACGCGGGCGGGCCGGATCGCTCGGATTGGGCGCGGCACTAGCAGGCGCGGCGGCGGTCGGGGCCGCTCACACTCTCGACCGAGCGCGCCGCGCAGCATATAGTCCTTCTCGTTCGCAGCCCGATCAGCGTGAACGAAAGGGCCGGTCATGGCACGTACATTGGAACAGGAACGAGCGGCGATCGCCGCCGAGGCGCGGAAGCTTGAGGAGCGCCAACAACGGCTCGAGGAACGAGAGCGCGAGCAGGCGATCGCCGATAACGACAAAGCCGGGCTTCTGAAGCTTGACGCAGGACGGCTCGGTCGACTTCTCGGGCGCATCAGGGCGCTGGGTATAGCGGAAGTCGAGAAAAGGCTGACGGCCTGACCATATTGCCGCGAATGCTTCCTTCGCGGCGCGGACATGGGGGGCTCGATGCCCCCCGTGTCCGCATTCCTGTCGAGCAAAAAAGAGGGAGGCGTTACCGCCTCTCCCCCTCAATGTTCGTCGATGAGGCCGCCCGCCGCCGTGTAGACGATGCGGTCGATCAACCCCTGCGACAGCGCGCCATAGTCGCCCTCGTCGATGGCGATGTAGCGATGGTCTTCGTCGGCGATGACATGCTGATCGAAGTAGCTGGAGAGCGCCCGGCGCTCGGCGTTGGCGACGGCTGCGAAGTATGCGGCATTGGCGGCGGCGGCGCTTGTCGAGATGTTCAACATGATGTGCTCCTGTCTGTCTTGAATGACAGGAGCGGCGCGTCGGGCGTCCGGGGCCGGGTCAAGGATCGCGCAGCGACCGCGAAGCGGCGGTGGGGGTCACGATTTTCTTCGGCGGCCACCGGATCTGCGAGGATATTCGCTGCGCGTGATCCGCCGAAGAAAATGGTGGGGCCCCGCCGTCCTTGAGGCGGTCCCGGACGTCTGACAGAATCGGAATTCTGTGAGAGAGTTTCTTTCCTCCCGGGATCATGCCGCGGCTGCGGACCGGGTGGGTCGCGATGCAGGCAGAGTAGCAGGGAAGTCCCTGCCCAGCCGCTGGCCCGCTTTCCTCTGGATGTGATGGAAGGAGGGGCCCCGGCGATGGCCAGAGCCCCTCAGTTTCGAGGATCACATATGGTTTGCGGTGCGCGGATTGCTCGGGCGTTCGTCGATCGTGGCGCCTGACACTCGGCCCCGCCCTTTAGAGGGCGCGGCGACGTGCTTTTGCTGGTCGAGCTTGACGACGTGGAGCGGGACACCGGCCCGGCGGAGCTTCTGGGCGAGGTTCATCTGGATGCCAGAGCCTTCACAGATGACCCCTTCCACCGGGTTGAGCATGAGTAGACGGTCGTTTCGGACGAAAGCCGCCTTTGCGCCGAGGCGCCGGTCGAGCCGGAACTGGATCGATTTGACGCCGCGAGCGGATGCCCAGGCCTGCGCGATGGCATCGCAGCCCTTGGTCTGTGCGGTGGTTGCGAGGACCATTTCGGGGACACGCGCCCGGATGCTGTCGAGGCCCCTCCAGAGCAGGTCATGATCCTCCCAGATTTGTCCTCCGGAGAAGATCACCACAGGTCCCTCGGGGAGGTACTGCTCCCGGCGTTCCCGGGACCGAGCGGCGAGGAAGTCGCGGGCGTCGATCATCGACGCGGTGACGCCCGACGAGACCCGGCTTCCGCGTGTTGGCGCATAGGGGCGTCCGGTCTCCACCCGGAAGACTTCGGCGGCATGGTCGCGCATGCATTCCATGGCATCGCGGCAGCTTTGCAGAGTCTGGCAGAGGATCTGCGCGTCCTCGATCTGCTGCGCGTAGATCTCGCTTGGGTCGAAGCTGCGGGCGAGGTCACCGAGCTCCTTTGCCGCATCGTCCTCACGGTCGTTGATCCGCTTGGCGACGACGTGGAAGCTGTTGACGAAGCCCCAGGCAAGATCGGCCGTGAACGGCTCGAGGCGGGTGTCGCGAAAGACGTCGAAGAGCGTCGCCATCACCATTTCGACGGCAGCGCGGCTCTGATCGGGATCGGGCGTCTCCAGCGGAGACGTGTCTTCAACCGGGGACAGTTTGGCGCGCTCGTCATGTTCGAGAAAGGCGCGTTCATATGTCGAGCTGCGGTCATGATCTCCGGTCTCGGTCGCGATGAAGCTGGCGAGATCAGCGAAGTTGTCGAAAAACTTGGTCATTTGAGCCTCCAGATGTTGGACAGGTCTCATCCGTTCGATGAGGCTCAATTTCGGGCATGCGGTGGTCAGGGAGGTCGGGCACGTTAACCGGGAAGCCGGCAACGCCGGACCTCGGTTAACGCCGCCTCGCGGGGAGTGGGGGAACCGATTTTTTTCGGCGCCGCAAAGCGAGCGACGGGGAAAATTGGGGGGACCGCTCATGCTGACGGACCGCCAACCCCGCATGGCAAACTTGGACTAACATGAAGATAGGAAATTACAGGGGTATTGGGTGATGCCGGATAGCCCAGCTGTACCGGGAGATGAGCCCTATGGCGTTGTCCTAATGGTGGGTCGCGGTTCAGCGTGCCGCGCCGGAATCTGTGAACAGGCTGGTATGAATCAGGCGCGCCGCGCGGGACGAGTTCGGCAGCGGGGAGCACGCCGAACTCGTCCCGCACGACTATCAGATGATGCGCAGGAAGTGAGTCGAAGGCTCTCGATCGGTTGAGGAGGGCGGGGATTTGGAAGCGCCGTCCACGTGATGGCGCTGGCAGGGTAACGTCCGGACGGAGCCCGGTTGGGATCAGCTAATGTGAGGCTGCGCGCAGGTCGCGGCTACCGCGAATAAGCGCCGGCGCCAAGACGTTTGTCTCGGCGCCGGTTTAACGAACAACGGGTCAGTGCATCGACCCGCCGAGCGCGAGATAGATGTCCGGCCCGATGAGCTGGTGCTCTGCGGCAACCAGCGACCAGGCCGCTGCAAGCTCGTCGTGATACTCGGCATCGACGATCGCGTCGGCGCTGGCTTCGCCGAAATTGGATTCCTCCCAGGCACGCGCGTGCGCAGCGTCGGCAGCGCCGGTGATGGCGTTGGCGAGATGGGCCGAGATTTCATAGTGGCTGAGCTTATCGGCGGCGCGGCGGATGCGCGCGACCATAGCCGGATTGTCGAGTTCGATGCCGTCGACGATATCGGGCATGGCGTCGAAGGGGCGGAATTGCAGCATGACGTGTCTCCCATAGAAAAAGGGCGGCCGCAAGCGACCGCCCCGTGGCGTCAGATGAACTTGATCTCATCGGCGATTATGTCGGTGTTGTAGTAGGTGCGGCCGTCGCGCTCGTTGCGGCTGTACCGGATCTCGCCGACGACGATCAGTTCATCGCCCTTCTTCTTGTGGCCGCCGACGGACTTGCCGAGACCGCCAAAGGCCTTGACGGTGTGGAACTCGTCCCAGGTTTCGGTGTAGCCGTTGCCGTCCTTCTGGACCTGGCCGTCCTTGATGACGGGCTTGCTGGTGACGAGGGTGAAGCTGACGCCGCTCTTCGTATCGTTGCCGAAGCGGGTGACGTCGGAAGTGATGCGGCCCGCGAGAAAAACCTTGTTCATGTGCCTGTCCTTCGCTTGCGCCAGCGGGCCGATCCCGCTGGGATGAACTTCAAGCGAAAGCCCGTGTTCGAGGGCGCGGCGCACCGAGCGCAGCGAGGGGAACTTCGATTTTTCGGGGGGTGCGGGCGGAGGCCGTCAGGCCGACAACACGGCCGGACAATCGAGGTTGCGCCGGGTCCGCACGGGCGTAGCGTTCATCCCTGACTGCGGGGTCGCCCGAGGTGCCGGGCGGGAGCGTTCACAGGAATGAGGTGTCTTGCGGGTCACGCACGGCGCTATCGTCGGCGGCGCGAATCGAAGGCCCGCCGTCGGCTCCGGCTCGATATGCAAAACTCGTCCTTGGCCTGGCGGGGGCAATGACTCACCGCACCGGTCGGGTCCTGCCCTGCATGGCTGGAGCTCGCGGTGGGCGGGGGCTCCGCGGATGGGCGTGCCCAGCGACTGGCTGATTTGGGAAGCCGGCCGCAAGGATAGGAGAAACCCCGCCGAGCTCTCGAGCTCGACGGGGCCGGGTCGCTCTTCGGGTCGCGGAAGAGCAGAGACCGGATACCCTGGAAGCGTGAAAATGAGATGAAAGGCGCGATGACAATCAGCGCTGTCGACTAGCCTTGTCGCGGGGGCGACGGCGGTCGTCTTCAGATCCACCCAGCCAGACCGACTATATTGGACCGAAAAGCCGAAACGGAGCGGGCTCCTATTGGCGAAGAAAAAAGGGCCCGCTTCGCCGGCGAGAGGCGAAGCGGGCCCATTGCCCCGCGCCGGGGCTCGAAGCGCGGGGATCGGGAGAGGCGGCCGGTTCGACCTATTCAGCGGCGGCGGTTTCGCGGGGCTTGCGCTGACGGCGGCCGGGTTCCTGCTGCTCGCCGCCGAAGCCATGCTCGGCCGAGGATTCGCCAAGACCTTCCTGAACCGGAGGGGCCTCGGTCGCGTCGCCAGGCAGCGGCGGCAGCGCATCATCGGTCTTCGCAGCGACTTCGGCTGCAAGATCGCGGCGGCGGGTCGGGCGCGACCAGACGAGGTTGAAGGATCCGTCCTCTTGGCGGAAAGCCGAGATGTAGAGCGGAGCCGCAAGGCTCGGATCCTCGATCTTGCCGTTCAGGAACGATTCGCCGGTCCCGTTCGAGAAGAGCTCGAAGAGCGCGCCGACCCTGACCCACGCCCGCGAGGCGGAAAGCGCGAGGACTTCATATTTGGGCGCCTTGGGATTGGACGACTGCACTTCGCGCAGGGCAATTGTCATCGCAATCGTGAGCGTTGCGATCTTGCCGACAAAAATGCCGGCGTCGTTTTGCTTGATCGAACCAATATTCATGGAAGGTCTCCTGGATGATGGCCCCGGACCTCATGTCCGGACCACCCTCCAAGCTCCTCCTTTCCTCCTCGGCCGTTCGGCCGAGCGGGCGCGCGAGCGCCCATTTCCGGGGCACGCGAACGCGGCCTCGGGATGCCCAAGGGGCTGTTGGACCTCCAATCAGAGGTCCAGAGAGCGATCATGGATGGCTAGGAAGGCGCCTACCGACGCTGGCATCGGCAGGCGAAATGCGGACGCCGATCTACCTAGGGCGGGACCGGCGCTTTGGCGGACCGGCATGGTCGGCCGACACTTCGAGATCGATCGCGAGTTGCGTCAGCGTGCGATGGGCACCCAGGCGTTGCAGGCCGTCCATGCGCGTGTCGCGGGTAAGGCCGGCGATGCGCGACCGGACGAGCGAGGCAGCAACACGCAGCGTATGAGGATCGATCTCGGCCATCGAATCGTTATAGCAGATTGTCCGACCCGCGGCGAGGAAAGGGTGTCAGGCGGCCTCGGTGTGGGCAGGCCGCCAGAGCTGGATAAGTGCGACAATTTCGTCGCGCCGTATGCGGTGCTCCACCTTCGGCGCGCTGCGGGATAAGGCCATCTGAACATGCCGGTCCGGGGGATTCAAACATAGAGTTCTGATAGATCGAGGTACGTGCCGTTCCGAAATCAGTGAATCGACCCGAAGAGGCGTCGTTTCATTTCGGACTGCAAGGCGCCATCGGCGGAAGCGCGGCCTGCTCGCATCTCTGCATCAAGCAGCGACGCCAGCGTGTCCGGCACGTCGGCGAAGAGGGCGATGACAGCGATCGCGGCCTCGGGCGTTGCGAGTTCGCCGGGCTCGGTTCCGACCCAGATGGTCGCCTCGCCCTCATCCGGCTCGGCCTCGGTACGGGCGAAGACCTGCGCGAAGAAGGTCTGAAGAGGGCGATCCCAACCAACAACGATAGCGACAATTTCCGGCTGGTCCGGCCTCGGGGTGAGAATATGGCGGCTCATCATTCGCTCCTCGCAACGCGGTGATCGAGATGACGGGCAGCGCCCGAAGCGCTGGCGAGCGCCCGGCGCGCGGCCGCGACGGCACGAGGCGATCCGCATTGGCGCAAGAGATCGCGCGCGGCGCGCAAATGGTCAAGAGCCGCAGCCATCCGAGCCCGATCCGCGGAGTCGGCTGGTCGAATGACCCTCATGGATTGCGGTCATCCGCCGGGTTCGGGACGACGGCCTCAGGAGGGTCGGACAGGGCCGGCTCGAACCGGACGTCGAGCCTCGCGCGATCGATCGAGGCGAAGAGCCGGCGGCCTTCGGGCACGAACCATTGGACTTGATCGGAAAGAATGGCGCGGGTCCTCTCGATGAGCGCGGCATCTTCGCCTTCGAGCAGGCTGGTTGCGATTTCACGCGCATCGGCAAGGAAGCGATTGTTCTGAGTTTCCCAGCTGTCAGCATCGCTGTCCGGGCTAGCCGAAAAACAGGCGCCCTCCAGCAGGCGCAACAGATCGCCCGCGCTTAGGCCCTCTTTCGAAGGGAAGATGAGGCGTCCCGCCATCAGCCGCTCGAGCTGGAGACTGAGCTCGCCTCGCGAATGGGAACCGATGGGGACCGACCATTTGTCGGCCGCGGTGTCGAAGGAAAGGACAGTTGCCATGCTGGGATCTCCTGGGCCCGGCCTCATCGGCCGCATCCCCATCGAACCCCCTTCCCTTTCCCGGCTCGTCGCGGGCCACGGATCCCCCGGCGTCAGGCAAGCGGAACATCGAAGCCCGGGGCGCATTCGGGTTCATCGGGATAGACGCCGGCGGGGTCGCAGAGGAGGAGCTGCAAGACGTCATATTCCTCGTGCCGGAGAGGCGGGCAGCCATGGCGGCGCGAAGTTGCGCGCGGTTGGAAATGAACCATTCCCATTCGAGGGGTTCGCCCGTGGCTGTCGCATATCCGCTTGCCGGCGCGGAAGCGGCCACCTCGACAATGATCCTGTGGCCGCGGCCGGGTACTTTGCCAGTATAGCGCGCCGTGAATTCGCCCAGGCGGCCGGTCAGTCCCTTGATCGCCTTGCCCCAGCGGATATGGCCGGCGCCGACACTCTGTCCGGCGGCGATGCCGCGTCCGATCCAGGTGCGGAACTGTGCTTTCTGCAACAGGACGCTGTTTCGGGTCCGGGCCATCGTCCGGCACAGCGGGATTGCCGACGCGTGCGCGTCGAGTAGCGCGAGATATGGTCCCTGGGCGGCGACGAGGATATCATCGAACTCGCGGCCTTCCAGGAGCCCGCGCAAGTTCGCGGCCTGCCCCGTGTCGGCAGCCAGCTTGGCGAACGCTCCAGCGCTGAGCGGCGTTAAACCGGCCATTGCGTCGGGCAAGGGGATGAAGCCGTCGCCCGAGATGACGATGACGAGAGCGTCTTCGTGACCGGCGGCTGCGACGAGGGCCGGGAGCAGCACCGCCGAAGAGATAGGTGTTTTGGCGCGATCACCAGCAATGCCGATCTCGGGGGCACCGAAGATGAGAAGACGGCGGGCCCATCGCACTGGCAGCGCGGCATCGGTCGGTTGCGGCCAGTCACTGGGGCGCGGCCTTGCCGGTGCCGGGGGGCGCCGGGGCCCTGGCACACCGGTCGCGGACAATGCGCGGCGGGCGGTGTCGAAAGGATCGTCTCGGTTGCCGCCGCCGTCGCCAAATCCCCGGTCGTAAGCGGCGTTCGCCGCGGATCGGTTGCCCGGCCTGTGCACTTCTGGGTCCCATCCGGCGTCGGCCGCATACCAGCCGGAGGCATAACGGACCGCAAGGTCCCAGTCATAACCGTGAAGGTCGCGCCCCCGCAGGATCGCCGCTTCGCGGGGACCGGCCTTGCCCTCGCCGAACTGCGCGGCGGTGAAGGCGAAATTGCGCACGTGGCGCTCGGCCTTGGTGACGGTTCGCATCGCGTCGATCACGGGACGCAAAGCGGCGGCGCGGTCGCGCATCCTTGCTAGGCGCGCATCTGCAGGGGACGAGGCCGGGAGATCGGGGTGACGGCGCCAGACATCGGCAAGGGATCGGGCAAGCGCGGGCGGACGGCCGTGCGCGATCCATGCGGCGGCATCGGCGGGATCGAAGGCTGCGGTCATAGCAGGAGATTTAGGCGACGAGACGGGGTTCGGCGGGGACGGTGGATGGCAGGCGCAGCTCGCGGCGGATGCGTTCGGCGAAGCGGTCTGGAGCCAGCAGCTCGCTCATCGATCCCCAATGGTTGCGCTCCCCGATATGGTCGCCTCGGCCCTGGACCCGGCGGAAGCAGATCTCGCGGCCCGGACCGAAAGGCCCAAGCGAGAGCTGGACCCACAGCATCTCGGCATGAAGGGTCACCTCTCCCGAGACCGCGGGGCCGGCCTTGTTGGATCGGACGTCGAAACTGCCGGCACCGAGCGCCAGCGCTTTGGCGAGCACCTGCAGCGCGGCGCGTCCCTCGGTGTGAAACAGGCGCTTTGCCGGTTCATCATAGGCGACGCCGCGAAGCGCCAAGGTCCTGAGCGCGGGCTTTGACCGGAGATCACCGATCCGTTCCATGCAAGCCTGTCGCAAAAGCGCGTCGTCGCCGCGGTCCGCGCACACCGTAGCCAGGTGCCGGCACAGAAGTATGATGGCAGGGTCGCTTTCAGTGGCGATCCCGGCGTTGCGACAGTCCGTGATCGCCGCCTCGATCGCGTGAAGCGAGGCGGCGATATCCATAAGCGCACTGGGGTCGAGGGCCTGCTGGAAGCGAAAGGCGAGATCATAGCTCATGAGGGGGTCTCCGGCTCTCGAGCGGACATCCGCTCGCCCCTTCCCTCCCCCTCTCCTTGCCGCTCAACCGCAATCGCGAGAAGGACCGCGATTGTCATAGATGGGCATATCGTTCGGCTCCCATTCGTGGCGGGGCCAAAATCGGCCCTTATAGCTGACGTGCGCGATCGCGATCCCGCCAAGCTTGACCGTGCCTCTGGGAAAGTCTCGCGCGCCGAGACCGCATTCTTCGCGGCGTACGGAGTATGTGGTGGAAGCCGCCTCCCATCCCGTCACGACGAGGTCGGGAAAGCCCTCCTGGACAAGCTCGAAGCGCGCGCGGGGACGGCGACCTCTGCGTTCGCCAAGGCAGCGGGCGAGATGCCCGGAATAGACGGCGACGGCGGACCAGTAGGCGGCAATCATGGTCTTGCGGCTTGCCCAGCTTCGGGCGGCGCGATCGCGCGCGTCGCTCTGAAGGTCGAGCAACAGCGCGGCGAGAAGCACGCGCTGTTCCGGCAGGAGCGACTGCAACGCGCGGAACGCGGGCAAGGCGAGCACCGGATTGCGAACCTCGGCCCGGGCCGAACGGGCGTTCATGGCTGTTCTCCCGTGACGAGAGCGGCGGGTGGCGCATCGATCGCGACGCGGTCGGTCTGGAGAGACTCGTCGGGGTGGAGCTCGAAGTAGATGCGCGCGATGTCCTCGTCATCGAGCGTGTCCGAATCGCGATCATTGGCGATCTCGCTCCAATATTCGCGGCAGAATTCGGCAATCTCGCGCATCAGGGTCTCGCGGCTGACGGCGGCATAGAGGTTAGGCCTTGGCGATATCGAGCGTGATCCCGCCCTCGCTCAGAGCATCAAAGATCGGTTCGGCCAGGGTAGCGAGGCGTAGGCGCCCTTCCACGAAACGGCGGGTCACGCCGAGACGCTTGGCGACGCCGTCGATATCGCCCTTGAGACCGATGAAATATTGGAACGCCCGGCATTCCTCCGCAGGCGTCATCTTCAATTGATGGAAGTTCGCCGCGGTCGACGTCTCCGATAGGGTCGCTTCGTCGCCGGTCAGAACCTTGACGGGGACGTCATAGCTCTCGGCAACGATGACACCGTCCTGGACGAGCTTCATCAGAGCGCGAAGGCGGCGACCGCCGTCGAACACCTCGAACGAGCCGCGCGGCTTCTTGACCGGATTGACCAGCAGGTTCTGGAGGATGCCGCGCGCCTCGATATCGGCGGCCAGCTGCGGAATCTCGAGGAGCTCTTCGGGGCGGGATCGTACGTTGATCGGAGAAAGCGAAAGCTTCGAAAGCTTTACCGTAATGGTCATCGGATGAAGTCCTTCTGGCGTCCGGAACAGCCCGGACACCGGCTCCCCTCCCCCTCCCCTTTTCGTGGCGCCCGGGACGCCTCGAGCCGCCGACCGGACCGTCTGCGGCAGCACCATCTCGGCGCGGGCCGGCTATCTCGATTGCCATTCTGGACCGGATATGGGCTCGATCATGCCGCGCCCGGCGATTAGGCTGACGGTGTTTTGTCCCGGCCGCGAGGCCGCCGGGCCATGAGAGATTATCTGGTCGGGGTCGGGGAGGATGTCGGTATCATGCAGGATGTGTTGAAGATCGCGAGCGGCGTGTTTCTCGGAATGATGGCCTTCTGGATCGTCACCGTCGCCCTTCCGGCCGTGATGCCGCCCAGTGCCGGAGAGCGGGCGGCTCAGGGTCTCCTCGACCGGCAATTTGCGCCTGCGAACTGAGCCGGCCCCTGCGGACCACGAATTCAGTCAGCCGTTTGAGGCCTCAGAGTGATGAGTCCTCGCTAGCCCAATCAGAACTGATCCGGTAATTCCGGGCGGTGCGCAACTTGACAATCTTTGCCAATTTTCTTATAAAGATTGCCAAAAGGAGCGAAGCGCCCATGGCGACAATGAACATCTCTTTGCCGGATCCGATGAAGCTTTGGGTCGAAGGCCAAGCCGACACGGGGCGCTACAGCAATGCTAGCGATTATGTGCGAGATCTTATCCGTCGCGATCAGGAACGGGCGGGAAAGATTGCCAATATGCAGCGGTTGGTTGACGAGGCGCGGAGCAGCGGAGTCAGCACTGAATCCATGGCGGACATCCGCACTCGAGCGCTCGAACAAGCACGCGCGCAGTCATAGGCGTGCCATCGTATCAGCTGACGCGTGCTGCCAGCGATGATCTGGTCGCGGTTTACCTATACGGGCTCGAAAGGTTCGGGCCGGCACAGGCCGACGGATATCACGATGGGCTAGAGGCGACCTTCAATTTTCTTGTAGAATATCCCCGCGCGGCGCGCGAGCGTGAGGAAATCCGGTCGCCCGTCCGCATCTATCCCTACAAAGCTCATCTCATCGTCTACGAACTCGGGCCGAATGACAACGTGCTGATATTGCGCGTCCGTCATGCACGCGAGGATTGGCTCTCCGAGATGGACGAAGCCTAGCGAACCTCCGCGGCGGTCATGTAGTCGCCTCCAGGACAGTCTCCAGAATAGCCTCGGCCAGCGCTACGGGGACGAAGACCCGCGTGCGATACTGGATCACTTCGGTGAAACACCCCGCCGCCTTCAGCCATGCAAGCCGGTCGGCTGGAAAGCCGACGAGCTCGATACGCTGGGAGCCGTTGACGATGCTCCTGTTGATCGTGAGCGGAAACGGATGGGTGACGTCGATACTGCGCCCGGCAGCAACCGCCTTGGCGATCGCGGAAGCAGGCAGGGTCTCCTTGCGATCGATTCCGAGCGCCGAGAAAAGCCTAAGCACATGATCGTCGAAGACGAGGCGCCCGAGCCAGGACCGCCCTTCCCCATCGACGATCCGGTTGACCGCGAGATGGTCGCTCGGCAGCGCAGACCATATCGGCAGGAGCAGCCCGGTCGCGAGGCGAAGCGTCTCGGTGTCGACCTTTTGCCGCAAGGTTTCGGCTTCCTGCGTCCAGAGGGCGATAAAGCTTGCCCGGTCGATCTCCTCCCATGAGGATTCGAACAGGTCGGCCGAACGCATATAGTCGTTGCGCGACGGACGCATGAGTTCGACCCGCGGGATCGGCGTGCCTTCCTTCTCCTCCATGAGCGAGCGGGCCTGCGTCCGGAGCGCCGCCTTGCCCGACTTCCGGTTGATCATGAACGCCGCGCTCTGGTCGCCCTCGGCAATCCGCATGATCCGCTCAAGCGAGACGGGATTGCGGCGGCGCTCGATCTCGATCGTCAGGAGGTGCGAGGTTGCCCCCGTCCCGGGATCGGTGCGCAGAACGACATCGTCGACCAGCCGCGCCGTATCGACAAGGATGGTTTCCACGCCGACATCGAGGCGACCCGCGTCCCGCGCCGCCGCCACACGGGTCTCGGTGAGCGAGAGGAATTCCTCGAAGATGTTATTCTGCAACGCGATCGGTAGAGCCAGGATCCGGTTCAGCCAGCGCTGGATCGGCGGCATCTCGTCCTTCATGACGCCGTCCTTGTCGACGAGTTCGAGGCCGGTCCGATTCTGGAAGTCGTCCAAATTGGTACTCGCGAGCTTTCCGGCGGCGAGGAGGTGGAACCAGCTCAGAAGAGCGCTGCACGCATATTCGCTCTGGAGATTATCGGCGGGATCGAAAAGCCCCTGCCCTCCGGTCTGGCGCTGACCGCGCGTCAGCGCCCCAAGGGTGTCGAGGCGCCGCGCGATCGTGCTGGTGAAGCGGAGCTCGCCCTTGCAATCGGTCGTGACGGGCCGGAACAGCGGGGTCGACGCCTGGTGCGTCCGGTGCGTCCGACCCAGTCCCTGGATCGCGCGATCGGCACGCCAGCCCGGCTCGAGCAGCAGATGGACACGTTGCTCCTGGTTCACCGCGTCGAGCGAAGCGTGGTAGCTCCGTCCCGTGCCGCCCGCGTCCGAGAAGATCAGGACGCGCTTGCGCCCGGCCATAAAGGCGGCGGCCTCGGCCTGGCTGGTGCGCGCCGAGCGGGATTCGAGCTTCTGGCGGCCATCGCCCGCGGTGACGAGCCGCTTGGTGCGCCCCGTCACCTCGGCGACATTGTCGTGCCCGAAATGTCCGAGGAGTGCGTCGAGCGCCGACATGATCGGCGGCAGCGCGCAAAGCCGCTCGATGAGTTCGGCGCGGGCGGTTTCCGCTTCGGGATTGTAGACGGGCTGTCCTTCATCGTCGAGCATGGGGACCGAGCGCGGCGTACCCGTGTCGTCGGTAAAGATCCGCATCTGGCGCGTGGGAAAGGCGCGCTCCAGATAGTCGATCACATATTCGCGCGGCGAGAGATCGATTTCGAGGTCGGCCCGTTCCTCGGGGCTCAGTTCGGCGAGCCGGCGATTGAGGATCGATTCCGCGGTCGTGACGAGCTGGAGAACGACCGATTTGCCCTCGCCGAGGTGGTGACGGACCGCCGCGATCACTGTCGGCAGCTTCATGCTGAGAAGAAGCTGGCCGAAGAAGCGCTGCTTTGCGGATTCGAAGCGGGAGCGCGCCGCGGCCTTGGCGCCGCTGTTGAGCGTGGCGTTCTCGAGGCCATCGACAATGGCGGTCAGTTCGAGCGCCCGTTCCATGTTGCGGTGGATGATCGACCAGGCGTCAGCATAGCTATCGTAGATCGCAATCTGCTCGGTGGTCAGCGCGTGGCGCAGGATCTCATATTCGACGCCGGCGAAGCTGAGCGCCCGAGAGGTGTAGAGGCCGAGCGCCTTCAGGTCGCGGGCGACGAGTTCCATGGCCGCGATGCCGCCCTTGCGAATGCCCGCGATGAACTGTTCGCGATCGTCAAAGGCCGTTCCCGGCCCCCAGAGGCCAAGCCGGACCGCGTAAGCGAGATTGTTGACGTCCGATGCGCCAGTGGCCGAGGCATAGAGGACGCGCGCGCCCGGCAGATGGTTCTGGAGGAGGACACCGCAAACGCCTTGTTGCGATCCCTCCTTCCGGCCGAGCGCCCCTTCGCCGCCGGCGACCCCGCCCATCTCATGGGCTTCGTCGAAGGCGATGATCCCTTCGAAGTCCGGGCCGGCCCAGTCGAGGATTTGTTGGAGCCGGCTATGGTCGCCGCGGACGGATCGGAGCGTTGGATAGGTGACGAACAGGACGCCCTGTTCGAGGGGGATGGGTTTGTCGATCGTCCAGTTCGCCAGGGGCTGGATGTCGGCCGCAAGGCCCCCGAGCGCGGTCCAGTCGCGCCGCGCGTCTTCGAGTAGCGCCTCGTTCTTCGAGATCCAGATGTTGCGGCGGCGTCCCTGGAGCCAGCTGTCGAGGATGCAGGCGGCGATCTGGCGGCCCTTGCCCGCACCGGTACCGTCGCCGAGGAAATAGCCCTTTCGATAAGCGCGCCCGTCTTCAGCCGCCTCGAGGCCGACGCCTTCCTTGCTGGGACTGAATGTGCCCGGAAGGTATAGCGACCAGGCGTGGCCCGCATAGACGACCGTTTCGAGCTGTGACGCGGAGAGCAAGCGCTCGCTGACCGACCGCTCGGGCAGGTGCGGCACATAGTCGGGGACCGGCGCGGCGATCGAGCCCATCGCGACGGATTCGACGAGCGCGGTCGGATGCTCGCCAGCGGCGTCGAATACGATGCGGCTCGGTCGATACGGGAGATAGACACCCACCTGTTCGAGCAACGGGGCAGGCGTTGCGAGCGACGAATAGGCGACCGGCAGGACATTGTTGCGTATGGGCGCATGAAAGGGCCGTGGCCTTGGCGGGCGGCTCTTCATGGCACGGAACAGCGAAGGGTTTGCCGACCGGCGCGGGGGTGCCGCCGGCGCCATCACCAGCGTGGCGCGCGCGGGTATCGCCAGGGCACCGATCAGCTCCCGGATGGAAGACCGCTGGATTGTGGCCGGGATCGCACCGCCGGGCACCTTGTCGATGACGTAGAGGCGGACGGCGATCGAGGTGCCATGTTTCAGATAGCATTTTTCTAGACGGACGGAGGTACGGAGCTGGACGTCGCGCAAGCTGGTCTCGAAGAGGTCGCGCATGCGTGCGTTGGGGCCGAACCAGTCGGGCATAATCGCGACGAGGCGACCGCCCGGGCTGAGGCGCCGAAGAGCTGCCTGGAGGTGGCGGACGGCTGCATGGGCGTCCGCGCCCAGGCCCACGGACCGCGAAAATGGCGGGTTCATCAGGATCAATGTCGGTCTTGCCGCATTGGCCAGCGTGGAATTGATCGCGGCACCGTCATGCCCGGTTACCTTGGCGCCGGGAAACGCGTGGACCAGCCGGGCGCGGCGTTCGGGGGCATATTCGTTGAGCTGGAGTTCTGCGTGGGCGCCGCACTGGGCGACCAGAAGGCCGTTGCCGGCGCTCGGCTCGAGGATGACGTCGTCACCCTGGATGTTCGCGAGGAGGACCGCGATGGCCGCAAGATCGACCGGCGTCGAGAATTGCTGCCATTCGATCTGGCTCTCGCTGCGGACGGTCTGCGTCGGCAAGCGGTCGAGAAGATCGCAAGCGGCATGCGCATCGTCGAGAACGCGCAGCGGATAGGGTGCGGACTGGAGGTGGTGAACGAGCGCGAGTTCGAGGAGCTCGAAACTCTGGCGCTGGGTCCAGAGGCCATCGGCGTCGGTGCCATGGAAGGCTTCGGTCATCGCCGTATTGAGGTCGGCCCGGGAGAGCGGGCCACCGGATTTCAGGTGGGTGGCGATGAGGACGGCCGCACGGATTTCGGCATTGATCGGCGCGTCGAATAGATCGGACATGATGGGGTCTCCGGACTGACTGCCCCGTCGGCAGCCTCAGCCCAGATCCCCCTTCCCTCTCCGGCTTCAGGCTCGTTTGTCCGTCGGGCGGGTTCGCGTGCGTTGAAGCGAGGACCTGGTCAGCATATAGCGGTCCGCACATTCCGGATATATCGGACAATCTGGACAATGTAGGCACAGCGGCCTATATGGACCGGGAAGGAGTGATCGCGATGGTAGCGCAGGTCCGAAATGCAGATGCGGGTGTTCGTCGATTGGTGGCGAGCGAAGTGACCGAGGTGCTTGGTCGCCAGTCCGGGCTCGCCAAGGAAGCCGTCGCGAACACCGCGCAGATCGTCGCCGCCGTTGCCGCTGCGGTCATCGGACTGCCCGCGGCCCAGCAAAAGCGCCTCAAGGGCAAGAGTGCAGATGTTGCGACCATGATCGCCGCGTTCGCGCGCGAAGAGAGACCGGCGACAGCAATCCGGATACCGGCGCCTGCTCAGACGGAAGCTCGAAAGGGTTCGGGCTTTGGTGAGCTTGTCGACGTTGATGAAGGACGCCGCCGGCTCGCGGGCTACGTGACCGAGGGATCGCTCGAGGATTGGGCTGGTCCGGTGGCCGGATCAACCATGCTGCATGAACGGGGTATCGCCCGATCGACCTTGCACGACTGGCAGAAGCGGGGCGAGGTCATCGCGCTTCTGTCGGGCGCACGCAAACATGCGTTCCCGCTCGAGCAGTTCGTTGACGGACGGCCCGTGCAAGGGATCAGCGATGTGCTGGAGATCGCGGGCAATCCGAGGCGCGCGTGGCTTTGGCTCGTTCAACAGAGCCCTTTGCTCGGCGAGAAGCGGCCGATCGATCTGTTGAAGCAGGATCGTCGCCAGGATGTGGCGGACGCGGCGCGGACGGTTTTCGCTTACCCGTGACGCTGGACAGCTCAATACTGCGGGAGCTTGCGGTCGGAATCGACCCGAGCGGATACCTCCGTATTCTCGACGCGCGCTATCGGGCGGCGCCGATGGGCATGGGCTTTGGCCGAACGCGATTCTCCAGCCAGTCCGACAGCTTCGCATTGCTCTATGCGGCGCAGGACCTGGCGACCGCCCTCGCTGAGCGGATCGTGCGGGACCGTTTTCAGGGCAAAACGAAACGCGTGCTTCTCGAATCGGATGTCGACGATCTCGTGGTTGCGAGTCTTTCTGCACGATCGCCTCTCAAGCTGCTCGATCTTCGGACAAGCGGCGCGACTCGCCTCGGCATTCCGACCGACGCGGCGCGCGGGCGATCGCAGCTCGCTGGACGCAGGTTCAGTCAGGAACTTTATGACGACACGGATTTCGACGGGATCATCTACATGTCGCGCATCACCAACGCGGCGTGTGTGGCGGTCTACGACAGGGCTGTGACCACGACCCTCGACCCGGCCTGCCCCGTGGTCGAACTCCTCCGTCTGGCCGATCTCGTTCCAGCCCTGAAGTCGTTGAGCATTGAACTGCGCAGATAGCGGCGCGGCCATATGAGTCGACGGGTCCGAAATGTACCGGCAAACGGTGGGACCTCTCCCCTTTCCTCCGGTTACGGGATGGAATTATGGGGCTCGGAAGCAAGGCGCTGCTATGGTTGGCGCGCTGGTCGGTTTCGGCGAATGAGACGCTGGAGCTTCAGAGCGGTGGCTTGAGACAACGCCGCTCACCAGTCTCCAGAATCTTGGCCCAATCCTTGAAGCCGGCCTTAGGGGGCATGCGCTCGATCGAAAGCCCCGGACGCGCATAGCACTCTTCCGCTTTGATAGCCCCGCGCCGCCCTTCCGCATCATTGTCGATCGCGAGGATCAGGCGCTCGATCGATGATGGCAACTGGATTTGATCGAAGCGGCGCGCGCCCATCGTGGCCCAGCAGGGTATCTCGTTGAGGATCGTGAAGGCCCGCGCCGTTTCGAAGCCCTCGGCAAGTGCGAGCGTCCCCTGCCCCGCCCCTCCCCCCTGCCAGGCGCCGCGCGCGGGCCTGCCGAGCATCAGCTTCATGCGGTAAGACGCGGTTTGCGCGTCGAGGAAGATGCGCTGAATGGCAGTCAGCCGCGGACCTTCCCGGACCGCTACGGCCTCAGTGCATTATTGGGACACGGATATACGGTAGACAATCGTGCGCAGCCAGAAATGGCTACTTTCGGAGTCTTTCGACGCCGAGTTCCGCCCATAGCCATGCAAAATCGTAGGTTGCCATTGGATCATTGGGGTCAGGTTGTTGTCCGGAGTGATTTTCGATGAACTTGAGCCATTCGACGAGCATTTTACGGCCCTTTGCAGTTTTGGTCGCTTGACGTGGCGTTTGATCATTGAGCATGCCCACTGGTTGATCGAGCGTTTCGCGGTAGTGCCGGTCCATGGTCTGGTGAATGATCTCGGTTGCAATTTCGGGCGGAAAAGCCGCTTCTTCGGGTGCGCGTTGCCTTTGATCGTGCATGGCCTGTTCGACGGTTTCGATTTCGGTCAGCGGTTTGCCCACCATGTTGCCGACCAAAGACATGATCACCGTTATGCCTTCTTGCGCGCGCTGTGCCGAATTGACGGCGAGCAAGAGGGTGCGGCCTTTGATTTCCACCGTCCCATAAACGGTCTGGCCATTGTCCATCGTCGTGCTCATCGCTAAAGTGCCGGAGCCTTTGGCGCGAGGCAACGAACCATTTGACGGTTTCAGCCAGTTCCAGAAGTGGTCGGATTCGGGCGAAAATTCCGGATGCCCATTGATCTGGGTTGCAACGTCGGCGGGTGACGCGCTTTTCACAAGCCGGAAGCGGACCTTGTGGAACATCAGTTCGTCACCATCGCTGTTCTGGATGGCGGGCCGCCGGAGGCCGAGCGCCTTGGGCAGGACATCATAGAGCCAGCCAATGGTGAAGAGGTGGGCGATGGTCGCCAGTGTGTCTTCATCGATATCAAGGGGACCGGATTTTCGTCGTTTGCCTTCGGCTTTGCGCAATCCCGTCAAAAGTGTGTCAGCGCCTTCGGCTGAGAAAGGCAGCAGTGCGCCCGATAAGACATGTCCTTTGCGTTCCGGGACGATCCTTGCCGATATCTTGTCCCATTGCTTGAGCGTTTGCGTGGCGGTCCGTTCGCTTACCCGGATTGGTTCACCGCCCCGCACCAGATCGCGGGCAAGGAAGGATACCCCCGGGATGACATCGCTGACCTCGTAAAGGCTGCACACGGAATCACGCAGCGCGCGCATATAGGCTTTGGCGGGTGCGGACTCGTTCCAGCCCCGACGCTTGAGATAATCGTCAACCAGATTGATACCATCGGGCTCAAAGCGGCGGGTCATCAGGTCTTCGAGGGCACAGCCAAACAGAAGTCCTTCATAGTGATCGCCAAGAATGTCGCCGATTTCCTCGAACTCGACGCCAAACTCTTCCTGAGCAAGGCCAACATGCTCGGCCATCGCGTCTTCCAGCGCATCGCGCCAATCCTCGCGCAAAGTGAACTTGATCAGGCGGGAGAGATCATAGCCGGACTTCATGTTCCCTCGTCTCCCCGCGTGCACCACTTCACCCTTCGCTCGCCAAAAACTTCAACGGTCGGTGATGGGAATGTCTCATCTGCAAATAATCCGGCAGGGATCGATATAGTGCCGGGCCTCATTTCGACAAAATAATACGCCACCGACCCGCACTCTGGGCAGAAGTGATACCGATTGGTCCTGTTGGTATCGGTCGTCCGTTCGAAGCTACTGGAATTACCGGATATAGTCACCTTTGCTTCATCCCAAGTCGCATTCCATGCGAATGCGCTGCCGGTGCGGCGCTTGCACGCATTACAGTGGCAAACAGACACACGCTGGGGTG
The DNA here is from genome assembly GCF_937872355.1 of uncultured Sphingorhabdus sp. Classification (GTDB taxonomy): domain Bacteria; phylum Pseudomonadota; class Alphaproteobacteria; order Sphingomonadales; family Sphingomonadaceae; genus Sphingorhabdus_B. The sequence continues at coordinate 6,773 of NZ_CALMSV010000063.1, read as the reverse complement.
GACCAGCGCAAATCGCCGAGAGCTGTCCACAATTACACCGGGCTTCGCGCGATTTCTCGGTCATTTGTCACGTCTTGGGCTGAATGAATATTTCATATGCACGGCGACGGTCCCGAGATCGTGGTGGGTTTCTTTCTCAAATTCATACCCCAATCGCTCATACAGTGCGATGTTCGATGTCATGAGTTTGTTGGTATAAAGACGCGTTCCAGCCAAACCGGACAAGCGCGCGATCTCCTCGGCGTGGCGCATCAGCGTGAACCCATGGCCTTGGCCTTGCCGTTCAGGCTCGACCGCAACATTGACGATCATCAGTTCGTCGCCCTCCGCAACAGTTTCGACAAGACCGATCAACCGCCCCTGGTCGACCAGCAAGTCGAAGCGGTGATCGGCAAAAGCTTGGTTATAATCTGCTGTCATCGGCCGAGGCGGTCTGGGTGTAATCTCGACCCATTTGGTGTAGGCGCGGATCGTCAATGTCCGGATGTCGGCGATATCCTCCTCTACCGCGCGCCGGATGATTGGGTCAGCCATGGCGCACCAGTGCGACAATCCGTGATACGGTGGGCTGGCTCACGCCGAAAATACGTGCCATTTCAGCGGCAGATTTGCGGCCCGAGATCACGCTTTCGGCAATCTCCGCACGCTGTTTGGCGTTGAGCTTGGGGCGGCGACCGCCAATTCGGCCTTCCGAACGGGCTTGGTCGAGACCTGCCTTGGTCCGCTCACGTATCATCGCACGCTCGAATTCTGCGAAACTGCCAACCATCTGCATCATCATCCGGCCTGCCGGAGTGGTCGTGTCGATGCTTTCGGTGAGCGAACGAAACCCGGCATTGGCACCTTCGATCCGGTCGAGCAGATGCAGCAGATCTTTGAGCGATCGGGATAGCCGGTCCAGTTTCCAGACAACAATGACATCGCCTTTGCGGAGCTGGTCGAGCATCCGGTGCAATTCAGGCCTATCCCAGCGCCCACCGCTGGCCGCCTCTTCAAAGACCCGCGTGCACCCAGCCTCCTTGAGAGCACGTAGCTGCATGGCCGTGCTTTGGTTATCACCTTTGGAGATGCGGGCGTAGCCGATCAAAAATGGTGGGGAGTTCATGTTGAAGAAAAGCCTTCAGCTAACTTCGGCAAGTCCACCTCCTCTAACCAGGGCACATCATGCGAGGTCCAGATATGGACGACCGGTCGCATTCCAGGATCCGAGTCGAGTGTCGCAACGCGCAAAATAAATTCATCTAGTCCACTTTTCTCAGAGACAATGTGCGACCCACAACGCTTGCAGAAATGACGAATTTTGCCCGGTGAGGACTCGTAGCCCGCAACGGACTCACGCCCTAACAGCCAACGGAAATGTTCGCGCCTAACTCTCGCGGTCGGCGCCGATGCGGCAGCATGTGCCTTCTGACAGGTAAGACAGTGACAAAATCCAATCGGGCTGGCCAGCCTATCGATTTCATATCGCACTGCGCCGCACAGACAGCTGCCTTCAGTCGCCACAACCAGCTCCGCATTCACAAACGGTCGTTTTTGAAAGACTGATCAATGCTGCCTGTCGCAGCATGATTGCGTCTTTCAAAATCCTCTTTCAAAACTGTAGCGAATGGAAAGACGTTTGTGAAGGGATTCGGACATGCCAGCGCGCATTCCCATGACGGCCAAACAGCGGGAGGCTTTGCTCGCGCTGCCAATGACCGAGGAGGAGGTCATTGCACACCACAGCCTCGACGAAAATGAGCGTGCGGCAATCGCCCGATTGCGTTCGCCGGCCAACCAACTGGGCTATGCCTTGCAGCTATGCTGTCTTCGCTTTCCGGGGCGATACCTTCGCCGAGGCGAATTGCTCCCTGCGATCATGCTCGATCATGTTGCCGAGCAGATTGACGTCGATGCCGACGTCATTGCTGACTTCGCCAAACGCGGACCCACCCGATATGAACAATTGGCCTCGATCAAGCGGAACCATGGATTTGTTGATCTGACGCATCCCGTTCGCGCTGAACTCAAGCAGTGGCTCGAAGCCGAGGCATTGTCCTGCACCGATGGCCGTCTTCTGCTCGAACGCCTGATCGCGAGAATGCGTGAACGAAAAATCATCATTCCCGGCGTCAGCGTCATCGAGCGATTGACAGCGTCGGCGATGCACGCTGCCGATGCCAAAGTTGCTTCTGAGATTCTGGCCCAGCTCAATACGGAGCAAAAGGCGAAGTTGAATGCGGTGCTGGACGACAAGACCCATGCCCAGCAGAGCCGATTGAGCTGGCTGCGCGAGCCGCCGATCCGCGTCGGTGCGCGGGGACTGTTCGAACTTCTCGACAAAATCGACTATATCCGCAGGTTAGGGATCGGCGAGCTGGCGCTTCCCGATTATCTCAAGCTGCGGCTTTCCCAGTTGGCGCGTGAGGGCGTGCGGTATACCGCGCAAGCGTTGCAGCAAATGACGCTTCCGCGCCGGATGGCTACATTGGTGGCCACCATCGGTGAGCTGGAAGCAACCCTTACCGATGCAGCTCTGGCGATGTTCGGCTCACTCGTCGGTCGAGCCCATCTTCGGGCGCGCAAGCGGCTTGAAGAAACCCTCCTGGCATCCGCTGATCAGGGCCGAGAACGCCTGGTCCGCATTGCGGATGTTTTGGGTGCGATGGCAAAGGCTATTCGCAAGGGTGACGATGTTGAAGCAGCGGTTACCGCTGTCGCCAGCCTCGATCTGATCGAAGCCGATGCACTTCTGATCAAGCGCACAACAAAGCCTGGTCGGCCTGACGCCACTGGAGAACTTGCACCTGAATACAAGATATTCAAACAGGTTGGCAGCCGTTTCCTGCGCAGTTTTACGTTCGAAGGTCGGCGCGCGACAGCACCGTTGCGCACCGCGATCGGCCTTTTGATCGAACTCGATGGCAATTGGCGCAAAGCCTTGCCGGCGGACATTCCGCTTGGGCATATTGAACGCCGCTGGCAGCGCCATCTGTTCGCCGACGGCAAGATTGAACGCACCTACTGGGAGCTTGCGACCTATTTTGCAGTATCGAGCGCGTTGGCGTCCGGCGATCTGTGGGTGCCATCATCGAGGATGCACCGCGCATTGGAAGAATTGTTGCAGCCCGCCACGGTAACAGGCGTCACCGCTTTGCCCGTTATTTCCAAGCCATCTTTTGACCAGTGGTTCGAAGAACGGTCGGCGCAGCTGGATCGGGCACTATTGTCCACCATGAACGGGCTGTCCGGGAAGGATGCGTCGCTATTCTCTGGTGACCGCCTCCGGTTTCCGAAAATGCCGAAGGAAGACGCGGATGATAGTGAGGAAACCCGTGATCTCGCGGTTCGGACTTACCGCATCCTGCCCACAGTACGGATTACAGATGTTCTGTCACAGGTCGCGAAGTGGACGGGCTTTACTGATCATTTCAGTCATGTCTCAACCGGCGTCCCGCCCAGTGACCAGAACGGCTTTCTGGCAGCCTTGATTGCCGAAGCCACCAACCTTGGCCTGTCCCGCATGGCTGACATTTGCGGGGTCGCATCGCGCAGGGCGCTGCTTAGGATGCAGACCTGGCACATGCGCGAAGACACATTCCGCGCCGCCTTGGGTGCACTCACCGACGCGATTCATGCCGAGCCAATGGCGGCATGGTTTGGGGAAGGTTGGCGCGCTTCTGCCGATGGCCAGCATTTCTACCTCGGCGGGCCAGGGGAAAGCGGAGGCACCGTCAATGCCCATTATGGCCGCGATCCGATCATCAAGATCTACACCACCATAACGGATCGTTACGCGCCGCTCCATCAGACCGTGATTGCGGGCACCGCTGGCGAGGCCATTCACGCGCTTGACGGAATTCTCGGCCATGAAAGTTCAGCCGAAATCTCTGCCCTTCATGTCGATGGCGGCGGGGTGTCTGACATCGTGTTTTCTGTGATGCATCTGCTCGGCCTGAACTTTGAGCCGCGCATTCCACGGCTATCCGACAGAAAGCTCTACGCCTTCGAGCCACGCGCCCGATATGGGAAGCTCGCCCCGCTCTTCGGGCAACGGCTTGATGAAAATCTCATCCGGAGCCACTGGGATGACATCCATCAGGTCGTGACCGCCATGCGGAACAAGGTGGTCACCCCGTCGCTGATCCTGAAAAAGCTCTCTGCCTATAAACAGCAGAACAGTCTGGCCGCCGCGATGCGCGAGGTTGGCCGGATCGAGCGCACCTTGTTTACCTTGCGGTGGTTTGAAGACCCAGAGCTGCGGAAACTGGTCACAGCGGAACTCAACAAGGGCGAATCCCGCAATACGCTTGCACGGGCGGTTGCCTTTCACAGGCTTGGCCGTTTTCGTGATCGTGGCACCGAGAACCAGCAGATCAGGGCTGCTGCCGTGAACCTCGTCACCGCTGCGATCATCCTGTTCAATTGCCGCTATCTGGGCCGCGCTGTCGAGAAGCTTGGCAATTCTGCTGGGGCAGATACTGGCGCAAGCTACAGCCAGATCTCGCCACTCGGTTGGGATCATATCAACCTGACTGGCGACTACATCTTTAGCGATAATGCCCAGCTCGATGATGACGGATTTTTGCCCCTACGGCTTGGCCGGGAATGATGGACAACGGCCAACATCGACGCATTGCTGCCACAAATAAGACATTCCCCAGAGAGCCGCCACGGCGGCGAAGGGCACAATGGCGAGATTCATCGCTGCGGGTTTTTGGTGTCGGAACCTGTGCGGAAGGAGTAGCTGCATTACCGGTCATGAGACCTGTAATATTCTCGCCTTTCAAGAGAGTTGGAATGCAATCATCTGCTATGCTAGTCGGCGATTTTTTGGGAGCTTCCTTTGCTTACCGATTTTCTCGCGCTCGATGACCACAAAGTCGAGGACCTTGCGTCCGTGCTAGGCCGCGCAACAGAGCTTGCGGAGAGTTGGCGCAATCGTTGCTTGCCCCGTTTACTCCGAGGCATACGCGTTGGGTTGATTGTCGATGATACAGGCTGGCGTAATACTACAGCATTTGACCTTGGAATTACCGCCATGGGCGGCGTCTGTGTTCACGCTCCGATTTCTCTCGGCGGGGCCGAGGACGTTGTTGACTTGGCTCATTATCTTGACAACTGGTTCGATATCCTTGTTGTCAGGACGCCGGATTTAGGGAAAATCAGGGAGCTTGCCGCAGCCGCAACCGCGCCAGTCATTAACGCGCGAACGCGCAGCAATCATCCTTGCGAAACACTCGGCGATTTGGCCTTCGCCTTGAGCGAAGGTCGCGCATTGGACGGGCTAAGGGTTTGCGTCATAGCCCCGGACGATAACATATTGGGCTCGTGGGCGGAGGCTGCTGCTGTGCTGCCGATTGAGGTGGTTCAGGTGTTTCCAACTTCATTGCATTCCAAGAGGTTTGCCAATGTTAAACGGTTTTCGGCTACGACTGATCTTGCCGCAATGACAGGGTGTGACATAGTGATTACCGATTGCTGGCCCAAAGCTGCGCCTGCTTCGGAGTTGCTGGCTTATCAGGTAACCCGCTCTTTACTCGACAACTATGTCCCCAATGGGCTTTTCATTCCATGCCCACCGGTCACTCGAGGCCAGGAGGTCTCTGTGGAGGCGCTGGAGGCACCGCAATGTCGGGTCATTGAAGCCAAGGCTTTCCTTCTTCACGCCCAGAATGCGCTTTTGGAAGCAATTTCAGCCACCATCTAACAAATTTAAATGTCCGCTATGACCCAATCACTGGTCATTGTTGGAATGTCGGCTTCGCCGCTACCGTATATCTGTGTCCCAATAATGCACTGAAGCCCATAACGATGAACCCGGTGGCCACCAGCGACGCCGCATTCCGGGGTGGGGCATGCCCCACCCCGGAATACACCATCGCCTACACCGGAAATTACACCACGAGCGCGGACGCTAACGAACAAAAGTTGCAATTGTTGATCAAGAGCGGCTTGACCGTATAATTGGAAATGACCGCTTGAATGAAATGCACCTCATCTCGGTTCGATCCGAACCTGAAGAGAGAGCCCAACCGATCGAACCTCTGCTAAGTCGCAAAGTCGATATGCCAGAGGTTGAGCTGGGACCGGACGATGATGCCGTAATTCTGTTTACATCTGGATCAACAGGTCATCCTAAAGGTTCAGTGTCCACCCATCGAAATATCCTCGCCTCATTACTGTCATGGGAACTTGATTTAACTTGCATGGCGGTTTTGAAAGGCAGGACGAAATCTAAAAAAAATGGCAGCAAAGCGTATACCGATTCGACGCTATTAGGGATGCCGCTATTTCATGTGAATGGTTTATTGGCAGTCTTACTAGCCAGTTACCGTAAACAGCGAAAAGTGGTTGCCATGTACAAATGGGATCCCATGCGCGCGGTTGAGCTGGTTGAACGCGAGAAAATAATCAGCTTTGTCGGCACTCCGGCCATGACGGGAGATATCATGCTGGCTGCCCAAGACACTGGTCATGATGTCGGAAGTTTGTTGGCCGTTGGCGGGGGCGGTGCTGCGCGCGCTGAATCGCAGGTCAAGGGCCTTGATGACACATTCAAAAATGCTAAGCCTGGTACCGCCTGGGGTATGACCGAGACCAATTCCATCGGCACATCTATCGTAGGCGATGATTATCTGAGCAGGCCATCGAGTTCCGGTCGCGTCAGCGCGGTTCTTGAATTGGGGGTGGTTGATGATGGCGGAAATTTTCTTCCATCAGGAGAGCGCGGAGAATTATTGATCCGAGGCACTTCAGTTATTCACAAATATTGGGAACGCCCAGACTCCATT
>NZ_CALMSV010000062.1 GCF_937872355.1 uncultured Sphingorhabdus sp. | reverse complement strand
TATGGACATGAACTATCGCGGCATCATCAACATGCTGGTGATGTGCGGTTGTGTCGGCCAGTCGGGTGGTGGCTGGTCGCATTATGTCGGGCAGGAGAAACTGCGCCCGCAGACCGGCTGGGCTCCGTTGGCGTTCGGGCTCGATTGGGCGCGTCCGCCTCGACACATGAACTCGACCAGCTTCTTCTATGCGCATACCGACCAGTGGCGTTACGAGACGCTCGACGTTGATGAAATTCTCTCGCCGACGGCGCCCGAAGGCGACTGGTCCGGTTCGCTGATTGACTACAACGTCCGTGCCGAACGCATGGGCTGGTTGCCCAGCGCGCCGCAGCTCAAGACCAACCCGCTGGACATTGCCAAAGCGGCCAAAGCTGCAGGAATGGAGCCAAAGGACTATGTTGCCTCGGCGCTCAAAACAGGCGAGCTTGAAATGTCCTGCCGCGACCCGGACGACCCGGCCAACTGGCCGCGCAACATGTTTGTCTGGCGTTCGAACCTGCTGGGATCATCGGGCAAGGGCCACGAATATTTCCTCAAGCACCTGCTCGGCACACAGCATGGTGTGCAGGGCAAGGATCTGGGTGAAACCGGCGCACAAAAGCCGCAAGATGTCGTCTGGCATGATGATGCACCGCAGGGGAAACTTGACCTGCTGGTTACACTCGATTTCCGCATGTCTACGACCTGCGTTTATTCGGATATCGTCCTGCCGACGGCGAGCTGGTACGAGAAAGACGATCTCAACACCTCTGACATGCACCCCTTCATCCACCCGCTGTCTGCTGCGGTCGATCCGGTGTGGGAATCGAAATCGGACTGGGAAATCTACAAGGCGATTGCGAAGAAATTCTCTGAGGTCGCGCCGGAAGTCCTGGGCGTCGAAGAGGACGTCGTGTTGACGCCTATCCTGCACGACACACCGGGCGAAATCGCGCAGCCCTTCGATGTTGAGGATTGGGGCAAAGGTCAGACGCCACCAATCCCGGGCAAGACCATGCCCAATGTTGCCGTCGTCACCCGCGACTATCCGAACGTATATAAGCGCTTCACTGCGCTGGGACCGCTGATGGAAATGATCGGCAATGGCGGCAAAGGGATCAGTTGGAATACCGAGCATGAAGTCGATTTACTGCGTCGCCTAAACGGCGAAGTCCTCGAAGAAGGTACCTCGAAGGGCATGGCAAAGATTGAAAGCGCGATCGACGCTGCCGAAGTCATCCTCAGCCTCGCACCCGAAACCAATGGTGAGGTCGCGGTGAAAGCATGGGCGGCCTTGTCCAAAAACACCGGGCGTGATCACACACATCTGGCCTTGCCCAAGGAAGAGGAGAAAATCCGTTTCCGTGACATTCAGGCGCAACCGCGCAAGATCATTTCCTCGCCCACCTGGTCGGGGCTGGAGAGCGAGCATGTCTGCTACAATGCGGGTTACACCAACGTCCATGAACTGATCCCCTGGCGCACGCTAACGGGGCGGCAACAGCTCTATCAGGATCACAAATGGATGCTGGCCTTTGGTGAGGGCTTCTGCGTCTATCGTCCGCCGATCGATACCAAGGCCGTGAAGCCGATGCTTGATCAGGCAAAGGATGCGCCGCACGTCATCCTGAACTTCATCACCCCGCACCAGAAATGGGGCATCCATTCGACCTATACCGACAATCTGTTGATGCTGACGCTCTCGCGCGGCGGACCGATCGTCTGGATGAGCGAGGTCGATGCCGCAAAAGCCGGGCTGGTCGATAATGACTGGGTGGAAACCTTCAATTCGAACGGCGCACTGGTCGCCCGCGTCGTCGTCTCGCAGCGCATGAAAGAGGGCACGCTCTTCATGTATCATGCGCAGGAGAAAATCGTGAACGTGCCCGGATCGCCACTCACCGGGCAGCGTGGAGGCATCCACAACTCAGTTACGCGCGCGGTGCTGAAGCCAACCCACATGATCGGCGGTTATGTGCAGCAGAGTTACGGCTTCAACTATTATGGCACCGTCGGTTCCAACCGCGATGAATATGTCATCGTCCGCAAGCTATCAAAGGTCGACTGGCTCGAAGGTCCGGCCACGCATCTGGAGGCAGCAGAATGAAAGTCCGCGCACAAATCGGCAAGGTTCTGAACCTTGATAAATGTATCGGCTGCCATACCTGCTCAGTCACTTGCAAGAATGTTTGGACCAGCCGTGACGGTATGGAATATGCCTGGTTCAACAATGTCGAGACCAAACCCGGCATCGGCTATCCCAAGGACTGGGAAAATCAAAAGCGCTGGAACGGTGGCTGGGACGTGAAGGGGGGACGGCTCAAACCGCGCATGGGTGGCAAGTGGCGGCTATTGTCGAAGATCTTTGCCAATCCCGACCTGCCCGAAATCGACGATTATTACGAACCCTTCACCTTCGACTATTCACATTTGCAGCAAGCAAAGGAAAGTAAGGCGTTCCCGACCGCTCGACCCCGCTCACTGGTAACCGGTGAGCGGATGGAGAAGATCAACTGGGGACCGAACTGGGAAGAAATTCTCGGCGGCGAATTTTCCAAGCGTTCGGAAGATTACAACTTCGAAGGCGTGCAGAAGGAAATTTACGGCCAGTTCGAAAACACCTTCATGATGTATCTGCCGCGACTGTGCGAGCATTGCCTCAACCCCACCTGCGTCGCCGCTTGCCCAGCAGGGTCTATCTACAAACGTGAAGAAGACGGCATCGTCCTGATTGATCAGGATAAATGCCGCGGCTGGCGCATGTGCGTATCGGGCTGCCCGTACAAAAAGATCTACTACAACTGGAAAACCGGCAAATCGGAAAAGTGCATCTTCTGCTATCCGCGCATCGAGGCCGGGCAACCCACCGTCTGTTCCGAAACATGCGTCGGACGCATCCGCTATCTGGGCGTGATGCTCTATGATGCGGATCGCATCGAGGAAGCTGCGTCGGCAGAAAATGTCGAAGACCTGTATCAGGCCCAGCTCGACATCTTCCTTGATCCCAATGACCCCAAGGTGATCGAACAGGCGCGCAAGGATGGCGTGCCCGAAGCATGGCTGGAGGCCGCGCGCCATTCCCCGGTTTGGAAAATGGCGATGGAATGGAAAGTAGCCTTCCCGCTTCACCCCGAATATCGCACCTTGCCGATGGTCTGGTATGTGCCGCCCTTGTCACCTATCAGTGCGGCAGCGAATTCGGGGCAGATTTCGGTCAACAACAACATGCCCGATGTGCGGTCTTTGCGTATCCCGCTCAAATATCTCGCCAATCTACTGACGGCAGGTGCGACCGAGCCGGTGGCACTTTGCCTTGAACGGATGCTGGCCATGCGCGGCTATATGCGTTCGAAAACAGTCGAGGGCGTAGTCGATGAAGGCATCGCCCGTGCCGTCGGACTGACCGGCGCACAGATTGAAGACATGTATCATGTCATGGCAATTGCCAATTATGAGGACCGCTTTGTCATCCCGACCGGCCACCGGGAGGATGCCGAAGACATGTATGATGAACGCGGCAGCTGTGGCTTCTCCTTCGGCAATGGGTGCTCGGGTGGCGAAACCAAAGCCAATTTATTCGGCGCGCCAGCCCGCAAGAAGCTGCAAACCCCGACGCCCCAAATTTCAGGGGAGGTATTCTGATGGGCACTATCACGTTACGCGCTCTTTCGGCGCTGCTCCATTATCCCGATGAAGCTCTGCGCGCTGCGGTTTCTGAAATCCGACGCGTGCTGCTGCGCGAACAAATTGTCAGTGAAAAGCAGATGCTGCGTCTGGAGCCCCTGCTGTTCCGGCTGACCGGCGGAGACTTGATTTCGTTGCAGGAACATTATGTCGAAACCTTTGATCGCGGACGGACGCACAGCTTGCACTTGTTCGAGCATGTGCATGGCGAAAGCCGTGATCGTGGTCAGGCGATGGTTGATCTGCGCGACCGCTATATTGCTGCTGGGCTCGATCCGGCGAGCAACGAACTGCCTGACTATCTGCCACTGTTCCTCGAATATTGCTCCACCCTTCCGCGTAACGAAGCACTGGCAGAGCTGGCCGAACCCGGCACGATTATCGCAACACTGGCCGGCAGGCTGGAAAGCCGCGGCAGCGATTATGCAGGACTGCTGGCCATATTGCGCGACCTTTCGGGCGGGCAGAGCGTCGCGCCGGAAGACATGGTTGCGGTTGAGGATCCTGATGATCTGGAAGCGCTTGATGCAGCCTGGGAGGAAGAGCAGATCACTTTTGGGGCTATGGCTCCGACTGCGCCGGATGCTGCGGCATCTTGCCCGCAAGTGCAGGCGATGGTGAGTCGCATGCTCGAACCTGCCACACCTCCCTCTTCGCCAAGGAGCCTATGACATGGCCGATTTCCTCAACCATCTCCTGTTTGGCATCTACCCCTATATCGCGCTGGCGGTGCTCGGTCTGGGGTCGGTCATCCGTTATGATCGCGAACCCTATAGCTGGCGATCAGGCTCCAGCCAGCTCTTGCGGCGCAAGCAATTGATGTGGGGATCGGTGCTGTTCCACGCTGGTGTACTGGTCATTTTCTTCGGCCACGCCGGAGGATTGCTGACGCCCATCGCCATATTCGATGCCCTTGGCATTCCGCATGGCTCAAAGCAGGTGATGGCCATCGTTGTTGGTGGCGTGGCTGGAATATTGGCCTTTGCTGGTGCCAGCCTGCTCCTCCATCGCCGTTTGACCGATCCGCGCATCCGAGCAACCTCGAGTTTCAGTGACATCATGATCCTTGTCCTCCTATGGTTGCAACTGGCCTTGGGCCTCAGCACCATTCCAGTGTCGATAGATCATCTCGACGGGCATGAAATGGTGAAATTCATGAACTGGGCGCAAGGCATTTTCACCTTCCAAGGCGATGCAGATTCCTATGTCGCGGACGCGCATATCATCTTCAAACTGCACCTGTTTCTGGGCCTGACCATCCTGTTGCTCTTCCCCTTCACGCGGCTGGTTCACATGCTGTCGGCGCCGGTCCGCTATATATGGCGTCCCGGTTATCAGGTCGTGCGCTCGCGCAAACTGGGGGTGCGTCATGGCTGAGGTACTCGATCACCCTCCGGTGTCAGTGAACGGTTGCGAGATCAGTGCTGCGGCCATAAGCGCCGAAGTTCAGAACCACCCTGCGCCGGATGCCGATACGGCTTGGGAGGCTGCTACACGCGCTCTGGTATTCCGTCAGTTATTGCTCGACGAGGCTGATAGGCTTGAGATTATGAGCGTTGGGTTGGTCGATGCAGAGGGTCGCAAGCTGGCTGACGAGGATGCCCGGATCGAGGCGTTGCTCGAACAGGAGGTTCGCTGTCCGAACGCCGATGAGGCAACGATCCAGCGCTTTTACGAACGCCATGCCGATCGCTTCACCTCGCCAACATTGGTTGAGGCCGAACATATCCTTTTTTCGGCCTCGCCCGACGATGGTCTGGCCTATGGGCTGGCAACCGGTGATGCACGCATGGCGATACGGGCATTGATGACGGAGCCCGGACGTTTCTCCGAATTGGCACTCAAGCATTCGGCATGCCCTTCAAGAGAACAGGGCGGCAATCTGGGCCAGATCGGGCCGGGACAGACCGTCAAGGAGTTCGAGGATGTCTTGTTCGATCTTGGCGAAGGTGAACTGCACCCGGAACCGGTCAAGACGCGTTTCGGCGTCCATGTCATTCGCGCTGGTCGCCGCATTGTTGGCGAACAAATACCGCTGGAGCTAGTGCGCGACAAGATTGCCCAATATCTGGAGGAAGCAAGCTGGCGCCGAGCAGTCGCGCAATATCTAGCGATACTGGCATCGCAGGCAAAGGTCGAAGGCATTGACATCGGGGGAGCCGACGGCCCGCTTGTGCAATGAGTAAAATTGAGACCCCAGATGCTGGCGAGGCGAGACTGGCGGATCGCCATGGTCGTCGCTTCGAATATCTCCGTCTGTCATTGACCGATGTCTGCAATTTCCGCTGCAGCTATTGCCTGCCCGATGGCTACCGCAAAGCAAAAGGCGCGCCCGCAAATTTGTCGATTGACGAAATCCGCAGGCTGGTGGGGGCGTTCGCCGAACTCGGCCTCTGGAAGGTGCGTCTTACCGGTGGCGAGCCGACCTTGAGGCGAGAATTTCTGGAGATTGCACGAACAATCACTGACATACAAGGCATCCGAAAAGTTGCAGTTACCACCAATGGCTACCGACTGACGGAGCGGGCGCAAAGCTTTGCCGATGCAGGGATAGGCGCGATCAACATCAGTATGGATTCTCTGCAACCTCAGCGTTTCCGTGCTATTACAGGTCACGACCGGTTAGGCGAGATCCTAGAAGGCATTGCCGCCTGCCGTGCCGCGGGCATGTCGTCGGTCAAGCTGAACTCGGTGCTGCTCAAGGGACTGAACGACGATGAGCTGGATGATTTCCTGGCCTTCGTCGTCGAGCATGGCCTTACCCTGCGTTTTATCGAAGTGATGCGTACCAATGACAACCCGGGCTATTTCGCGGCGCATCATCTTCCGGGCACCTATATCAGTGAGCAGCTTGAGGCGCTCGGTTGGCAAAAGCAGGCTCGGCAGGCCGGAGCAGGGCCAGCGATTGAATATGCCAATCCTGATGGGCTAGGCCGTATTGGCATCATCGCACCCTATTCGAAGGATTTCTGCGCTAGCTGCAACCGGCTACGCGTTTCGGCGACGGGGAAACTGCATCTGTGCCTGTTCGGAGATGCAGGTATCGACCTACGACCGCTGTTGCAGCAGGATAGCCAGAAAGACGAACTGAACGCACGATTGCAGCGGCTGGTCACGACCAAGGCTCCGGCGCACTTGCTGCATCAAGGCAACAGCGGTGCGACCCCACATCTCGCATCTATTGGTGGATGAATATGGCAGGAATAGACGAAAGCTTACCTTTTTACCCGCTCGGCATGGCGGTGCTGACCATTTCGGACACGCGCAACGACGAAACCGACACATCGGGAGCGCTGTTTGTCGAGCGATTAACTGGAGCCGGGCACAGACTGATCGACCGCGCTGTCGTCCGTGACGAAATTGACGCAATTCAAGCAACCCTCAAGGGCTGGATTGCCAATCCCGAAATCGAAATCATACTTACCACCGGTGGCACAGGATTTTCCCCGCGCGACAATACGCCAGAAGCCGTCAAGCCGTTGCTGCGCCGCGAAATGGACGGGTTCGCTATCGCTTTCCAGCAAAAGAGCCTGCAAACGGTAGGCGTCGCCGCAATGCAATCACGCGCCTTTGCCGGGCAGGCGGACGACAGCTTCATTTTCTGCGTCCCGGGATCGACCGGTGCCTGTCGCGATGCCTGGGACGGCCTGCTCGAACTGGAATTCGACAGCCGCCACAAGCCCTGTTCGATCGCAGGCGCCTTGCCACGGCTGCGCGAGGTTTGTTCATAATGAAGGCGATTATCATTTGCCAGGTTCGCACGACGGCGTGGTGGCGCCAACGAATGTCGCATTCAGCGTAAACGAGGGCATCTTTTTTGCTGCCATCTATGTCCGAACGCGGCCAATACCCGACCTGCCAGTGATGATTGAGCGGGATAATTGAACGACGCGCTCTGTCCTCGCAGGTTCGGACAGGGCGCGGTGTTTTTGTGCTGACCCGCTGGCACTCTTGCCTCTTTCCTTGCTGGCCGCCTGCTGGCGCACACGCCCGCGCGCAGGGCGGCCAGCTTCGTCTCGCCGTGCAAGGGCGCCGCTTTCTGTGGGCTCGCTGCGCGAGCATGACCGACGTGGCAGCGTGCATAGCTATTTACGCCTGTCGGCCGAAAGCGCTGCGAAATTGAAAGTGCTGTGACCACAGAATGCGACTGACAAGGAAATGGACGCAGTGTACTATAGCGGCAGGAAGCAGAGGGGAGTTTTGCCGAGGTGGCGGGTGAAGGAGAATTGAAATGGACGAACCTGCGAACAATCCGAAGCAAGACACAAACCCGTCGTCATCCAAGCCTGAGTGGGCAGGCCTAACCGAAATTGATCAGGCAATCTCTGAAAATCGACTGACCGAGTACAGGTTTCGAAAGGCATGGGCCGATCCATGGAGCCGCACCGGAATTGTCGTTTCCATCGCTGCAATCGTCGCTTTTATGGTCTTTGTAATCGTCAGTGAACTATCGCGTTAACGTGGTTTCCATTCTTTCACTTCGTCGGCTGCTTCCGCGCTGGCACCCTTTGCGCTCTTTGTCGTTCCTTCTAGATAGCCCTTGATTGTATCGATGCGCTTGCGTCCCGATGACTGAGCATCATCAACTTCGTCTGCAAGATAGGTCCTAGCGCGCTTGCTGCCCAATGGATTGCTGGTTCGAGCGCCCCCTTGATATTTTGCTCGGACATCCTTCTCTGAGCCTATGCCAGGTTTTGAGACGGCCGGTCCGGGGGCCAGAACCAGCTTATCTTCGATGCCATCGCGTACCTCACCTGCGTAGCTGTCGATGAACTTGGCTTGCAGTTCTTGGCCTTCGGCACTGAGCTGGAAAGCGATGTCGTCGAACCGCGCATTGCCGTAAAAGTCCCTATTACGCTCGATCTCGCCCATGCCCCATTCCCTATAAGCTTGCGAAAGATTGAGGTTGCCAGCTGCACTGCTGCCCTCAAAGAACGATGCCTGATTTTCAAGGCGGTTGGCAATTTCCTCCGCACGCCGGGCTTCGCGCGTATAGCTCTGTGCTTCTGTCAACGACGTGTTCATGCCATTTGCACTCGTCGAGACCGATGAGCTTGTCGATGTGCTGACCGTTCGCACAAAGCTGTCGCGCGCACTTGACCAGTTGCGGCTGTCCGAAATTTGCTTGAGGCTTCCCATGACACGAGAACGGTCTTCGGAAGCGATGCCGATGTCGGAATCAGTCCACGACTGATTGCGGCCTCCCTTTGCGGCAACGCCTAGCTTCGCAGGACCAAAATCAACACCGAGACCAGCCGAGGCTTCACCGTTCAGGAACCAAGAAGTGGTAATGTCATCGGCTGCGCGGCGCGACAGGCCATATTGGCGTTGCAGCGACTTGGATGCCTGGTCGACCTCGTTGAATGCGGACTGGATGCTGTCCGAATTCGACTGTCCGCTTGCGGTCTCGAAGCTGCTGCCCTTGCTGAACTGGTTTCGCAGTTCGTTGAATCGCGTGACCGCGCTTGCGGTCGATTGCTGTGCCATATTCGAGAAGGTTTCGCTGTTGCCGCGTGCCTGGCTCGCCATTGTTGAAAGCCGAGAGGTGAACTCCTGGCCCAATGTTGGCGTGAAAGGATAGCTCGATGTCGGGAGCTGGTCGAAGCTGCCTTGCGGGAAACTCGTCGTTTGCGTGCCATTGTCGCTATAGCCGCGCGTCTGGGCCGATCCGTAAGTGAAGGACGGTGCCACCGTGCCTTGTCCAAACTGGCGCGAAAGCACAATCGAACTCTCGATGCTGCTATTGCCGAGCGAGACATTGCCGGTACTCGCTTCGCGCGCTGCTTCTTCAGCCGCATTCTGGCTCGGATTGAGGTAGCTTGTTGCATGGTGCGAGATCGCCATAGCCCCCTTGGCGACCCCGCCTGCCAGAAATGGCACCGAAGCAACCAGATAGCCAGCCAATATGCCGATGTCGGAATTCACGTCGGCCATGCCGGTAAAGCTTGCGAGCGTCAGACCATTGCTGCTCGCAACCGCGCTCATGTCAGCCGCACCTTTGAGCATCAGCATCATATGGAGGATGACAAAAAGCGGCCCCCAAGCGGCAAGGTAGAAGAAGCCCGTGACATAGCCCTTCAATGCAAGCGGTCCGGTCTTGGGCATCAGGAACAGCGGGAACAGCACCGGGAACAGCGCATAGAATAACACCGTCAGCACGACATTGAGCAGCGGAATCCATTTCATGGCGTTATTGGCGATCGAGCTATAGGTGCGCTCTGTCTGGATATCGGCGCGGGTCTGCGCATAGACATCGACATTGCCGGCACCGCTCGACGCCGACATCGAATGCATCGCCTGGCTCATCGCGTTGATGGTGAGCGTCTGCTTGAAGATATCGGTCGCGCTCGTCGAAACTCCGGAAAGATATTGGTAGGCGACGGGAAGGTCGGTAAAGAGTTTGGCTTTGGCAAGCGCAGCTGTCTGGTTGGGATAAAGCTGCCGCCCGAACACCGTTCCCATGGAATCTATGAGCCCGTTCCATTGGCCGTTGAGGTTGGTATAGGCTTCGCGGCAGGTAATGATGTTGGCCGTCACTTGGCCGCTATTGGTGTCGCGGGTGAGGAAACGCTGTGCGCGGGCCTGGCTTCCCGGCGCGATGGTGGTCCAGATGTCATTGCTTTCGGCGAGCGCTTTCATCGAATAGCGGCCGAGCAGCACATCGTAGAACACGCATTGCCGGAAATGCTCGTCGAGATTGGCGGCAAATTCCGGATCGGAAATCCGCAGCGACCGCGTCGCATCATAGAGCCGTGCGCCGTAGATCATGCCGTTTTTGGAGTAATTGAGATCACCGGGGAGGGCGAACACCACTTCGGCCGAACCGGTAAGATAATCGCCAATCTGGCTCGTAAAGCTTGCCATCAGCGCGAGGCCCAGTGGTACATTGCTGACTTGAGATGGTGCAAGACCGGGATTGAGACGGTCGGTCACCTGGACATCGAGCCTTGGCACCATCAGGCAACTGTACATCAAGGTCGCACCCAGAAACCAGTTGATCCAAGCCCGCCAATCCTGGTTGAAGGCAAGGGTCAGCGCCGAGAAGGCAAGCCCCATCACCATTACCACCTGCAGCAGGCTCTTATAGCCGCCATTGCCGGTCCATGCGGAAACGGCGTTGAAGATGTTGACCAGATAGTCGCCGCCACCGACCGTAAAGACTTCGACCATGTTCGTTCTTCCCGCGATATTGGAGGCTATTGGGCGAGGCCGCGGCTTTGGACGGCGCGCGACCAGTCGAGCGAAGCCGCCATGCCGGGCGACATCGAGGCGGCGAGCACATTCTCGATGAAGGCCGTCTTCTCGATGATCTGCATGATGGCACCTACCCGCAAATGGGTGTTGGCCTGCCGGTCAGCGAGGCTCTGGCGCACGGCGTTGACCTGTCCCTGCCACATCGCGATCTTGGCTTCATCGGCGCCGATGAAGCTCGACATCGAACGGCCGGCTTCGCCCACGATCCGGTCCAGAACGGCAAAGAGCAGATCGACGCTCGCAATCTCGGCCAGTGTTTCGCGATCGTCGGTCGGCATGCCGCGGCCATAAGCCGCCTGTACGGTCAATATCTTGTAGAGCGGGATCGACGCGACCTGGAGCAGCTCCTTTTGCGCTTCGCTTATCGCGCTATCGGTCCGGATGGCATCGACCATACCCTCGATAAGCGCGGCGACCCGTGGCCGCAGCGCCTTGGAGGTTGGGAGACTGAGCGTTTTGAAGGTGGGATTGAGACATTTATCGGGCTCGTCGCATTCGAATATCCTGACTGGCTGGCCTTGCGTGCCATCCAAAAGCGCGGTGACCAGCGTCGATGAGGCATCGCCTGCAAAGGGAATGAACTTGCCCGGCTCTTCATCCTTGGGCGGCACATAGATGATCGTGCCGATGAGCGTCATCGCATATTCGGCAAGCTCGCGGTCGAAGCTGCCACCCGGCGAAAAGAAGGCGGACTTTTTAAGGATCGTCCAGGTGTAGTTGCGCGGGACCCCGCTGTTCACATCATCATATTTGCCCGCACCCTGTTCGGTTGTGCTGGTGCGTTGGCCGCGCGTTCCGCAGCCATGTTTGGCCGCAGCATAGTCGGTGAAAATCCCTTCAGAATTGCCGATGGCCTCACAGATCGCCTTGTCGGCAAGATCGCCCTTTGGCCAGATGCCGCCGACCAGACCTTGGGCCATCTCGCAGCTGTTGATGTTGAGATTGTTCATCAGCTGCGCCTTCTGGCTGAACTCCTGCATGATCTTCGAGCATTCAGGACAGACCGTGTCGATGGCGAGACTGAAGGCAAAACCGACCGCATTGTTGGCAACGGCTTTGAGCATCGCAACGATCTCGCTTGCGTTGATGAAGCTGAAGCTGCCTGCGAAAATATCGATGCCGCCGCAGCCGGCGCGGGCGCGCGGCAGCTGCAGATTGGCGATGTTCGTGGTCTTTTGCGGGAAACGCGTCCAGACGTTACCAAGGCTGTAATAGCCTGCCGACTGGCCCTGATAGGCGCTTGGTCCGTTGATATTGGCAGCGCCCCCTACATCGTTGAGGAACGAATCCATCGAGCTTCCGACATCGGCGGAAACGCTTTGCAACGGAAGCGTGCAGGCAAGGAGGAGGGCAATTGTTCGTTTGAACCTAATAATCATGTCCGGCTTCCTTTTGCGTGAGGAGATAGATGCGATCCTGCAGTTCGTCGGCGGACATCACGCCGTAGCCGATGGGAATGGGGCGGCCCTTCAGGGCGTCCCAGAGCACAACGGCCGGGGTCACCTTGGGCTCAAGCCCCATTTTGGCGCGCTGGTTGGTCTCGACGACATAATCGGGAAATTGCGCCGAAGGGCCGCCATCGGTAGAGATCGCGCGCACGGTCATGCCCCAATTTGTGGTAACCGACCGGACAATCGGCGACATCACATTGCAGGCAGCGCAGCTTTGCGCGAAGAAATAGAACAGTCCGTAGCGTTTGGAGAGATTGGCCATGACGGCATTGCGTTCGGCAGTCCTTGCATCCTGCCACTGGCGCTTGCCGAGCGTTGAAACCGGGCGCTGCAGCGTATAGTCAAGACCGGGGTCCTGCCAGATCGCCCGTTGCCAGACATCGCTGAACAGCGAAGCTTGATCGAGCTGCGCGCGCTGGAAGCGGATATAGGCGGTAACATTGGCAGGGCTTGGTTCGAGGATCGCGCGTGCCTTGAGTTCGCGCAGCTCTGCGGTGATCGCATCGAGCCGGGTGACGGCGCTCTCCAATGGAAGGGTGGGTGATATGGTTTCCGGTTCTGCTTTTGGCTTTTCGCAATAGAACCAGTAGCCGAGCTTGCGTTCTTCACAGTAGAATGCGTCACCTGCCTCAGTCGTTTGGCGAGAAGGCTGCGGGACCTGTGCCAATGCAGCCGACATCGCTGATGCTGCGATTGTCAAAGCGAGGAGGGCTTGGAAGCTATGCTTTTTAACGACTTGAATTTGCATAATAGTCCTCGATTTTCTGCTGGATGGCGTTTGCGGTCTGGAGCTCGTCGGGCAGGCGGGCTGCTTCCATGAACTCGGCATAGACTTCGGAGAAATCCATCTGGCTGAGATCAAGCCGGGAGAATTCATCGATGGTAAAACCAGCGCAGCTTTCGGTCTTTGGTTTGCCCCAGGGCTTGCCCAGCTGGATGCGGCCCTGTTCCTGCAGGATCCGCGACAGCTTCGATTCAAAGCAGCAATAGACCTTCTTCTTGGTGAGGCAGACGCCAAGGAAAGAGTCCGAGCAATAGCTACCGACATAGGCGCAAAGGCCCTTGGCATCGCGCTCGTGGAGCAGCAGTTCCTGCGCATTGCAGCCCAACGCGACCAGCAGGCTGATGCCGGGGATGAGCGGGAAACCTTTGCCCTTGCAGCAATTGAGGACGCCAAAGACTTTGGACGAGCAGGTGCCGCGTTCGCCCTTGAACAAGGTCAGCGTATCGGGATCAAATTCGCGATTGGCCTGCGCCATTGCTTCCAAGGCAACAACGGCATCCTTGAATTCGTCATTGGCTTCGCGCTCAATGGTCTCGCAGCTTCCATCGATACAATAGACATCGGCATCGCAGATGAACTGGTTTGAGGTTTGCGGCGCATCGGGAAGCGGGCAGTCATAGACCCTTTCCCAGGTGCGGCAGGGCTCGTCCGTTAGGCAATCCTCGCGCACCAGAGTGCACCCGGCTGTGGCCTCGATCGTCTCGCAGTCCTGTGCTTGTGCGAACTCCGAACAAGTGTAGCGGCGCTCCCATGCCCAACATGGCTGGGTGACCGAGACACCATTGACGATCCGCGTCACGGGATCGCTGTCGGTGCAGGTTTCTGCGCTCTGCGTGCAGTTGCTGTCCGATGCTAAGCCCAAGCATTGGTTCTCGTTGCGTACTGCCGTCACAGCATTCTGCGTGGTTGTAGCGCGTAGCGTTGCGCCAGTCACTTGAGACGGACAGCTCAATATGCTGACCGGTTCGCCAGGCTCGATGCAGTAGCGCTCGCGCAGCGGACCTATTTCCCATACAAGACAGACGCCGGGGCGTGTTCCGGTTTCGATGCACTGCCGGTTTTCGAACAGCGCACAATCATCGACACGGTTAAAGCGGTCGGTACCCGCAGCGCTGCACCAATAGGTGTAGGCGGTGGTGGGAGTAACGGAAACTTCGAGCGGAATCTTGCAGCTTTTCGTTACCTGCGTTGCGGTGTAGCCCGTGTTGCAGGTCGCCATATAGCGGCCATTGCTTGCCGTAGAACCGGGCAAGGGAACGCAGCGTCCTTGCGTGCCGGTCACCGACATCCCGCTGGTATAGTTCAAGGGATCGTCATTGATCGCTTGGGCACGCGCGATCGTCGCATCAAGATCCACAGGCGCAAAACGTGCGCGGGTCACTTGCGACGACCGCATGTTCCGATAGCCTTCGTGGGCATCCGCTTGCGCCGCTGCGCTTGGCGTTATGGCATCGGGATTATCGTACATGACTGTTTGCGAGGGATAAGCTTCAAAATTGGGCAAGCGCTGCGGGTTTGGCGTAGTTGTCGCCGCATCCTGCGCTGCCTTTGCTTTTTCGCGTCCAAAGGCCTTGCCTTCAGCTTTGGCAGCAGCGGTTTGTCCCTGTGCGAAAGCCGGGACCGGAAGCGCTGCCATCAGAGCGGCGCAGAACAGCTGCGCGCAAAATATGCGGTTATGCGTTTTCATGGCGTATCGCCTTTCAGCCGGTCGAGATGGAGCCGGGCGATTTGCGCGCCCGGGCCGCCGCCGTCGGCAAAGCGCTGGAGCGCATATTCGGTCGTCACATTGCCGCTCATCCGGTCGTGCGGCGGGACGCTCGTGCGGCAATCAAAGCCATCGCAGAGGTCAAAATCGCTTGCGGTAACGACATAGGCCGGCACGCTTTCAATCGAAAAAGCGCTGAACAAGCGGGGGTCGATACCCACGGCTTGCGATGCGGTTTTGCCCGCCAGTGCCTTGCCGATGCTTTGGGTGAAGAGCTTGGCGCTGCCTTGCGGGAAGCCGCGAAACACCACCACGCCGCCGGCACGGGGAACATCGGCGATCATCTTGGCAAGGGCTGTCGTTGGCATTGAGAGCGAAGCAAAGGCAATGAAACGCGGTGCTTCACCCAATCGCGCGTCATCGAATGTAGCTGTGTCTGCCACCAGTGTGTCAAAATCAAAGGCTGCTTTGCTGGGCTCAGCAGATGCAGCGCGCACGGCCTTGGCATAAGTGGCACCGTTGGCCTTGCCTGCTTGTGTGCTTTGCTGCGCGTCGGCCGCCATGTCCTGCGCACGCTGTCGGGCGGTTGTGGCAAGATTTTGTGCATCCGCTGATTGTTCTCGGGCCCGCGCGCGGATCGCTTCAAGATCGATGTCCTGGTCGGCCGTTTGTGCCGCAAGCCCGGCAAAGGCGGACACGGCCAATACAAGCGTAGCTGCGAGCGGAAGCGCGGAATGTCGGGAGAGAATTTTCATAGGGCACAACAATTGCGTTTGCGCCAGACCAGATAGCCCATATCCTCGCCGATGGCGGGTGTGACCTGTCCAGCTGACATGAAGGTGGTGGAGGCGCCGATGGGCGCGCAGGCATAGCGGCCTTTGGTCAAGGGATTGGGGTTGGTGGGCTGGAAGCGGTATTGCTGCTTGCGCATCACCGGCATCAGATATTTGCCGCACAAGCCCTTCGAACCCATCGTTCCCCAGGACACCAGCTCGCGGTGGAGCTTATAGGCAAAGCGTGACAGAGCGAGCCGCGATCCCTGGACATGGCCGATCGTCGCCGAGACATTGCCGTTCAAGGGATACATGCTGCCCTGGCAACCCGCGCACCAGAAAAGTTCATCGACCGGAAGCGATGTGGTTGCGCGCACACAATCGGCAGCACAGGCGGCAAGCGCGAGCGGATTGGCGAACAATACCGCCTCGGGATTGATGATCGCAGTGAGTTCGCTGTCCTGCCAGAGCGGATCGATCTCGGTGATATAGAGGATATCGATCGAACCTGTTTCGAGGCACAGGAAATCTGCGACAAGCTCCATCCAGTAAATGAGCGGATAGGCGTACCAATGGATATGCCATTGCGAGTTATATTGGGTCGCACCGCCGACGGCCGATGGCCCGGCCATCGTCTTGAAGCCAATGTCGAAACCGGGATCGAGCTTCATCCCGCCCAGATTGACAAAGCACCAGGGCTTCATCGACACATCAGCGAGCCGCACCGGTTCCCAGAAACCCATCGCGATCCCGGGTCTTATGCCGCACAGACAGACAGGAAGATCGGGATTGTCGGGATCTGGACGGTTTGATGGCCATATCTTCAATGCGCCCACCGAAATCGGGAACAGGCACGACCAGCAGATGTCGGTGATCGGGTTGACAAATTTACCCGTACAACGGCCTGGTCCTGCATCGGCCGAAACGGGCGTCGCCGACAGAGCGAGAAGGCTCGATGCCAGAAGAGCAAGGCCCAGCTTTTTGAACCAGCGGGTCATGACGACGGACTCTTGGTTGTGGGGAGGGGCCATTCGGTGACCCGCAGCGCACGTCCGTCCTGCTCGACCGTTGCAGGGGTCGCCCTGATCCCGAAATGCGCGACGAGCTTACCGCCCTGGTCGAAAAAGAAGCGGCGTTGTCGCTGGCGCATGAGCTCCAGTGGCGCACCGCGCACCAATATCAGCTTTGCCGCATTGGGTTTGAAGCGCGCGATTGCCCAGGCGATTTCGGCAGGGTTGTCGCCATTGAGGAACAGGAGGGGCATACGCAGCGGGATCGTATCCAAAGGATTGACGCGCGTACCCGCCGCCATGATCACGCGCTTCTTGTCGTCAACGATATCGCGATCGATGGCGATGGTGGGATCGAAGCGCCACACCCGCATTTTTTCGGCAAGGCCGATGCCGGCAACCGGCTCTGGCCGGTTGACCCGAGCGATTGTCCGGCGCTTCAGCTCCTGGTTGAGCCGCGCGGTTTCGCCGCTTGCTTCGAGTTGCCCCAGCCTGGTGCGGATCGCCTGCAGCAAATCTGCCTCGATGACCGGATAGACCGTACCCTGCTGGCCATAGTCTCGGGCCGCCACGGGCGCGCATAAAAGCGCGGCTAGGGGCAAAATCACATATCTCACAATATCGCCCTCCCGGTGCCGAGGACGCGGTTCCGGCAGATCCAGCCGATCGCACCGTAGCGGCTATCAAAGCCGTCCTTGTGGGTGGTGGCGACAAAATAGCAGCCGTGCGGGATTTTACCCGTAGGCCCAAGCGCCAATTTCTCGCCTTTGCGGCTATGGGTCTTGGCGCGCGCGACAAAGCGGCCATTGACGAAGAAATTGCGCGCCGACTCGGTGACGACATCGCCGCCAACACCCAATACCTCCTTGCCGAAGGCCTGGGGTTTGGTGCCAAAATGCGCTTTCAGCAGTGCCGAAGGTGGCGGATCGAACAGGATGATGTCGCCGCGCACCGGCGTTGCGCTCCGGTCGAGCCAGATCGCCCAATAGGGAAGGCTGGGCGAGGCATTGATCATAAGCGCATGGTCGCGGCCAAAGGCTGCAAGATTGCTCAAGGTGAGCGCAGCGCCGCCCAATGCCGCCCAAAGCAACAGCCTATTGCGCGTGCGGGGACGCGGCTTGTTGTCAACGTTTGCCATGGCTGCTGTCCTTCGGTGCAGGCGAAGCCAGACGGCGTTCGACATCGGCGCGCACGTTAGCCGTTAGATCAGGCGCGCTGCCTGCGACCACCGCTTCGGCGACGAGAACGGTACGGCCTTCCTTTGCGAGCCTATCGACTGACATTTCGACCGCCTTCAGATAGGCTTCGACGCGTGCCTTCATGACTTCAGGCGGATTGCCGCTCCGGGCTTCGGCTTCGACGAAGCTCCCCATCATCCCGGCAAGCTCGACCGTGACAATCTCGCGCTTGCCAAGCCCGATGAGTTCGGTGGTGGCCCAGCTCGCCCAGAGACCCGCAATCGCAATGCCTGCGAAATTGGCGAGGGTAACGAGCCTGTATCCTGCGAACCGGCGCTCCAGTGGGGTCGGTTCTAATGTTGCTGATATGTTCTCCATTTCATTGTTCCTTGGGCGCGAGTGCGTTCGCCACATCCGCGACAAATTTGGGGGTGCGCAGAACCGCAATGAGTGTGAGGGTCACAATCAATGCGGTCTGGATGTCGCCGACAAAAGCCATTTGGCGTGCGCTGTCGGCATCGAGGAAACGCGAGGCCAAAAGCTCGAGCATCATGAAGAAATTGGTGAGATCGCCGCCCGAGATCGCGAGGAAGAAGAGCAGCGGCAGGCCGAGCATGATCATGAAGTTGGTCGCGGTGAAGGCACAGCCCTTGATGAAAATATAGCAGCCATCGGCGAGCAACCGCATCGCCTTGCGATGGCTTTTAGGAATTCTGGGGTGTTTCGCCGCCGCGTCCTGCGCTCGGTCGATAGGAGTAATCAAGGTCAATGACATGGAAATCAGATCCTTTCGGGGGTGTTGGAAAAATGGTCGGGAAAGGCGATGCGCTCGATCGCATCGGCAAGCGCATGGCCGCGGGCTAGCTCGCCATCGATGGCGGCAAAGGTTGCAGGCGAACTTGAAAACAAGGTTGCCGAATATTGGTCGAGCACAAGACGCCCAATGGCTTCGGTTTCCGGACCCTTGATGAAGACTTCGGAATAGGCACTTCCTGAACGCTTGAGGCTGCGGATCAGCGTTTCGGTCTTGTCGTCCATGTCGAGCCGTGCGGCGCGCTTGAAATCGGCGATAGTCTCGGGCTTTTGCTGGAGGATGAGCATCCAGTCGCTATTCTCGAGCGCCGCTGTTGCCCCGTCAGACTTGTAATAGTCATTGAGCGACTGGGTTGCGGTCGCGAGCGCGCCGCCATATTTGCGGCAGGTGCGGGCATAGGTCTCGACAAAATCGCCCATCGAGCCGCCCTTGAGCATGCTCCAGGCTTCATCGATTAATAGCAATTTACGCGTCGAACGCGGCGTGCGCGTCATCGCCTGGCTGGTCATGAACATGATGGCTGAAAGGACGACGCTCCTTAGATCCTCGCGCGTTGCGAGATCAGACATCTCGAACACGGTAAAATCATGGGTGAGATCGAGGCTTGCTTGCCCGGCAAAAAAGGCGCCATAGCTCCCGCCCGACATATAGGGCGCGATCGAGACTGCTAGATTTTCTGCAATCGGATTGGCGGTTGCAACGAGCGCGCCGGCAATGGCGTCGATCGAGCCCTGACTGCCATGCGCGTCCCAGACCTTCATCATCGCCGCATCGATAAAGCCGCGCTCGGCGTCGGATAACGGGACACTATGCCGCGCCATCTGGCCGATGATCGCCTTGACCATCGCAAAACAGTCGAGGCGGTAATCCTCATCGTCCTGCGCGCGGGCCTGATCGATCATTGAGAAGGGGTTGAGGCAAAAACCTGCGGCGAGCGTGAATTCGACAAAGCGTCCGCCTTGCAATTTGACCGAATGCTCGAAGCTGCGACCATCATCGATGACAACGACCTGCGCGCCCGAGCCCCGCAGCGCCGCGCACATTTCCTGGAGCAGGACCGATTTCCCCGAGCCCGATTTGCCGCATATCGCGACATTGTGATTGCCAGCCTCATTTTCGAAGGGCGACCAGAAAAAGGGCTGGCCCCGACGGCCGACGAACATCAGATGCGGGAGCGGGCCGCCCAGATATTCGCCCTGCATCGGCGCGATATTGGCAGCGGTCGTTGAAAGCAAAGTCTTCATCCGCCTCAGCCTTTCCATGTCTTTGCCGAGCCCGTCGGCGAGCGTCAGCGGCATCGCTGCAATCAGCCCCTGGATTTGCAGAAAACGTTCGTCGATGAGGTCCCAGCCTGCCGCCTTGTAGATCGACTTGATCGCGCGTTCGTTGCGGTCGGCATCGCCCAAGGGTGAGAAGGCCGTGACGCCGTAGAAAACGCGGACTAGCTTGCGACCCTCCTGCAATTCTGCCTGTACATGACTCCATTCAGCCGACTGCTCGGCGATCTTGGGCAAGAAACGTGCGCTTTTTGTGCCGGCAAGGCTTGTCGTGCGCATGAATTTGAACCCGGCCTTGGCGGCCGCTGCTTCCTGGTCCGGATAGACGAGGCAGAGCATGGTAGCGGCAGGGCAGGGGAAGCGCAGCTTGTCGGTGAACAGATCGCCGATCAGCCGTGCGCATTCCCACGGCGCCCAGCGCGATGGCATATTGCGCACGCCATAATGGCGCACGTCGAACATATCGGGGTAGACAGTGCCAATCTCGGGAACGCCCTTCGACACCCGTCCGGTTGCGCGAAAACGCTCGGTTTTGAGCAACATGCGATCTTCGAAGATTTGGAGTTCGATATCCCCGCGCACCGCCTGGTCCGCTATCGGGTCATGCGGATTGTAGCTCAACGCATCATCCTGCGGGGCTGTGGTCGGCGAGGTCAGGTCATCGATCAAGGCGATGAGCTGAGCAGGCGCGATTTCGGTGACCCCAAGATCGAGCGAACGCAGCATCGCCATCATGCCGTCGCGTGTCTGGGTCAGCTCCTCGATCGTTATCTTGCTCGACGAGGGCACCCCCAATGACAGGAACAATTGGTGATGCCTTGTGTGGAATGGTGCATCGTCGCAGCCTGAATTCCAGACCAGATCATAGAGCCGTTCGGCACGGTGCCGCGCGATCGCTTCATAGACGCCGCCCTGTTTGTAGCGCGGCGCAAACCAGGGCGCGACGATGCGGCTGATCCGGGGCGAAGCATGATGCAATATCTGGAGGCAGGAGCCTGCCGGCAGGCCTTCTGAAAAAAACTGCCCCAATATCTCGCCGGTACGCTCGTCGGCTCCGATGAGCGGGGTCACGCCGAGGATGAAGCCCTTGGACCCGCTGTTATAATAGATGCGCGAAGCCGGATCAAAGGCGCGGTAAGGCAACCAATCCGACAACATGTCGAGCAACAGCGCGCCGTGCGGTGCTTCAGGACTTTGCGCATCGCCGAGCAGACCTTCAAGCATACGGTCCTTCAATTGGCGTAAGGTGGCGCCCATCATTGAGGCTCCTTCTTGGCCTTGGCTGCATCGATTGCATCGGCGTCGGGATAGACGAGCGGCGCTGGTTCAGGGGATCGAGGGGTCCGAACATGGGAGGGGGAGGCCATGTCGAACCCCTCGACTGCCGGCGGGGTGGCACCGGCAACTGCCTCGCGCGCCGTGGAGGGGAGAGCCAGCGGCGAGGCCAAGTGGAAAAAGGGATCGTCATCAAAGGGTGACGCGATTTCGGAAGTGCGAGTATGATCCGGGCTGTTCGTTGCTGAGGGCAGCGCGCCAGCATCTGGCTGAGCTTGCGCGTCCAGCACATGGCGTGCGACGGTATGAAGCGCGCTCTTGTTGCCGCTGCGCTCAGGGCGGCGCAAACGCGCGGCCCATTCGGGCGGCTCTGCGACAATCCAGACCACCGCTTCTTCGTGCAACAGGCCTTCCTCATCGACATGCGCAGGGATCACCACGCGCAGGATGCGCTCGTCCGTGCGCCTGGTATCGCCCGGCAGGGCCGTCTTGCGCACGGCTTTGGGGACGAAAGTCTCATCGTCTGAAAGGTCGGCTATGGCCTTGGCATCGATCACCCGCGCGGGTGGGCATTCGGTCGCGCTCGCCTTGGAGCCGGCACGGCAGGCAAAGTCGCCGGCAATATTGCTGCCAAAGGTGGCGCATCCGCCAAGCAGCGGGAGGACGAGCAAAGAGAAATACGGGAAGCGCATGCGATCAGCCTTTCGTGGATGCCGGAATGGCCTGGGTCAGGAAGGCCTTGAGTTCAGCTGCAGGCCGATAGCCTTCGAGCACCGCGCCATCTTTTGGCCGGACGATCACCGGCGTGCCGCCAAAGCCATATTTCCTGGCAAAGGCTTCATTGGCATCGAGCCCATTGGTGTCGCATGGCACCGAACCTACAAAAGACGCGCCGGCATAGGCTTTGTGCAACGCGTCTTCCGGATTGATGGCGCACAGCACTTTCTCGGCGAGTTTGCGGCTCTCTTTACCGAAAATCGAAATCGGCCGTTCTTCGACGCGGGCGCCAATGGCCTGGAGTTCCCCCGTCAGCCGCTTGCAATAGTTGCATGCAAAATCGGAAAAGATGATCGCTTTCGGCCCCGACGACGGACCCCAAAAAATTGCGCCTGTCGGATCGAGCCCCGCAAGCGATACATTTTTGGCGGCGCTGGGGCGTTCGGACCCCTTTTGTTCCTTATCTGGCTCTGCCCGGGCAGCCCCTGCCGCCAGCATATCGGGATTTAGAGCGAGTAGGCGGGCTGCAGTCAGATCCTGACGCGCTTCCATGTCATAGATGCGGCCGATGACCAGATATTTGGCCTTTTGATCGGTGTAAAAGAGCGTCGTTTTCGAAGCGACCTCGCACAGCCCTGCAAGGCCCCTGCAGTCAATCGCATCGATCGGCGTTTTGGGAAGCCGCAGCTTGAGCGCAGCGCGCACCTTGACGACGTCGGGGCTCTGCTTGGCTTGGCCAGCAAGACTGGCAGCGGCCCAGCCGGTGGCGGATGATAGGGCAACCAAAGCAAGTGCATAGCCCGCAATCTTGAGACCGGTCCTTTGCGGTTTGGGCTCGGTAATGTTCATTTGGAATTCCTCACATAGACGCCATCGAGAAAGACGATATCGACCTCGATACCCGTCGGCATTTCGACAACTGGCTGATATTGCTCGGCGCGTTCGATCAGATATTTGCTTACCGTATCGGCAGCATCGCCCGCACCCTGGCCCAGACCGCCACCCAATATGTCGCTGCCTGAGAGTTTGGAGCGGCTGCCATCGGCATTGGTCGTAACCCCTGAAAAGATGCTGTTGGCGTTGGCTGAAAATCCGCGCCCGAAACCGCCGACAATCCCTGCCAGCAGCGCCTGGGTCACAAGGCTGCCTTCGCGGCTCACCACACGTCCCCGCACGCCCGATTTACCGGCAAAGCTGATAAAGCCTTTGACCTCGGAGACAGCAACGCCGCCGCCCGGTTGATCGCAGGTCATCTTGGCGAGCTTCACATAGACCTTCTCCGAAGAGAGATCGCCGCGCGCTGCACCATTGACCACGCAGCCGGTCAGCCGCGTTGTCAGCAAACGGCCATTGTGCATGACTGAACGGGCAGGGCCAGTAATCCGCAACACAACAGGAAGCGGGTCGGTTTGGCTGGCAACGCCTGCCGACGCATCGACCCCGACAATCACCTTGGCGGGGGCATAGCTGTTGGGCGGAAGATAATCGGGGGAGTCCTCGATCAGCAGTGCGGGTACATCGGGCCTCGCAGATTTTAGTCCGCCTGCGCCCTTGTCCGTGCCGAAGCTCACCAGCTTGACCTCGGCAGGTGAAAGCCCCGCGATGCTTGCATCGGATCCCGAGCCTGTTGGACCTGAAAGCGCGCCACCCTGCCGCCGGGCATCATAGCCGCCTGCCTGTGGGCCATAAGCCGGGACAGGCGGTGGCGGCGGCGCAGCCGCTGTTGCAGCCAGCTGGCCTTTGAGCTGGGCGTTTTCAGCCGATACCGCATCGATCGCTGCCTGCCCGTCGACGCGCATCGCCTGGTTCTCTGACCTAAGCGCTGCCAGCTGCGCATCGATATCCCCGCGGGGCATCCCGGCTTCTTTCAAAGCCTTTTGCTCGCGGGCAATCGCATCGAGGCGGTTGCCATAAGTCGCAACAAATTCACGTTGCGAGAGATTGCGGTTGACTAGGCCGGTCGTATCGATTGTCTGCGCGCCGCCATCTGCGGTCGTTGCGGGATCCTCAGCGGATCCAAACATATACCAGCTGGTGCCAGCAAGGAGGACAGCCGCGATGCCTGCAAGCAGCATCTGCTGGCGCTTGGCTGTGCGTGCATTGAGGGTCGCAAGATCGGCTTTGACAGGCACTGCGCGCTCAGGTGCAGCCTTGCTTTCATTTTGCTCGTTCATGGCTGGCCTTCCGGGTTGGTGCCAACGACATAGGCGGTCGTGCTGGCATTGGGGGCAAGGGACGGAGAACCGCGTGCCACGCGTCAGCGTTGCCTCATCCTCGATGTTGCGAATCCAGCCACGTACGCTGACCTTCTCGTCGCTGGACATCCAGGTCAGGCTGAGGTCAGTCTTGTGGAAATTGTCCTGCACACCGAAGAGAAGAGGATCGTCCGACGTCCGGTAACCACTGTTGAAGTAGGTGGACACCATCGGCGTCAGCGAACCCTTGTCGCCAAGATCGATTCGGTAGCTCGCAAAGACTGTAGCTGTGAAATCGGGAGAATTCGCGACCTGGAGACCGTCAAGCTGGAAAGCGGTAAACTGCCCGCTCGCATTTGCGCATCAGCAGCGCGTAAATGAGAACAATGTCGATTTGAACCGCAACTTCATTGCTTTCGACCGAATCCCAGATAATCACGGCTATCATGAACTTCATCCATCGTTGATGCTCGATGAGTGGAGTGATGCTGCCTTTGAAACTGCATTCGACTCTATGGATGCCTTCAGGCATCGTCATGGGGAGAAAGCCTTTTCCGACGCATTTAACGGCGGGCAATACGCGCACGACGACGGAATATTTTTTGGCGGTCGAGAGCCCCAGTGGTCCAATAGAGTATTTCGTAAAATGCTTCACGAGGCCATCGGCCCTTTAGCGGATGTTCATTTTCTAGACATTCATACTGGTATCGGAGCCTATGGACGCCCATTTCACATAAACTTCGACAAGCCTGGCACTAGATCTCGAATGTTGACTGAGGCGGTGTGGGGCTCGGATGTATTTTCTAACAAGGAATCTACTCACACGGCGTTTGCAAGCTACCAAGGACTTTTGATGGATGCGGTGGTTGCCCGCGACCACTGGTCCCTTCCAGGACCGACCAAAGCAGGTTGATCCGATCGCTGCGGTTCGGGATGGACCGGCGCCGCAGGCTGGCGGTACTGTCGCGGTTCTTGCATTTCCGGCACCTGCAGATCCAGCGATTACCGCGCGCCGTGCGGGTCAACTGGTTGATCTGGCTGCGGGGGATCAGGGACTTGAGCTACCAATCCCAGGAAACAAGGCGCCAGTTGTCATCGATTATCAGCTCGACGCCCCCACCGAATTGCGATCAGCCACACTGGCATTCGACAGTGGCGCTACGCTGTTCACGGCGCCTCGCTTCCGTGCGCGATTGGAAGTTGCATCCGTCGATGGGCAGTTCAGAAAGGTTGCCGACTTTCCAGCCGGCGTAACACCCCAGTATTCCGTCGCCTTTCCAGCCGTCCGGGCCCACGCGGCAAGAATTGTAATCGAGCAGCAACCACCTGCAGGGTTGAGCTTCAAGCCCGTCCCGGGGGCCATCGCGGTCAGCGTCGGGAGCCTCGGTGCCAAACCGATGGATCGTTTGCGTATTGACGAAATCGTTTTGTCCGGACGGGATCAAGTTCATCGTTGGGAAGAGAAGGCTGGCTTCGAGGCTGCTTTCGATTACTTCGCTCTCGACAGCCACAACAATGCTGTCCGAGGGGTGGATCCCGCCAAGGTGATCAACTTGACCAGCCACTTGCGTCCGGATGGAACCCTGGATTGGACGCCGCCGCCCGGACGATGGCAGGTGCTGCGTCTTGGCTGGTCTTTGACCGGTAAGGAAAATCACCCTGCGACGGTCGAAGGCACCGGTCTCGAAGTTGATAAATACGATGCGGCAGCAGTACAGCGCTACATCGATCAGTACCTTGCAAGCTATGACAAGGCTGTGGGGCAAGAGCGGATTGGCAAGAATGGCATCAGGGCGTTCTTGAATGACTCGATCGAGGTCGGACCGGCGAACTGGACTCCAAAGCTGATAGATGAATTCAAGCGGCGGCGCGGATACGATCCAGTTCCATGGTTGCCTGCGCTCACGGGCGTCGTTGTGGATGATATGGTCCGTAGTGATGCTTTTCTCTATGATTTCAGACGAACTTTGGCGGACCTCATTGCCGAGAACCACTATGGGGTGATCGCCCGAGCGGTACGGGAGCGCAATCTGCGAAGCTATGCCGAAGCTTTGGAGTTCGGTCGACCATCGCTGGGCGATGATATGGCCATGCGATCGCATGCTGATGTTCCAATGGCAGCCCTGTGGACATGGAATGAGGACGAAGATGTTCGGCCAGTCTACCGGGCCGATATTCGCGGTGCGGCATCGGTTGCGCATATCTACGGCCAAAACTTTGTTGCGACTGAAGCGCTGACATCAGCTTGGGCGCCGTGGGCTTTCGCGCCCAAGCATCTTAGGCCAATGATCGACTTGGGCTTTGCGCTGGGAATGAACCTCCCTGTGATTCACACGAGCGTCCATCAACCCGTTACAGAGAAGGCCCCAGGGCTTTCGCTGGCTATTTTCGGTCAACATTTCAATCGGTTGGATACATGGGCTGAACAGGCCGGTCCCTGGGTCAAGTATCTCTCCCGGACTTCCTACCTGTTGCAGCAAGGGCGAAACGTGGCCGGCGTGCTCTACGCCTATGGTGAAGAAGCGCCGCTTACTGCCCTTTATAACAAAGGAATGCCCCAGGATGTACCGGTGAGCCATGACTGGGATTTTGCCAATGCCGATGTAATTCTAAACCGTATCTCGGTGCGAGATAATCGCATAGTTACATCCAGTGGCCAAAGCTATGCGCTGCTCTGGCTGGGCGGCCAGTCCAGTCGCATGACGGTTCCGGTCTTGAAAAAGCTCAATGAGCTGGCGGACGCTGGAGCGCGAATTGGTGGCATTCGTCCGGAGCGCAGCCCCAGCTTGGCTGATGATCCTGTAGAAGTGGAGCGACTGGCTGCGCGGTTGTGGTCGAGTGGTGCCATTGTTGCTGGGGCTACTGCAGAAGAAGCCATGTCTAATCTCAGCCAGTCGCCTGATTTCCTGGCTGAAGGATCAGATCACATTCTTTTCAAGCATCGCCGCACAGACGATGCTGAAATCTATTTCCTCACGAATCGTTCCCGCATCAATCAGAATTTTATTGCGCGATTTGGGACAAGCGGCCGCATACCCGAACGCTGGGATGCTGTTACGGGCAAGGTTTCAGCCATGACCTGGCGCCAGGACGGCGGTACTACCTTGGCGCCGATCGAGCTTTTGCCGGGACAGTCCACATTTATCGTCTTCAGAACTGGTTCCAAGGAAACTGGACGAACCGCGCCCGATGCTAGGCAGCGAACCATTGCTGAGTTCACCGACGGTTGGCAGCTTCAGCTCGGCAATCAGGCGCCTTTCGAAACCTCAGTCGGAAGCTGGACGCAAGTCGAGGCAGGTCGCTACTTCTCCGGAACGGGAAGCTACTTTCGAACGATCTCGATCCCTGCGAAGCAGAGTGGCGAGCGGCTTTGGCTCGATCTGGGTGAAGTCGGAGATCTAGCGGAGGTTCGCATTGACGGGCGTGTTGTCGGGACTGTCTGGTGTGCGCCATGGCAGATCGAGCTGCCGGCTGATCTTGCTCCAGGGAAACACCGGTTGGAAATCCGTGTTACGAACCGTTGGGTCAATCGTTTGATTGGTGACGCTCAACCCGACACAGTACGCGTCAGTTTCACGACAGTTCCGACCTATCGGCCGGATGCGCCCGTGCAACCATCCGGGCTGCTGGGCGCGGTGAGGCTGCTCGCAAAGTCTGCCCAGCCGACCAATGCCCAAGGTCGCTGAACAGTTCTCCAGATTGACCAGATAGGAAGATCGAAGATGCCCAATCGACGCGAAACTTTGCTTGCAGGCCTTTCCCTAAGCCTTGCTGCCAGGATCGGTTCGGCCCATGCCCGTAGCGCACCGGCAAAGGTCAATGCCTTCAAACCTGGCCAACCCTGGCTGGATACCAATGGGCAGCCCATCCAGGTGAGGGGAAGCTCTATCATCAAGGTCGGTAATAGGTTTTATTGGTATGGCGAAAACAAGGAACGCACGACAGGCAAGGATCGCGTTTGGCACTGGGGGATGCGCATGTATTCGTCAGTCGATCTTTATAACTGGGATGATCTTGGCACGTTCATTCCGCCGGTCATCGACGACCCGAAATCATCGCTTCATCCGTATCAGTTCGCTGATCGACCGCACATCCTCTTCAACAAGAAGACCGGGAAGTTCGTCTGCTGGATTAAGTATCTATCGGAGCAGTTCCAGACCCGCACGATCCTGACCGCTGACAAGATTACCGGACCATATCAGATTGTGGCTTCGAATGTGTTGCCTCTAGGAATGGGGGCTGGCGATTTTGATCTCTTCACCAGTCCTGATGATGGCAAGTCCTATATGGCGTTCGAGCGCGTTCATAGCGAAATGATCGTCGCGGACCTAGATGACAGCTATACTGGACTTACTGGATTCTACTCGACCCATTGGCCTTATCCTGGACCGCCGCATACGCGAGAGGGCTTGGCCTATTTCCGTCGGGGCGAGAAGCACTACATGGCAAGTAGCGGTACAACCGGTTATTTTCCAAATCCTTCGAAGGTTGGCGTCGCGCAGACTTTTCATGGACCTTGGCAGGATTTAGGTCCACTGGACCGAGGCGACAGCAGTGAAACTTCTTTTAACTCGCAGATCAGCTCCGTGTTCAAAGTGCCCTTCAAAAAGGATCTCTACATAGCGATTGCTGACCGATGGTTCGGTACTATTGACGATCCGGAGTTCGCCGATGGCACTCTCTCGCGCAAAGTCCGTAAGGCGTTCGAGAATCATTTCATCAAAAAGAATCGGGATGCAGAAGACACCGCCATTCTCAAGAAGTGGGGTCGCCTCAACATAGATACATCCCGCGCCACTCACGTCTGGCTTCCCGTCAAATGGGATGGTGATCGGCCGTGGATTGAGTGGCGTGACAGTTGGTCACTTGATGAATTCGAAGATGCTTAAGGCGATGCAGTTTGGCATTTAGTGCAAGCAACAACGACAAAAATCGAAAGCTACCTAGAAAGCTACCTAGCGAAAATCCCATCAGATAACGGGTAGAAAGGAGCGCCAGAACTTACTGGTCAATATAAGAAAAATGGTAGGCGCTGAGGGGGGCGAACCCACGACCTGCTGATTAAGAGTCGGATTTTGGTTTGACGGAAGAGATTAGACTGTCGTGACCAGGTTTTCCGTACTTATTCCGTACGCTGTATACTGGGGGTAGCTAAGTCATTGAAAAAATGGCGCACCCAAGAGGATTCGAACCTCTGACCTCTGCCTTCGGAGGGCAGCGCTCTATCCAGCTGAGCTATGGGTGCTTTATCGAACCGCGCGGTTAGCAGGAGCATCGCGCAGTCGCCCCCCTTTTTTTGTATAAACGGCGTTGCGTTCGCCGCCCGCCTTGTCATTGCGGCAAATCAAAACGTGAAAAATTTAATCGCGCGATTAAATTGCGCTTGACTCACCGCCCAGCCCTGTCAACTTTCATCCAAAGCAAGTGGAGAGGCTGTCATGACATTGTTCGAAATCCCCAAGGAAATTACCGATTATCTAGCCGAGCTGGATGATTTCATCGAGCGCGAGATTGTTCCGCTGCAGAATCAGGACGATAATAACCGCTTCTTTGACCACCGCCGCGAATGGGCGCGCACCGACTGGGACAATGACGGGCTGCCGCGCAAGGAGTGGGAGCAATTGCTGGTCGAGATGCGCCGCCGCGCCGACAAGGCTGGGCATTATCGTTTCAACCTGCCTATCGAATATGGTGGCAAAAACGGTAGCCATCTGGCCATGGCCTGCATCCGTGAGCATCTGGCGCAAAAGGGGCTGGGTCTGCACAACGATCTGCAGAATGAAAGCTCGATTGTCGGCAACCTTGTCCAACCACTGATGGTTCGCGATTTCGGTACACCCGAACAAAAGGCCGAATATATCCCCGCAATGCTTGAGGGGCGCATGCGTTGCACCTTTGGCCTGACCGAAGAACATCATGGTTCGGACGCGACCTGGATGGATACCCGCGCGGTCCGCGAAAAGCGCGATGGCGTCGATGGCTGGCTGATCAATGGCAACAAGATGTGGACCACGGGCGCGCACCATCATTCGCACTGCATGGTCTTTGCCCGCCACAGCGGCAATGATGGCGATGCCAAGGGTATCGGTTGTTTCCTTGTGCCCGCCGACACGCCGGGTTTTGAGGTTGGTGAATATCTCTGGACGTTCAACATGCCGACTGACCACCCGAAGGTCGCGCTCAAGGATGTCTGGATTCCGGAATATATGGTGCTGGGTGATCTCGACTATGGGCTCGCTTTGGCACAGCATTTCGTTCACGAGAACCGCATCCGCCAGGCCGCGAGTTCGCTGGGTGCTGCACAATATTGCATTAACGAAGCGGTGAAGTATGCACGCGAGCGTAAGCCCTTTGGCAAGCCACTCGCGGTCAACCAGGCGATCCAGTTTCCGTTGGTCGAGTTGCACACCGAAGCGGCCATGCTTCGTCAACTGATCTACGCAACCAGCGCCCAGATGGACACAATGCCTAAGCCCGAAGTGGCGAAGCGGCTGTCGGATGTCATTTCGATGTGCAACTACCGAGCTAATCGGTTGGTGTGCGATGCCGCTGACCGGGCGATGCAGGTGCATGGTGGCGTCGGCTATTCACGGCACAAGCCGTTTGAACATATCTATCGCCACCACCGCCGCTATCGCATCACCGAAGGAGCGGAGGAAATCCAGATGCGCAAGGTTGCCGGCCATTTGTTTGGCTTCATGAGCAAGGGTTAGTGGGGTAAGGGGGCTGATGCAGCAGGCACAGGATTTTCAGGACGAGAGCGAGGCGATTTACACCTTGCTCTCGCCGCTTTCCGACGAGGACTATGCGAAGCCGACCTTGTTCAAGGGTTGGACCATCGATGAAGTCCTGCGCCATTTGCATGTCTGGAATATCGCTGCTGATCTGGCACTGAGCGACGCGGAGGCTTTCCGCGCCTTTCTGGGCCAGATGGCAGCAGGGATTCGCGGAGGAAGGCTTCCCGATTTCGAGAAAGTCTATCTTGACGGCCTTTCCGGCACCGCCTTGCGCGATGCCTGGATTGCTCAGGTTCGCGCGATGACACCGCGTTTTTCCGACGCCGATCCCAAGGCTCGGGTACCTTGGGTTGGCCCGGAAATGAGCGTGATCAGCTCGATCACTGCGCGTTTGATGGAAAGCTGGGCGCATGCGCAGGCGGTATATGATGCGCTGGGCGTAGAGCGTGTCGATGCCGACCGGATCGGCAACATCGTGCGGCTGGGCGTTAACACCTATGGCTGGACCTTCAAGAACCGCAAGGAAGAGCCGCCCGGGCCTATGCCGCGGTTGCGGCTGAACGCGCCTTCGGGTGCAATTTGGGAATATGGTGAAAGCGATGATTTGATCGAAGGGAGTGCCAGCGAATTCTGCCAGGTCGTCACCCAATGCCGCAATATCGGCGATACCTCGCTGTCGGTGCTCGGCCCCATCGCAACCCGCTGGATGGCGATAGCGCAATGCTTTGCTGGGCCGCCACAAGATCCGCCACCGACCGGAGCGCGCCACCGGGCGTAAATTCGATTGCGTTCTGTCGACAAGGTTCTGGACCCTTGGCGCGAATTCGCTAGAGAAGCGAACGATGGACGACAACGCGCCAACCAATATTCGTTACAAGCTTTCCCGAAGCGCCGGTGGCCTATGGGAAAAGCTGCAAGTCTATTGGGAAAGAAAATGGTTCCGCTGGGGTAGCTATGCCTTGGGCGGCTTGCTGGTCGGTTATATCCTCTTATGGGCTGTGTTGCTTCGTAGTCTGCCGGACGCCGAGGCGCTTGTTGAATATCAGTCGCCACTGCCAACCGTGGTGCGCGACGTCGATGGCGAGCCATTCCACAGCTATGCCCGCGAACGGCGCGTTCAGCTCGATTATGCCGATTTCCCGCCGATGCTAATCCGTGCCTATCTGTCGGCGGAGGACAAGAATTTCTTCAGCCATGGTGGGATCGACTATATCGGTATTGCGGTTGCGGTATTCGACAACCTGACGAGCAGCGGCCGATCACGGGGTGCATCGACCATCACCCAGCAGGTGGCGAAGAATCTGCTGCTGACCAACGAATATAGCTATACCCGCAAGATCAAGGAGGCGATCCTCGCCTATAGGATTGAGAACGCGCTCAACAAGCAGCAGATCCTCTCGCTTTACATGAACGAGATTGCGCTTGGTCGGCAGGCATTTGGCGTGGAGGCGGCTGCACAGGCTTATTTTGGTAAGAGCGTCGATGCGCTTGAGCTGCATGAAATGGCGTTCCTCGCAGCCCTGCCCAAAGCACCAGAGCGCTATAGTCGTGCTGAACATGAGCAGGCCGCGATCGGCCGCCGCAACTGGATCCTTGGCGAAATGGTTTCGAATGGTTGGGTAACTCGCGAGCGTGCGGAGGCTGCCAAGGCCATGCCGCTGGGATTGATCCCCAGACAGGGACAGCAATACAAAAATGATGGCGGGTATTTTGCCGCAGAAGCCCGCCGCCCGTTGATCGGGCAATTTGGTGAAACCGCAGAAAAAGGCCCTTACAGCGTTTATGCGGGCGGACTGTGGGTGCGTTCGTCGATGAACCCTGAATATCAGGAACTGACGTCCAAGGCGCTGCGCGACGGCCTGTTGCGCTATCATGGAGGGCGCGGCTGGTCCAAGCCGATTTCGACCATCCCGATGGACGACGGCAAATGGCAATCGCGGTTGGCCAGTTCGAACATTGGCATCGGTTACAGCAACTGGCGCATCGCAGTCGCCATACGCAAACGCGCCGGCGGAGCGGAGATCGGATTTGCCGATGGTGATACCGGTGTCCTGAACGTTGCCCCAGCCGCTCTGAAAGCCGGCGATATCATAGCTGTAGCTCCATCGGGCGGACGTAATTACCAATTGCGGACCGTTCCTGAAGTTGGCGGCGGCATGGTTGTGCAAAATCCGGTCAATGGGCGCATATTGGCCATGCAGGGCGGTTTCGACTCGCGCATTTCGAGCTTTAACCGGGCAACGCAGGCTCAGCGGCAGCCCGGGTCCACGATCAAGCCATTCGTCTATGCGACGGCGTTGGAAAGCGGAATGACGCCTGCGTCTATAATAGTCGACGGGCCCTATTGCGTCTGGCAGGGGGCATCGCTCGGTCAAAAGTGCTTCCGTAATTTCAGCGGCGGTGGGGCCGGGCCTCAGACCATGCGCTGGGGGCTTGAACAGTCGCGCAACCTGATGACGGTGCGTGCCGCCAATGATGCTGGCATGGAAAATGTCGTCAACACATTCAAAGCGGCAAGTATCGGCGATTATCCACCTTATCTTTCTTATGCGTTGGGTGCTGGTGATACGACCGTGTTGAAGATGACCAACGCCTATTCAATGCTCGTCAATCATGGACGCGAACTGAAGCCTACGGTGATCGATTTCGTGCAGTCACGCACTGGCAAGGTGATTTGGCCGAAAGACTGGAAGGCCTGCGCAGGCTGCAACATGAAGGACTGGGATGGAAAGCCCATGCCGCGCTTCAAACCGGGCGGCAAACAGGTTATTGATCCGGTAACAGCCTATCAGGTTGTCCATATGCTGGAAGGTGTCGTGCAACGCGGAACGGCTACTATCCTGCGCGATCTGGACCGACCGCTGTTCGGCAAGACAGGGACTACCAATGGCCCGACCAATGTGTGGTTCGTCGGCGGGTCCCCCAATCTGGTCGCGGGCGTTTATCTGGGCTTTGATCAACCGCGGAATATGGGCGGTTATGCGCAGGGTGGCTCGATTGCCGCACCAATATTCAAGCAGTTCGCGCGGCAGGCCTATGTCGGCTTGCCCAAATTGCCTTTCACCGCGCCCAACGGCGTGCGTTTGGTGCGTATCGATCGTAAGACCGGGAAGCGTGTTTATGGCGCTTGGCCAGATGATGATCCCAAGGGTGCGGTAATCTGGGAGGCCTTTGCTGCTGAAACAGAACCCAAACGGTCGATCCGTCAGGATGAACTGGAAAAGCGCGGCGATAAACCCAAGAAGAAGACCGAGGCCAAAGCAGATCAGGGCGCTGATAGTGGTCCGGGCAGCGCACAAAGCAGCGCGCAGCGCGACCAGGAATTCATGACAAAAGAAGGCGGAATCTACTAGATTCGATCTTCGAAAACGCCATGATTTGGGCTTCCGGTTTACCAGTCGTTAAGCATTTTTCTTCAATAAATCCTGTATGAAAATGGGGCCGCACCCTGATTTGGGAATGGAAGTAATGAGCATCAAATTGGGATTTATGAAAATGCTGGCGCTGGCTTTTGCCGGCAGCACCGCTTTGTCGGCCACGCCGTCCTTCGCCGGATCCGTTCCTGCAATGGCTTTTGCAAATTCGGTTGTCCTGACCAGCGAGGCCATGATCGAACGCACCGAAGTTGATGCCAATGGCAAGGAAAGCCAGACGCTCAAGCAGCCCAAGGATGTTATCGTTGTGCCGGGTGACCGGGTCATTTTCACGCTGCGTTACGTCAACAAAGGCGCGGAGCCGGCAACGGGTTTTCGCGCGACCAATCCTATGCCTGGCCCGGTACAATTTGTTTCCGTTGCAGAAGATTGGGCAGAAGTATCAGTGGACGGTGGGGCAAATTGGGGCAAGCTTGCCGATCTGAAAGTGGCGGCCAAAGCTTCAGAGGGCTCCGCCGCTACGCTTCGTCCGGCGACGGCAGAAGATGTTACCCATGTTCGCTGGGTGTTCACGGCACCGATCCCGCCGGGTGCTGAAGGTTCGGTTTCTTTCCGCGGGCTGATCAAATAACTGCAACAGCCCGATTTGATTAAACATTGGCGAAGGAATGTCTCGCGCTGGCACAGCGCGGGACTTGTTGTGTGAAAACAACAGGATTAATGTATCGGAACTGGCTGTTAACCCTCTTTCGGGCTGGATTTGCGCCGACGCGCGGAGCAACCTTGGCGGCAACAGCATATCCGGAGCATTATATATGCAATTCAGGGCAAATAATTTTCGATCCGCTTTGGCGCTTGCGGCTATTGGCACGTCGATGCTTTCGCTATCCGCATGCGGGAGCAACGAAGCAGGTGGTGATGATGTAGCTGCGCTCGATGAAAAGCTTGTAGGCAAGGGATCGGACCCGGCAATGACCGGCGCCCTGCAGGACAAGATTTTGGTAGACCCTGATCTCGCGGGTAAATCCAATAGCAACATGGTTCGTTCCGGCGACCGCCCGCTTGACGGCAAGACGCCATCCGACGCGGGCTATGAAGGATCGACGGCTTCGGCTGAGGAACTGAATGGTGCAAAGCTGATGCGCGCTCCCAAGCCCAAAGTTGTCGGGACCGAGGATTGCAATGATTGCGCCGCCAATCGCGGCGAAACATTGGAAGCACGCGCAGCCGCACAAGGCGCGAAGCGCGGTAAGGGCACCTGCGAAGCCAAGCTGCAATATGGTGCCGGCTGGGCCAACCGTATGCCCACCGAGTTTCCTGTATATCCCAAAGGCCGCGTGAAAGAGGCGGCTGGCGTAGAAGGCGGCATTTGCGATATTCGCGTTGTTAGCTTTACAACTTCGGCAGGCCGCCAATCGGTTGTCGATTACTATTATACCCGCGCTAAACGTTCGGGTTTCTCCGCCGATTATGAAATCCGCGACGGCGAACATATGCTGGGCGGCGTACGCGACAATGATGGCGGCGCTTATGTTATCACACTGACGGCGCTTAAGAGCGGCGGCACGGCTGTGGATATTGTGGCCAATAACGGCCGCTAATTTTTAATCTGGTCTCTCGTTCCGAAACGACTTGGGGGGCTTCGGCTCCCCAATTTCTTTTGGGATAGCCCGAATGACGGGGCTAGCCTTGGAAGATTCAGCCGCTAATGCAGGTTTGATGCAGGCCTATATTCTTGTCATGACCGGCGGTGCCATTGGTGCAGCTGCGCGCTATGGTTTGGCGCGCACGATACCGAGCGCATCAGCCGGGTGGCCCTGGCCCACCTTCATCGCCAATGTAGCGGGCGGGCTATTAATGGGTTTACTGGCGGCCTTTATTGTCCGGAACGGCGCGGTTGACGAGAATATCCGGCTGTTCGCCGGCGTTGGCCTGCTCGGTGGTTTTACGACCTTCAGTGCGTTCAGCCTTGAAATGGCGCAGATGGTTGAGCGCAGCGAACTGGCGCTGGCCGGTGGCTATGCAATGGCTTCAGTCTTGATAGCATTAGCGGCGTTGTTTGCAGGGCTGGCACTTGGAAGGGCGATTTTCGCATGAGCAAGGACAGTCAATCGATACGCCGCTTCGTCGTGGATGCCGAAGATGATGGCATACGGCTTGACCGCTGGTTCAAACGGCATTTGCCTGATGCAAGCTTTAACATTGTGTCGCGCTGGGCGCGTACGGGGCAACTTCGGGTTGACGGCAAGCGCGCGGCACCCGGCGACAGGATTGAGGCAGGGCAGGGAATTCGCGTCCCGCCCGCCGAGCCAGTAGCCCATGCACGTCCCAAAAAGGTGCGTCCGCAAGTCAGCGAAGAAATGGCTGCATTCGCGCGGAGCCTTGTCATCCACAAGGACAAGGCGGCGCTGGTGATCAACAAACCGGCAGGGCTGGCGACGCAGGGCGGTACCAAGACGGAGAGCCATGTCGACGGCCTACTCGACGCGCTCTGTTTCGAACTGGAGGGGCGGCCAAAGCTCGTCCACCGGCTCGACAAGGATACCAGCGGCGCCTTGCTGTTAGCCCGCACACCTCGTGCTGCCGCGCATTTTTCCAAGGCCTTTTCATCGCGCACAGCGCGCAAGGTGTATTGGGCTCTGG
Organism: uncultured Sphingorhabdus sp.; assembly: GCF_937872355.1. Classification (GTDB taxonomy): domain Bacteria; phylum Pseudomonadota; class Alphaproteobacteria; order Sphingomonadales; family Sphingomonadaceae; genus Sphingorhabdus_B. The sequence goes on along the minus strand of NZ_CALMSV010000062.1, from coordinate 541 downwards.
TGATGGGCGTGCCCGAAATTTACGATGGCTTTATCGATCTGCCCCTCGCCAAACAGCCCGGCACGGGCGGCGAGAAAATGCATGTTGATGAAAAGGAAGGTCAGACAGCTCGGACCCGCTATCGCGTCGTTGAGCGGGCAGGGAACCGCTGCTGCTGGGTCGAATTACAGCCCTATACCGGCCGCACCCACCAGTTGCGCGTCCATATGGCTGCGATTGGCCATCCCATTGTGGGTGACGGCAAATATGGCGGAAAGGATGCCTTTCTGACCGGGACAATCAGCCGTAAAATGCATCTGCATGCGCGGCGTATCCGTATCGACCATCCCGATGGCGGGCATATCGATGTACGCGCCGACCTGCCGCCACATATGGCGGAAAGCTTTGCTGATCTCGGACTAGACATCGAACTGGGCGATGCGCTCGTCCTAGACGAGCCAAAGAAATCCGAAACGCCTGAGGGCAAGCGACGCGCCGCCGCCGCGCGAGCCAAGGACGTGCGCAAGGAACGCAAGGGCGAACGGCGCAGTCGGGGTGAGGT